>CAJAKX010000459.1 GCA_903940425.1 uncultured Opitutia bacterium | reverse complement strand
CGCGGTAGTCGGCGATGTCGGGATTGTCCGCCTTTTCCAGGTAGTCGTAAAACTTGGTCGAGAGGGTCAGGCGCACGTTGTCGCTGAACCGCCACTCCAGTCGCGGACGCACGAACTGCGTGTTGATGCTGCGCGAAGCGGAGCCGTCGCGGCCGTTGGACTCGTGCTCGAAGCCCGCCTGCATGCTGAAGCGCAGGCGGCCATCGGCGGAACTCCAGGCAGGGTCTTTGAGGTAAAACACCGCCGGGCGATAGACCGTATCGCGAAACGGTTTCGAGTTGGAATGGAGATCCCAGAGCGAGGTCTGCGTGTAGCCAAGGTAGAACGGCCACAGATCAAACGGATTGTATTTGAAACTGATCTGGAACTTGGCGTTGAGACCGCCATGTCCGCCCAGGCCGACATACACCGGTTCATAAGCGGTGATGCCGGGCAGCAGCCGCGTACTGCGCCGCAGCGCCGTCTCGTGGGCCGCCTTGGTGGCCGCTTCGCGCTGCGCAATGTTTGTGGGCTTCCGGGCGGCAGCCGACAGTTCGGGTTCCTGCACGGAAAACATCACCGGCTGCGCGCCCAGCGCAATCACTTCGAGCACCACCGGTCCGACGATCTCCGGCGGCAATTGGAACGAGTAGTCCACCTGAGCGAAGGCGCCCGGTGCCACGTTCAACTCGTCGGGTGCGTCGCTCGCGACCAGCCGCACGTCCTCCGACCGCGCGGTGCCGGCGTGCAGCCGCCCGGCAACCGTGCGCGGCGGGTGCAGCAGCAACGACTCCCCGCCGGTGTTGGTCCAAAGAAGTTTTACGGTGAATTCCGCCCCCGGCGCCACCGATACCGCCCTGGGCACCAGCACTGTTTCGGCCTGCAGGTTAAACGCCGCACCCGCGGTCGCAAATAACATCAAGAGCGTGCATAGCCTGGTTTTCATGATCTGCGCCGAAATTACCTTCGGCCGCCCCGTGCGGCGAGCTTTAAGCCGGACATGCGGCCGCACCGACCGCGGGCAAAGGTCGCGGTCAGAACCGCGGCGAGAACGGACTCCAGGACGACAGCTCGCGCGAGTCGACGGATGCCGGGCTGGGAGCGCCCGGCGTGCGGTCCGCCGGCGTCTCCGGCCGGGTCGAAACCGGCGCCGGGGCGGGCGCCTGCAGCACTGCGCGGATCCACCGGCGCAGGCGTGAAGCCGTTCCGCCTTCCGATAACATTGCCGCGATGCGTCGCCCCGTCGTCCATCTCCACGGCGCGGACTTCCGGCGGGTCGTTGGTTCTGAGGCGTTCGTATTCATGCCATGCATGATAGTTCAACATCGATCCCGCGGGCAGCACCACTGATGGCAAATTGTGATGGTCACAGTTTTGATTGCTGAAAACTGTACTGGTTGCATTCTTCCGCCACTGTCGCTGCCCCGTGCGGCGGTACAGTGTTACCTTTCACTCCCTGCCATGACTCCGTCCCTCCTCGCCCCCGCTCCGTCGCCGGTTTCCCGCGACACCGCCGCCGTTTCGTCCCGACGCGTTTCCTTGCCGTCCGGCCGTCCCGCGTCCCGCCCGCCCGCCCGCCACCTGGTGCCGTCCCAGCCGCTCTATGCCGGGCTGGCGGCGTCACTGCAGCGGCTCATCGAGCAGGACACGCTGCGGCCCGGCCACCGCGTCCCGTCGGTGCGGCGCATGTCGCTCCAGCGCGACGTGAGCATCTCCACCGTGCTGCAGGCCTATACGCTGCTCGAAAATCGCGGCTACCTCGAGGCGCGCCCGCAGAGCGGCTACTATGTGCGTCCGCGTCCGCTGCTCAGCGTGCCCGAACCGCGCATGGCCCGGCCGATGACCCGGCCCGCCTACGTGAGTCTCGGCGACCTGACGGCGCGGATGCGGGAGCTGGCGCTCGATTCGAACTATGTGCCGTTCGCCACCGCCTGCCCGCACCATTCGTTGTTTCCCACCAAGAAACTCGCCCGCCTCCTCGGCTCGGTCAGCCGGTCTGATCCGACCCTGGTCGGCCGGTATGCGATGAACTGGGCGTTCGAACCACTGGCCCGCGAGATCGCCCGGCGCTACCTGCTGGCCGGCGTGCCGCTGCATCACAACGAGCTGGTCATCACCGTCGGCTGCACCGAGGCCATCAACCTCTGTCTGCGCGCCGTGACCCGGCCCGGTGACATCGTGGCGCTCGAGACCCCCGCCTACTTCGGATTTCTCGACATCATCCAGAGCCTCAACCTCAAAGCGCTCGAGATTCCCACCGACCCGCGCGAAGGCATCTGTCTCGACGCCCTGCGCACCGCCCTCGAGCAGAACGACATCAAGGCCGTCCTCGTCATGCCCAGCTTCCAGAACCCGCTCGGCTCCTGCATGCCGGACACGAAAAAGGAGCGGCTCTACCGCCTGCTCGCCGACTATGGCGTGCCCGCCATCGAGGACGACATCTACGGGGACCTGCAGTTCGGCGACCGCCGCCCCAAGCCGCTCAAGGCCTGGGACACGGACGGCCTGGTCATGCTGTGTTCCTCGTTCGGCAAGACGCTCGCCCCCGGCTTCCGCATCGGCTGGACGGCGCCCGGACGCCACTTCGAGCGTGTGCGCCACCTGAAGTTCACCAACACGATCGGCACGCCGGCCGTGCTGCAAAAAGTGCTCGCCGAATTCCTGCGCGACGGCGGCTACGACCATCACCTCCGTTCCATCCGCCGGGCCTACCAGAACCAGATGCATCTGTTCTCGCAGGCCATTCTGCGCTCCTTTCCCGAGGGCACGCGCTTCAGCCGTCCGCAGGGCAGCATGATCCTCTGGGTCGAACTTCCCGCGGGCGTCGACACGCTCAAGCTCCATGCCGACGCGCTCAAGCACCACATCAACACCGCGCCCGGACCGTTGTTTTCCGTGAAGGACCGCTACCGCAACTGTCTCCGCATGAATTGCGCCATCCCGTGGACCGCGGAGATCGACGCCGCGCTCAGGACCCTTGGCGATCTGGCCAAAAAGCAGCTCTAGACAAATTCCCCGCCCGAAAATCGTCCTCGCTTTTCGCCCCTCCCATTAACGACCGTCCGCCATGCGCCCCCTGGAATACAGCCGCTTTGCCCAGCCGGCCTGACTGGTTCGCTCCGCCATGAACGCGCCATCCCGCACCGCCTTCGTCATCGCCTTCGCCACCATTTATCTGGTCTGGGGCAGCACCTACCTCGGCATCCGCGTCGCGGTCGAGACGCTGCCGCCGTTCCTGATGGCGGGCGTGCGATTCCTTGTGGCCGGTGGCGTGCTGGCCGGCTGGCTGGCCGTGACCCGCGGTTTCCGGGTCACGGCGCGCCAATGGCGGGACAACGCGATCATCGGCACCTTTCTCCTGCTCGGCGGCAACGGCCTCGTGGCCTGGGCGGAACAATACATCCCGTCGGGGCTCACGGCGCTCATCATCGGTTCACAGCCGTTGATGATGGTGCTCACGGAGTGGGCGTGGCGCGGCGGGCATCGCCCCACCCTGCTGACCGGGGTCGGCCTGCTACTGGGCTTCGCCGGCGTCGCGTGGCTGGTCGCGCCTTGGGAGAACGCCGCGGCCGGCGGGCTCAATCCGAGTGGCGTGACGGCCATCCTCGTCGGCGGCGTCTTCTGGGCCTTCGGTTCGATCTACGGCCGGCGCGTGCGCAATCCCGCCGAGTCCCTCACCGCGTCGGCGCTGCAAATGCTCTGCGGCGGGGTGGCGCTCATGCTCACGGCGTTCGCGCACGGAGATCTGGCGGCGTTTTCACCCGCCGCCGTTTCCGCGCGTTCGTGGCTGGCGTTCGGGTACTTGATCCTGATGGGTTCGCTTGTGGGTTTCTCCACCTTCGTCTGGCTCATGAAACACAGCACGCCGGCGCGCGTCTCCACCTACGCGTATGTCAACCCCTTGGTCGCCGTCTTTCTTGGCTGGCTGATCCTGGGCGAGCCGGTCACGGAGCGCACGCTCGCGGCCGCCGCGGTGATCGTGGTCTCGGTGGCGGTCATCACCACGCAGCGTGGCCGGGGCGCTGTCAGGAAAGACGCGGTGGCCACGGCTCTCCCTCTGGAAACAAGGCATTCCCATTGAAAATTGACCACCCGGCGCTGAAGGTTGGCAGCCCTACCGAATGAACGCCGCCATCGCCCTGGTTGGAGATTACCGCGAAGCCGTCGTCGCGCACCGCGCCATCCCGCGCGCGCTCGAACTCGCCCGCCCGGCCGCCGCCGCGAAGGTGACGTGGTCATGGATCCCCACCACGACGATCCATGATGCCAGCCACGATCTCGCTGATTTCACAGCGGTCTGGGTTGTTCCGGCAAGTCCCTACGCCAGCATGGATGGCGCCCTCGCGGCCATTCGTTTCGCCCGCGAGACGGGCCGGCCTTTTCTCGGCACCTGCGGCGGCTTCCAGCACGCGCTCATCGAATTTGCCCGCAACGTCTGCGGCGTGCGGGATGCGGACCACGCCGAGACCAACCCCGGCGGCGCCGACCTCGTCGTCACACCGCTGGCCTGTTCACTGGTGGAGAAATCCGGTGGCATCACCTTCACACCCGGCAGCCGCCTGCACACCATCTTTGGTGGAAAGCCGGCCACGGAGGGCTACCGCTGCAACTACGGGCCCAATCCTACGTGGCGCAGCCGCCTCGAGGCCGCCGGATGGTGTTTCACCGGCTTCGATGAGATGGGGGAGGTGCGCGCTGGCGAGCTGCCCTCGCATCCGTTTTTCATCGGCACGCTCTTTCAGCCCGAGCGCTCCGCGCTGCGTGGCGAGCGGCATCCGCTGATCACCGCCTTTGTCCAAGCCGCTGCGTAAGCGGGCACGCCGCGGTAGCTCGGATGCATTCCGTGCTTTATTCTCCAGGGTAATCCATGCCCTGCTGACATTTTCGAAGGCTGAACCGGCCGTCCCGGCGCGCTGCATCGCCGGGATGGCGGGCTCCACCACGCTCAGTCTTGGGCACAATTTATCAGGGGTGGCGGCGCGGCCGGCGTATTACCGGATGAACACACGCGAACATCCATCATTTGAATCACCCTCTAATTATGAAGACATTTCATTCCCTGCTCGCTGTAGCAGCGGTCACTCTTCTCCTCGCTGCCGCCCCGGTTCTCCGCGCCGGTCCCCCGCCCGACTACTCGAATCGCCTGCGTCCGGTGGCCGGCAAGCCCACCCCGACGGTTCAAACCATCGCCTGCAACCAAGCGGGCAAAGTCTGCACCAACTGCCAGAGCTGCGCCGGTTGCTCCGCCAAGACCGCGACGAAAGCGAAATCCTGAACCCGGGCCGGCCGAAGATGCTTTCACCCGTCGGTTCACAGCAACCGGCGGGTGATTTTTTCCACTCCAGATTCCGTTTCCGGCGGATGGAGCGCGGGAACGGAATCTTTCCGAGGGATGACGCCTCCGGTGGCGTATCACTGATGACCATGACAACCTTCCGTTCCTTTATCGTCTTTCTAATTCTGGCCGGCACGGCGGGTGTCACCCATGCCGCGGAGGACCAGTCTCCCCTGATCCCGCTGTATGAAAAGGTCGCGGCTGCGCTCGTGGCCGACGACTTGACTGCGGTCAGAGCCGCCGTGCAAAGGCTCGCCACCGAAGCGGTCAGGCTGCACCACGCCGGCATCGCCAGCTCCGCCAAAGATATTACCAAAGCGGACAATCTCGCCGCAGCCCGTGAGGCGTTCAAGACCCTCAGCACCGAGACGATCGCGCTCGCGAAGCACATCAAGGGCTACTTCATCCTGACCTGCCCCATGGCGCAGGCCGACTGGGTGCAGAGCACGCGCGCAGTGGCGAATCCCTACCTCGGCAAGGACATGCTTACCTGCGGCGAGGTGAAGGAGGAGACTAAGGGCTGATCATGCCCTTCCCATCGTGCATTTTCCCCGATTCATCGTCGTCTCCGTCGGACTGTTTCTCGCCGGGTGTGTCGCCGCCTCTCACGAGGAACAAGCCGCGGCAGCTCGCGTGCAGCGGACCGGCATGCTGCTGCGGCCCGCGGGGCGCAAACCGGATCTGCCGGTCCTGACCACGGATTCGTCTCTCGCCGACTACCTTCGCTACGCCCTGCTCAACCATCCGCAGGTGGGGGCGGCGTTCTACGACTGGCGGGCGGCGGTCGAAGCCATCACGCCGGCGCGTTCGCTGCCGGACCCGCAACTCACCTTCCAAGCCGACATCGCCGACACGCTGATGACGTTCATGCCCGGCATCATGTTCGATTTCATGACGCGGGGTAAGCGGGTCGCGATGGGCCGGGAGGCGGCCGCCGCGAGTGAAGTCGCCTACCGCAACTACGCGACCACGGTACTGCGCACGGCCGCGATGGTGCGCAAGGCGTGGATCGAAATCGCCTATGTGGACGAGGCCCTTGGGCTCCGCGAAGCCTCGCTCGGCGCCATCGACCAGTCCGCCGCCCTGAACGCTTCGGACTATGCCACCGGACGCGGCATGGCGACGATCGGGACCCAAGTGCTCTTTCTCAACTCCGCCGCGCAAGTGCGCGCCATGATCGCCGCGCTCGAAGATCGCCGCGCCGCGACGCACACCCGGTTTAAATCGGCCCTCGGCCTTTCGCCCGACGACGCCGATCCGCCGTGGCCACGCATTGCGCTCACGGCGACTCCGCTGCCGCCCGAGCCCGAGCTCTGGCGCGCGGCCAGGGCGGTCAACCCCGAGCTCGCCTCGATGCGCGCCATGGTCGAGATGACCATGGCCGGCGTCGAGGTCGCCAACAAAACCGGCACGCCCGATTTTGCGCTGGGCGCGATGATCGACCTCAAGGCCGATCCCCTGATGGTGCGCCCCACGGCGAGCCTGACGCTCCCGATCTGGCGCGACAAGATCGCCGCGACCAGCGCCGCCGCCGAGGCACGCCGCGACGCCGCGGTTGCGCGCCTCAACGCCGAACAGCTCAACCTCGCCGCCGAACTGGCACAGATGCTCTACATGGTGCGCGAATCCGAGCGGATGATTTCCTATCTCGAAGGCACGGCGCTGCCCAACCTTGAGCGCAGCCTCGCCTCGGCCGAGGCCGCCTACCAATCAGGCATGGACGGTCCCGGCATGATTCCGCAAATCCGGCTGATGGCGCTCGGCATGCGGCTGGAGCGTCTCGAAGCGCTACGCCAGCGCGAAACCGCCGTCACCGATCTCCTGCTCATGATCGCTGACGTGGCGCCCGCCGACACCGACTTGCTCGCCGCCGCCGCGCCCTCTTCCCGGTAACCCGCCACTCCTTTCCCGCCCGCCATGAAATCGCCCTTGTCCTCCATCCTGTGCCTCGCGTTGGTCGGCGCGACGCTGCTTTTTGCCGCGCTCGCATTTTTTCCGACACTGCTACAGGCAGCCGAAAAGCAACTCTACACCTGCGGCATGCACCCGCAGATCATCCGCGACACGCCCGGCAATTGCCCGATCTGCGGCATGAAGCTGCAGCCTGTGCGCGCCAACACCGCGGCACCCGGAGCCGCCGCACCCTCCGGTGAACGCCAGATCAAATACTACCAGTCCACCATGATCCCCGGCCAGGTCAGCGACAAGCCCGGCAAGGACACGATGGGTATGGACCTGGTGCCGGTCTATGAGGGCGGGGATTCTTCCGCGCCGACCATCCAGATCGACGCGGCCACGACGCAGCGCATGAACTTGCAGACCGCGCCGGTCGAGCACGGCCCGGTGCGGCGCGAATTCCGCACGGTCGGCATCGTGGCCTACAACGAACAGGGCCTGCGCGACATCACCACCAAATACGAGGGCTGGCTCGAGAAACTCTACGTGAACGCCACCTGGACCGCCGTGAAAGCCGGCGACCCGCTCTTCGAGATTTACTCGCCCGACCTCTACAACGCGCAGCTCAACTATCTCGTCGCCGTCCGCAGCGAAGGTTCCGAGGGCGGGCCACTGACGCGCGCCGCGCTCGCGCGTCTGCAACTCTTCGATCTGCCGGCCGATTTCATCGCCGAAATCGCGCGCACCGGCGAGGCCCGCCGCACTTACACGTTCCGCGCGCCGGCCGACGGCGTGGTCATCGAAAAGATGGCCGTCGCCGGCCAGATGATGAAGGCCGGCGAAAAAATCTACCGCCTGGCCGACCTCGCGACGGTCTGGGTGCTCGCGCAAATCTATGAAAAAGACCTGCCTTTCGTGCAGGACGGACAGACGGTCGTGGTGGGCACAAGCTACGGCCTGCCGCGCACGTTTGAGGGCAAAATCCAATTGCTCCTGCCGCAGGTCGAGGAGCAGACGCGCACGACCACGGCGCGCATCGTGCTGCCCAACGCCGACGGCTTCCTACGGCCCGGCATGTTCACGGATGTGCGTTTCGCGGCGCAGCTGGCCGATGATGCCGTGCTGGTGCCCGACATGGCCGTTCTTCGCAGCGGCGAACGCGACACGGTGTTTGTGGCGCTGGAAGGCGGTTCGTTTGAGCCGCGGGAGGTGACGCTCGGCGCACGCAGCGAAGGCAACTTCTATCAAGTGCTCAGCGGGCTGCGCGCCGGCGAACACGTGGTGATTTCGGGACAGTTCATGCTCGATTCCGAAAGCCAGCTCCGCGAGGCGATCCAGAAGATGCTGCGCCAGACCGGAAGCACGCCCGCCGCAGCCAAGCCCTGAACCGTGCCGCAACCATTCCCCGCCGCCGCCATGCTCAAGGCCATCATCAATTTTTCGATCAAGAACAAATTCCTGGTCCTCGCGGGGACCGCCGCGGTGATCTTCGGCGGCATCTACGCGCTGCGCAACATCCCGCTCGATGCCATCCCTGATCTTTCGGACACGCAGGTCATCATCTACACCGAGTGGGCGGGGCAGGCGCCGCAGATCGTGCAGGATCAGGTCACCTATCCGATCACGACCAAGATGCTGTCCGTGGCCAAGGCAAAGGTCGTGCGCGGCTACTCGTTCTACGGCTATTCGTTCGTCTATGTGATTTTTGAGGACGGCACGGATCCCTACTGGGCGCGCAGCCGCGTGCTCGAATATCTCAGCGGCTTGTCCGGCAGCCTGCCCAAAGACGTCACGCCGCGGCTCGGCCCCGATGCCACCGGCGTCGGCTGGGCGTTCATGTATGCGTTGAACTCGAAAAACCATGACCTCGCGCAGCTGCGCTCGATGCAAGACTGGTTCCTCCGGTATCAGCTTTCCAGCGTCGAGGGCGTGGCCGAGGTGGCTTCGGTCGGCGGCTTCGTCAAGCAATACCAGATCACGGTCGATCCGCACCGGCTGCATGCCTACAATCTCTCGATCAGCGACGTGGCGATGGCCGTGCAGCGGAGCAACGGCGAGGTCGGCGGGCGCTCCGTCGAAATGGCCGAGAAGGAGTTCATCCTGCGCGTGCGCGGCTATGTCACCGGGCTCGACGACCTGCGCAAGATCGCCGTGGGTCGCGGCCCCGGCGGCACACCCGTGCTGCTCGGCGAGGTGGCCGACGTGCAGTTCGGCCCCGACATGCGCCGCGGCATCGCCGAACTCAATGGCGAGGGCGAAACGGTCGGCGGCATCGTGGTGGTGCGCTACGGCGTGGATACCCGCCAAGTCATCCAGGCCGTCAAGGCGCGGCTCGACGAGGCCATGAAGAGCCTGCCTGAAGGTGTCAGCTACACCATCGCCTACGACCGCACCGCGCTCATCGACCGCGCGGTGAAAACCCTCGAGGAGAAGCTGATCGAGGAGAGCATTGTCGTGGCGTTGGTGTGCCTGTTGTTTTTGATGCACCTGCGCAGTGCGTTCGTCGCGATCGTCATCCTGCCCATCGCCGTGCTGGCCTCGTTTGGCATCATGTATGGGCAGGGCCTCAGCTCCAATATCATGTCGCTCGGCGGCATCGCCATTGCCGTCGGCGCGATGGTGGACGCGGTCATCATCATGATCGAAAACGCCCACAAACACCTGGAGCGCGACGGCGGCAGGAAGCCGCACTGGGACATCATTCGGGATGCCGCCGTCGAAGTCGGCCCCACGTTGTTCTACTCGCTCCTCGTCATCACGGTGTCGTTCCTGCCCGTCTTCACGCTGCAGTCGCAGGAAGGCCGGTTGTTCAAACCCCTCGCTTTCACCAAAACCTACTCGATGGCGACCGCCGCGCTGCTGTCCATCACGCTCGCGCCGGTGCTGATGGGCCTCTTCATCCGCGGAAAGATTCCGCGGGAAGAAAAGAACCCGATCAACCGCTTCCTCATCTGGCTATACCACCCGGTCCTCGACTTGATGATCAAGTTCCGCTGGGCGGTGATTATCACCGCCGCCGTGATCGTCGGGTGGGTTTTCTTTCCGTGGAATGCCGTGGTCGCGCGCGTGCTGCCGAACGGCGCGGTGAAGGAGTTTGCCGCGAAGCTCGGCAAGGCGTTCCCCTACCAGAGCCTCGGCTCCGAGTTCATGCCGCCGCTCTACGAGGGCGACCTGCTCTACATGCCGACCACCTTTCCCGGCATCTCGCCCACCAAGGCGCGCGAGGTGCTCCAGCAGACCGACCAGATGATCCGCGCTTTCTCCGAGGTGCATCACGTCTTTGGCAAGATCGGCCGCGCCGAGTCCGCCACCGATCCCGCCCCGATGGACATGATCGAGACCACCATCATGCTCAAGCCCGAGGAAGAATGGCCGGCCGCGGACATCAAGGACACGGACGGCAAGGTCATCGCGCACCGGCGTCGCACCGTCGATGAACTCGTCACGGCCATGAATGCCGCCGTGCAGATTCCCGGTCTGACCAACGCGTGGACCATGCCCATCAAGACGCGCATCGACATGCTCGCGACCGGTATCAAGACGCCGGTCGGCATAAAAGTCGCCGGCCCGAGTCTCGCCGAGCTTGAGCGCATCGCGGGTCAGATCGAAGGGAAAATCCGGCAGGTGCCGGGCACGGGCAGCGTGTTTGCCGAGCGCGTGATGGGCGGCAACTACGTCGAGTTTGACATCGATCGCGACGCCATCGCCCGCTACGGTCTCACCCTCGGCGAAGTACAGGAAGTGCTGGAGGTCGCGCTCGGGGGCATGCCGCTTACGACGACCGTCGAGGGTCTGGAACGCTACGGCGTCATTCTGCGCTACAACCGAGACTACCGCGAAAACCTCGAAGCGCTTCGCGATATCCTGATCCCCGTGAAATCGGCCGGCACGGCTGCAGCGATGGGCGGCGGCACGACCGCCCTCATGGCGCAGGTGCCGCTCAGCCAGCTCGCCAGGGTGCGTGTGGTGGCCGCGCCGATGGGCATCAAGAGCGAAGCCGCCATTCCCAACGCCTGGATTTATGTGGACGTGCAGGGCGTGGACATCGGCACGTATGTGCGCAACGCCCAACACACCATCGACGATGCGATTCAGCGTGGCGACATCAAGCTACCCACCGGCTACAGCGTCTTCTGGAGCGGCCAGTATGAATACATGCTGCGCGCGCAACAACGGCTCCTGCTCGTCGTGCCGCTTACGCTGCTGATCATCATCTTCATCATCTACCTCAACACGCAATCGTGGATCAAAACCGCCATCGTGCTTCTCGCGGTGCCGTTCTCGCTCGTGGGCGCGTTCTGGATGCTGTACCTCTCCGGCTATAATCTCAGCGTCGCCGTGTGGGTCGGCATCATCGCGCTCGCCGGCCTCGACGCTGAGACCGGCGTGGTGATGCTGCTCTACCTCGATCTGGCCTACGCGGATTGGCAAAAGAAGGGGCAACTGAACACGCCGGGCGATCTGCGCGACGCCATCTATCACGGCGCGGTCAAGCGCGTCCGCCCGAAGGCCATGACCGCCGCGGTCATCATCGCCGGCCTGCTGCCCATCCTCTGGAGCCACGGCGCGGGCGCCGATGTGATGAAACGCATCGCCACGCCCATGGTCGGCGGTGTCGTCACCTCCACGCTCATGGAACTACTCGTCTATCCGGCCATCTTCTTCATCTGGCGCGGGCGGAGTCTGGCCAGGACCGCTGTTCCAGCTGCCGCGCTGGCCCGGGAATAAGTGCGCCGTTTGCATTCTCCAACAATATGAAGGATGTTAGCGGTAACTTGCGGTAAGCAGCGCCGACTGAGAGCACGGGGTCTTTTCTCCCAGGCGGCTTGCCGTTCCATCACCAACCACCTTTCCAGCCGTCCTCAACCTCAACGCAACTCATTATGAAGCACCTCAGTCCTCTCTCCAAACTCCTCGCATTGCTGGCCGCCGGCGCGGCCTTCGCGGTCCTGCCGCTCGCCCTGCACGCCGAAGATAAGCCCATGTCCGGCGATAGCATGGGTCACATGGACATGGCCAAGAGCGGTAGCGACATCACGGTCACCGGTGAAGTCCTCGACATGGCCTGCTATCTCGATCACGGCGCGCAGGGCGAAAAGCACGCTGGTTGCGCCGAGAAATGCATCTCCAGCGGCCTGCCCGTCGGCCTCAAAAGCGCGGATGGCACGGTCTATCTGTTGATCGGACAGCATATGCCCGCCAACAAGGACCTGGCGCAATACGCCGCCAAGACCATCACCGTGAAGGGCAAGTTCGTGAGCCGCGACGGCATCAATCTGCTTGAGAACATCGAGATCGTGAAGTAGCCCTCCGCTCCATGCAGTCCTTGTGGACGGAGTTCCTCGCGGCCCTGCGCCAGCCCGAATACGTCCACGTCCTTCTCCACCCGCTGCCGATCTACGGATTGGCCGCGGGTGTTTTTTCGCTTGTTGTGGCCCTGATCACGCGCAGCCGCTCGGGTCAGGCCATTGCCCTGCTATTGATCCTGCTGACCGCGGCCTCCGCGTGGCCGGTCGCGCACTACGGCCATGCGGCCTACGATCGTGTCTACTCCCTGTCGAACGACGCGGCGCAAAAATGGCTTAACTGGCACGAGTATCTCGCCGAGCGCATCGTCTGGGTTCACTACGCCACGTCGGCGCTCGCCGCCGCCACGCTCATCGGCCTGTGGAAGTTTCCTCGCCTGCATCGTCTGGCGCTGGTGCTCATGACGGTCGCGGCCGTGATCGCGCTCGGCCTCGGGGGTTTTCTCGCGTTCGTCGGCGGCAAGATCCTCCTTGGGGAATTCCGCCACGGCCCGCCGCCCGCCTGGGCCCACACCACAGCGGACGAGGATTAAGGCGGCCCTTCCCGGCCGGCCGGACTAAACGCAGCAGGGGCAACGCGCGCGCCACCTTGCACAGGGCGGTGCTCACCAATTCCCGGCGTTGCCTCCGCCAGGGTTTTGCTTTGTGCTGGATCCTGTGAATTTTCCGGCAGCCTCCTGCTGCGATCCGAAAGCTCCAACCCGAGAGAGCCCCGACATGAAAACTTCACCGGTGGTGCATCCCTTGCTGTGGCTGATCGCCCTGGGTCTGGCCACCAGCCTTCCGGCATTCTCGACCGATATCAATTCACTGGTGGGCGTGCTGCGCGACCCCGCCAAGGATGCCAGCGCCAAGGGCGACGCCTGCCTGCAATTGATGGACCTGGGGCCGGCGGCCGCCCCGGCGGTCCCGGCACTCGTGGGACTCCTCGCATCCCCGGAGGAGATCCTCCGCGATTATGCGGTGACCACCCTGGAAAGAATCGGCCCGCCGGCGCGAAACGCGCTGCCGGCACTGCGCAGGGTCGCGGCCCAAGACTCCTCGCCGGAAATCCGCGGACTTGCGCGGGCGGCGATCGCCACGATCGGCGGGACCGCCGTGGAACCGGAGCCAGCCAAGGTCATCGCGCGGGCGGCACCGGAAGTGCCCGCGGCGAAACCTCCAAAAATCACCCCCAACCCCGTCACTCCGGCCGGGCGGCCACCACTGGCCGTCCATCAGGGCCGTTATTTCCGCTGGGCGGTGCCCGCCGGCTGGACGGAGAGCGAATCCACCAACGGCGTGACTCTCACGTCCCCCGACGAGCTGATGTCGGTCAGCTCGGCGCTGTTGTTGCGCTCGCCGGGCAAAACCACCCCGGCGAATTTCACCGTGTGGATGCTGGGCATGGTGCCGGGCAACAGCGATCTCCGCGTGCTCGCCACGAGGGACCTTCCCGATCAGCCCTCCGGGTTCGGTGCGCCCTGGAAGGTGCAGGAGATCGAGATGCGCTACGCCGCCAACGGCAACCCCGTGCGCGCCACCTGGACGTGCGGGGTGGTGTCGGTTTTAGGCACGTTCGACGCGTTCATCCTTGGCTATCAGGCGCCGCCCGCGAACTTCGACACCGCGAAGCTCTGGCTCGCGCCGATCGCCCGGAGCGTCGCCATCACCAATCCCCGGCAGGTGGCGGGAAATGATTCGCTGCTCACGCCGAGAAATCATCCGCTTGACAACTCGGCGCTGCTCGAAAGCTGGCACCAGAAGGGACTCGCCGAGGACCGCATCTCCAAGGCGCAGCGCGAGGGCACGATGGGTTATGAGCGCGCGAAGGATCCCGAGACCGGCCGCGTTTATGAAATGCCGCTGGAGTCTTGGGACGGCGCCGTGGGCGGTTACCGCAACCCGCAGCGGCCGGAAGAAATTCTCCAGCCCACCGCGCCGGGCGAGTGAGCAGAGTTGCCACCCGACGCGACCGATGCGTGAACACCGGCCGGCGAACACCGCCAGTTCGCATTCAAGAATTGCCTCCGGATGACACCGCAAGAAAGAATGGTCCCATGAACTCCTGCCGCGCCCTGCTCCCCGCTGTCATCGCACTGGCACTCACCTCCACCGTCGCGGCCCTCGACCGGCCGGACGTCACCTTCAAGGTCTTCCAGTTTCCCGCCGACAAGATCCCACGGGTCGATGGCAATACCGACGACTGGGCGATGGTGCCCGAGAGTTATGTCATCGGCATGGATCAATTCGTAAACGATTCCCGCAACCACCCGCCACCCGACCCAAAGAATCTCGACGTCAAGATCCGTGTCGGCTGGGTGAAAGGGCTGAACCGGCTTTATTTCCTCTATGAAGCTTACGACAACTATTGGGATTTCGCCGATCCCGGCCTGCACAACGACACGTTCGAGATCGTGGTCGACGGCGACGCGTCGGGCGGACCGTTGATCGACAAGGGTCACAAGGAAATGTGGACACCCGAGATGGTCGGGGCATCCGCTGCCGCGCCCGATAACCGGATCAGCGTGGATGACGCCAATTGGGCCATCCACGGCGTGCATGCGCAGAACTACCACATTTTCACGCCGGCCGAGGGCAAGGACTGGTGCATGGCCTGGAGCTCCGCGACGTGGATCAAGGAGCTGCCGTGGGCCAACGCCGCCTGCGCCTACAATTTCAAGCCGGGCGAATCCGGCAAACTAGTGCTCGAATTCTGGATCACGCCCTTCGATTACGCCGGACCCGAGGGGCCGCAACGCGCCGTGGAATCCGTGCTGACGGAGAACAAGATCATCGGGCTCGGCATGATCGTCATCGACTACGACGGCCCGGAAAAGCAGCAGGGACGCGACTTCTGGAACCTCTCCCGCCACCACACGGCGTACGGCCATGCCTCGGAATTGTGCGCGTTCAAGCTCATGCCGCTCGAACCGCAGTTTCTCAAGCCCATCGAGGCCCAGTGGACCTGGCGTGTGATCGACATGGACCGGCGTCTGGTCGCCTTCAAGGACCTGTCCGTCGGGAAGATCGCCTCGTGGAAATGGGATTTCGGCGACGGTGAGACCTCGACCGACCAGCACCCGATCCATGCCTATAAGGATTCACGCTCCAACCACGTGGTCGTGCTCGAGATTGAGGGCCCGGAGGGCAAATCGCGCCGCTCCAAGGTCTGGGACGTCCAGTTAAAGTAGATCAGGAATCGTACGTCTGTCTTTGTGATATTCGTGCCCCGCGCGTTCCTCACCAATAACATGTCAACTAATAGTTGACATGTTCGTCCGCGGGGCGGTGAGCCGCTTGAGGGTGGTGTAAAGCTCTTCCAGGTGCGGCAGGGCGGCGCCGGCGGCCTGCGCGCGCCGCAGCGGTTCGCCCCAGATCGCCTCGACTTCGACTTCGCGGCCGGCGAGGTGGTCGATGAGGCTCGAGGGCTGATAGG
>CAJAKX010000458.1 GCA_903940425.1 uncultured Opitutia bacterium | reverse complement strand
TCGCGCACCACGAACGCCATCTCGGCCGACCGGCCGGCGGGATCGAGCAGATAGCGGCCCACGGCGTGCAGCACCTCCTCGCCGTCACTGGCGCGCTCGAACAAGCCGAGGGCGAGATCACGCGCCTGCTCCACACCGACCAGCCGGCGCGCGCGTTCATGGGTCATCTCGGAGATGTGATAGCCGTAGCGCTGGCGGATGGTCTCCTCGGTGTGCGAGTTGAAAAAGGAAATCAGCCGGCCTTCGTCCGCGGGGCCCAGCAGCCGCAGCACGTACGGCTGCCCGCCGAACATGATCTCGCGCGGCTCCAATTCGTGCGGATCCTCGGGCGACGGCGGCACGGGGGGAAACGCCAGGAACGGGTTGAAGCTGGCGGCGGGCATGGCGGCGGGCGGGCTGGCGGCGGCGAGGTGCGCGCGGGTGCGGCGCGCGGACCGGTGACACGAACCGCGTTTTCTGACCACCCGTTTGCGCCGGGGTTCTCGCTGTTGATTTTTATTAGCCATGGACCGCGGCTGATTAACCAAATCTAAGGCACGTTAACGCGCTGGAGCGCAACCGTCTGCGCACGCCTTGCCGACTATTGTGCGGATTTTGACGGAAAGGCGTCGTGTTTCGAGGACTAAAACGGCGTTCCGCATTGCGCGGCGCAGTCCGGCGGCTCATTTGTCGCGTTCATCATGATGGACTCACGCGAAACTCCCGCTCGTCGCAGTCGCGTGATCGTCGATCAGTTGATGCGGTCGGAGCTTTACCGCGATTACGAGCGCGCCTTTCAGGAAGCCACCGGTCTGCCGCTGAGCCTGCGGTCCATCGAAGCCTTCGATCTGCCCCATCAGGACCGCCCGTACGAGAATCCCTTCTGCGCGCTGATGGGCTCCACCAACCAGACTTGCGCCACCTGCCTGCAGCTCCAGCGCAAGGTGGAGGAGGCGGCCGGCCAGAAGCCGCAGACGCTCAAATGTTTTGCCGGCTTGTGCGATTCCGCGGTGCCCATCCGGGTCGGTGAAGACCTGATCGCCTTCCTGCAGACCGGACAGGTGCTGCTGCACCGGCCCAGTCGGCGGGAGTTCTCCCGGATCGCGCGCCAGCTCGTCAAGGATGGCGCCGAGGTCGACCTGAAGCGCGTGGAGGAGGCGTATTTCCAGACGCGGGTGCTCACCAAGCCCCAGTACGAGTCAATCCTCCGTCTGCTCACCATCTTTGCGCAACACCTGGCTGCGCTCAGCAACCAGCTCATCGTGCAGGAGGAGAAGGCCGAGTCGCCGCAGATCTCCCGGGCCAAGGGCTTCATCAACGAGCACCAGGGCGAGGACCTGTCGCTCAGCGCGGTGGCGCGGGCGGTCAACATGAGCGCCTTCTATTTCTGCAAGGTGTTCAAGCAGGCAACGGGGCTGACCTTCACGGATTACCTCGCGCGGATCCGGATCGAGAAGGTGAAGAACCTGCTGCTCGACCCGCACAAGCGCATCAGCGAGGTGGCCTTTGCGGCGGGCTTCCAGTCACTGTCGCAGTTCAACCGCGTCTTTCGCAAGATCGCCGGCGAGGCACCCACGGCCTACCGGGAACGCATCCACAAGACGGCCGCGGCCTGAGAGAAGGGAGTTCCCCCTGGTGTCATCTTGCCTGGGCGGCCACCCACTGCGTCCGCAGGGGCGGGATGCGTGGCTGCCGGCGGAGCCGCGGAGGACCAGTGCGCCGTCCGGCCACGATGCCGGCCCGGGCCCGCGCACAGGTGCCGCGGCACAGATCGCAGAAGTTCTGGAGCTCGTGCTGGGAGAGATAATGGAACGTGAGCTGCACCTCGGACAGAAGCCGCTCCAGCGCCTCCGGCGGCATGGTTGAGCTTTCCGGCAGGGCTTGGGCGGCGATGGCCAGGATGGCCTGCTCGCCCGAGACAAAGTAATGCAGCAGTGGATTGCGGCCGCAGGGGCAGGTGTCATCCAGCGAGCCGCAGAGCAGGGGATGATGTGCGAGCCAGCGCCGCGGGGTCGGGGAGAGGAGGGCGGTGTAGAATGCGTCCAGCGTCCGGTCCATCATGAACACCAGGGTGTCCGGATTGCCGAGGGCGGAGGCTGGAGGCTCGGCGCGGAGCAGCACTTCCCAGCAGGTCTTGACCATGGGCCGGAGCTCCGCCAGCGCGTGATGGAAGTGCCGTCTCATGGGCGCAACTATGCCACACGCCGCGGGCGGTCGCACTGCATGGGTTGCCGAAGCTTGCGCATCCGTTGGCGGAGGGGGACCGGGCGGGCGTGGCGCGAAGCGCAAGATCCGCGCCGATTTTGGCAACCGGTGCGGAGGCGGGAGGGCAAGCATCGCCTACCTTGTCGGCAGGACGGATGAGGCCGGAGCTGATTTTCCACACCGAAGGTTTCTCGGCGGGCAGTGAACTCGCCACGCTGGCGTCGCGCCGGGCGGACGTGCTGCTGCGGAAGATCCCCGGCATCGCGCGCATCCGGCTCGTGGTCATTTTCGAGAAAATGCCGAACGGCGCCGGCATCTATGCGGCGCGCGGGCATGTGGATGGTACGGGCGGCGGGACGGATGCCATCGAGGTTGCCCATGATCCCGACGCGGCCATCCTGCGCGTGTATGCCCGGCTCGGCCGCCAGCTGGCCGCCCGGACGGACGGTGGTGTCCCGCCGGCGACGTGACGGGCGGCGGCGGATCGCAAAATCTGCACAGTACGACTGCCGGGCGCGATTTTGGGGGAAGTCGCCGGAAGTGAGGCCGTTCGGCGACAATTTCTGAGATGAGTTGTGCAAAATATGCGGAGCCATAGGCTGTCTTCTCCGCTAGAGTAAGGCTCGCACAACCCAACCGCACCATGTCCGTCATCCCGCTTACCCTCAGCATCAGCCTCTGTCTGGTCTTCACCTTCGTGGTCTTTTTCCTCCGCGAGCAGGCGAGGCGCCCCTTCAGCAGCGCCGAGCGCGAGTCGCTGCTGCCCCTCGCCGACGAGACGCCCCGGCTCGAATCCCCCGGCGTCCGCCGCCGGCCGGACCGCTCCGGCCCTCTGAACGCGGGTTGAGGATCATCGCGAGGACGGCATCGCGCACCGGCATCCGGTGGCGCCGGTGCCGTTGACGACGCGGCGGGGCCCGGGGTAGAAGGAAAGCCGTGCACGCCGAGTTCATGAACATCAACAGCGTCGCGACGGCCTATGTGGCCGGGCTGGTCACCAGTCTGCACTGTGTCGGCATGTGCGGCCCGCTGGCGTGTTCCGTCGTGCCGCTGCGCGGCTCTGCTGGCCGGCAGATCGCCGACGCGCAGATTGTGAATAGCCTCTACCACCTCGCGCGCCTGGCCGGCTACGCCGCGCTGGGCGCGCTGGCCGGAGCCCTGGGCCGCCTGCCGATGGCCTGGCTGGGCGGCGGTGTGCTGCCGTATCTCCCCTGGCTGCTGGTCGTGTTTTTCGTGGCGGTGGCGCTGCGCTGGGACCGCCATCTGCCGCGCGTGCCGTTCCTCGGGAACATCTACCTGCGCGTACATGGCTGGGGTCGCGTCCGTTCGCCCGCCACCGCCGCGATTGCACTGGGTCTGGCCACGCCGCTGCTGCCCTGCGGCCCGCTCTACATGGTCGTGGCCCTCACGATGCTGGCGGGCTCGGCGCTGCGCGGCGTGGAGTTCATGCTTGCGTTCGGCCTCGGCACGGTGCCGCTGCTCTGGCTCCTCCAGATCAACTTCCACTGGCTCCGTCTGAAGCTTCCGCCCGTGTGGATCGCCCGCGTGCAGACCGGCCTGGCGCTCGCGTCGGCCGTCGTCATCGCCTGGCGCCTGCGCGGCACGCTCGGCTTCCCCGGCCCCGGTTTCGACCATTTCGTGTGCCACTGAGATGAGTGCGGTGGTGGACAAAGCGGCTGATCGCTTCTCCGATGGCCGGGCACCGGGGCGTTTTGCCTGTCATCGCGCCTGCCCATCGTAGCTCGCAGAGCGAAGTTGGGAGCCCGTTCTGCTGGTCAGCAGAATGCCGGTCAGCGCGCTCGTCTCGTTGGTGCTCGCGGCCCCCGGCATGCGGGCATGCCTGTGCGGGTAACCCGCAGTGGCGTAACGACGCAGCCGGGTCGGGGGAACTCGACTACAGACTCTTGGGAATCGCCGCGGTCAGCACCTCGGGGGCGCCGGACGTGACGAGCACGTTGTCCTCGATGCGCACGCCGCCAAGGGCAAGATGCGGGGTGACCTTTTCCCAGGCCACGCAGTCGCGGAATTTCTCGCGGCGCTGCGGATCGTTGAGGATCGGCGGGATGAAATAGAGTCCCGGCTCGACGGTGACCACGTAACCCGGCGCGAGCGGAAAATCCATGCGCAGGGTCTTCAGGCTGGCCCGCGTCGAGCGCGGCCGGCCGGGCAGGGTGCCGCTGGCGTCGCGCACGCCGAGGCCGACGAGGTGGCCGATGCCGTGCGGGAAGAACAGCAGATGCGCCTCCTGCTCGACGAGCGCCTCGGCGTTGCCGCGCATGAGGCCGAGCGAGACGAGCCCGGCAGTCATGTCGACCGCGCATTGCAGGTGCACGTCGCGCCACTCGGCGCCGGCCACGCAGCGGCCGATCGCCTTCTCCTGCGCGGCGAGGACGACCTGGTAGAGATCCCGCTGGAACGCCGACGGCCGGCCGGCCACGTAGGTGCGCGTGACGTCGATCACGTAGCGGTCGACCTCCGCGCCGGCGTCGATCAGCACGAATTCGCCCTCCTGCGCGGCCCGTGCGGTCGGCTCGAAATGGAGCACGGCGCTGTTCGGCCCGGTGCCGACAATGGTGCCATAGCCGGTGCGCGTGGCGCCATGGCGGAAAAACCCGGCCTCGAGTTCGATCTGCACCGCCCGCTCCGTCACCCCCGGGGCGATGATCGCGGCCGCCTTCGCGTAGCCCGCAGCCGTGGCCACCGCGGCGTGGCGCATCGTCGCGAGTTCCAGCGCATCCTTCGGCCGGCGCGCATGCGTGAAGGCCTCGCGCACTTTCAGCGTCAGCGCCTCGTCGGCCCGCACGCCGGGGAGGGGGGCGCCGAGCAGGGCGGCGGCACGGTCGCGGCGCGCCGTGACCCAGGCGGGAAACGCGGCGAGCGGCTCGCCGGCAAATTGCTCCCGCGCCTCCCAGACGCGCTCGCCCTCGGTGACCTCCGGGACGAAAAGCATCCAGCCGTCCCGCGGCCCGTCACGGGGATCGAAGACGGCGATGGCACCGGGGCACTCCACGCCGGTGACGTAGAAAAACTCGGAATGGGCGCGGAAGGGATAGGTCTGGTCGGTGTTCTCCGGCAGGGGGACCGGCGTGCCGGCCCCGAGAAGCAGAATTCCGTCGGTCAGGTTGAGGGCGGCGGCGAGGCGTGCGCGCCGTTCGGCGAGTCGGGCAAACATGGCGAGGATGGCTGGACGCTGTTGTCGGCGCGAATGCCCGGCCCGACAAGCCGTTTCCGGTGGCTGCGTCCTCAGTAAGAGGGCCGGCTCGCAGCCGGTTTTTCCGGCCAGGCGGGGCGGGATCTGTTTAACTTCGGATGCGGGACGATGATCACCGGGCACGGCGCCTTGCGCAGCACGCCTTCCGTCGTGCTGCCGACCAGCCGGCCGGCCGGGACGCCGAAGCCGTGCGAGCCCATCACCACAAAACTGGCGCCGAGTTTTCCGCAACATTCCAGGATTTGCGGCGCGGGCGCCCCCCGGAGGATCATTTTCGTCACGCTGAGCTTGTCGAGCTGCAGCCGTTTCTCGTAGCGGCCGAGCAGCCGGGCGGCGCTTTGTTCGTCCGCGCCGACGGCCTCCTCCGCCGCGACCGGCGACTTGGTGCCGGGCCCGGACGCGGCGGACGTCGGCACGACATGGAGAAGAACGACGCGACCCCGCAGCGTATCGGCGAGGGCGGCGGCCGTTTCGAAGACACGATCGGTCACGGGGGAGAAATCGATGGGGGCCACGATGGTCATGGGAGCAAAGCCGATGATGGCAATGGCAGTAATTAGAACAGGTTTGGGAAATTACGCAATTCCTGCGCAGGGGTTTCGCGGAGTTGCCCTTCCGGGGCGGCGGGCCATAGTCAGCACAACCCGCATGAAATTCAGCCAGCTTCAGGCCGACGTCTACGTGCCGTCGGGGATCGATCCCGCCGCGGCGCTCGCCCGCACCACGCACCTGTGCGTCGCCGCCCACCAGGACGACATCGAGATCATGGCCTACCATGGCATCACCGAGTGCCGGGGGCGCGAGGGCCGGTGGTTTTCCGGCGTGGTCGTGACCAATGGCGCCGGCAGCCCGCGCACCGGACGCTACGCAAAGATCAACGACACGGAGATGCAGGAAGTCCGGCGCCGGGAGCAGCGCCGGGCGGCGCGGCTGGGCGGCTACAGCGTCCAAATCCAGCTGGCGCACCCGAGCGCAGCGGTGAAACGCCCGGGCCATCCCGGCGTCGACGCCGATCTCAGGCAGATCTTCGCCGGATGCCGGCCGGAAGTCGTCTATCTGCACAACCCCGCCGACAAGCACGACACCCACGTCGCCGTGTTCCTGCGCTGCCTTGAGGCGATCCGTTCGCTGCCCAAGGCGCAGCGTCCGCAGACCGTGTTCGGTTGCGAAGTCTGGCGCGACCTCGACTGGCTGCCCGACGCCGAGAAGGTGGCGCTCGATGTTTCCGCGCAACCGCGGCTCGCGCAGCAACTACTCACGGTGTTCAAGTCGCAGATCGCCGGCGGCAAGCGCTACGATCTCGCCACGCTCGGCCGGCGCGCGGCCCACGCCAGCTTTCATGCCGCGCAGGCCACCGATGCCACCCCGGCGCTCACTTTTGCCATGGATCTGACCATCCTGGCGAAGGTCGACTCGCTCGACGTGGAGGCCTATGTGCGCGGGTTGCTCCGGCGCTTCCGCGATGACGTGGCCGCGCGCCTGCGGAAGCTCGGATGACGGCCGCAAAGAGGCGCCCAAAGCGCACCAGGGCTTTGCGACGGAGGCATGGGGCAGGGTGGGTGTCCGATTTGCTCGTGGCTTGCGACTCCGGACTCGGCGCCTTCATCGACCTCGACCGGACTTCCCGGCCGGAGCATCACTCTGACCAATGAGCGACATCAAAACTTTCAATTAACGGTGTCGCCCGCCGCCCGGTTATGCTCGGTCCAGTTTCCATTCCAGACTTCATCCCCCAACCCGCTCTCAAATCCATGAAAACCCTCACTTCCTTCGCCACGATCGCCCCCGCAGTCGTCATCGCCGCTTTCGCCCTCTCGAGTTGTCGCGAGGCGTTGTATCCGGTCGCCCGGGCATTCGGGTCGCCACCAGAGTCCGAGCTTGCCGTTTGCCGCGAGGCTTTCCGACAGCTCCAAATGCACATTGAAACCAGCCGGGTGCAGGTGGAGCCGGTGCTTTTCGCCGTGGATCACGACCGGCAGTGGCGAACCGACGTGGCCCAGGCCATCGTCGTGGAGGCCGGCGCGCACACGAAAGCGAAGTTGGAGGTGGCGGCCGCCCCGGATGTCGGCTTCCCCGCGGAAATGTACCACAACCAACTCCACTACCTGTGGGATCGTTCGACGGAGTATGCGCGTTGGATCAAGGCGGCGCATCCGGGAGCAGATTACGTCTTGTGCACGGAAGTCTTCGGCCACGAGGGCAAGGTCGCAGCGATTCAGGTGTATCTCTTCGATGCCAAGGGGCAGATTGCATACTGCCGGCTCTTCAATTCTCACCACTTCGGGAAAAATCTGCCTTTGGAAGGCGAAGGGCACGTCCGACTCATGGTAAAGGTTCTTTTCGATGATCTGCGCAAAGATGCGAACGTCATTTTTCCACCCTACGGTGTGGGCTGACAGAATGCTGCAGGCTTGTATCAGCGAACGTCGCGTGCCTGTGGAGGTTCGGGTGAGACCGAGGCCATCCCGGGAGCGGCCGTCGATCGAGGATTCACTTTCCGACACCCACCAACATGTCACTTATTAAGTGACATGTTCCGCGGCGCCGCCGGCCGGCGCACTCGCGAATCTGCCGCCGTGGCCCCGGACCACATGTCAACTAATAGTTGACATGTTGCTCGGAGCAATTCGTGGAGATAATCCGGCGGGCAGGCGCGCCGCCCATGGGTCGTGATGGAGGCGATGCGGCACAGCGATCTGAAGCTGACCATGAAAATCTACACGGACGCCTCACAGCTGCCGCTTGCGGCCAGCGTGGCGGCGTTGCCGTCATTCGGCGTGGGGAATTCGACATTAGCTGACTCGATAAATAGTACGTTGAAAGTTGTGAATAATTGAATTATGGGCTAATGGGAAATTATCCGATGAAAATCAAAATCGTTTGGTCCAAAAAGCCTGTTGGGCGAGATACGAGAAACTTTCTCGATTTCACCTACGCTCGCGGAAATCTGAGTAAAGCGGTTGAGGTACTGGTCTCAGCATATGGTGACGTTCGTCAGCGTGTTGCTATCGCATGGGGGGAGTTAGGTATGCTGAAGGCGACCGATTTTCCGCCACAGCTGAGAAAGGACTGGGACTGGATTGTGGCACAAAGCACGAGATATGGTCCGCGGAGGAACGCAGATGGGACTATTGGGGAAAGTTCGGTTGGGCAAACGATGCGTCGGATCAGATGTTCAACCGCGAGCAAGATCGCGAAGAAGATTTGGTTACTCTACGGAGAGATGAATCACTTTCTAAGCTGTCTCGACGCCGCTGGAGATCGAGGCGGCGGAAGTGTGTCCAAAAACGTGTCCAAACGTAGGCCTTTATGAGGCGCAAGCGGTCGCAACGTGACGCGATGAGACGGACGAAGAAAATCCTACAGGTTGGTGGGAGTGACGCCGTTTGATTCGGTGTGCAAGAGCGGTCGGGACCGATCACAGGAAATGGCGCTTTGTGAATGCCTGGCCGGAGCCGGTCTTGAGGTAGTGTTCAAACGCGATAGCTTTCCCCTCGTCGGCGAAACCCAGGTAACAGACGAGATGCCACGGGCGGTAGCGGGCGGTGGATGGCGTGTTGCCGGAGTTGTGCCCGAGCATCCGGGCCTTGAGATCATGGGTCTGGCCGACGTACCGTTGCTGGCGGTAGCGGGCACTTTCAATCAGGTACACGTAGTGCATAGGGGATCCCCATGCTGGAGGAATCGTCCTCCTCCGCCAAGCCAGCCTTCGCATTCGCTTCGGCGGCCAAGGGCTACGGAGGACAACCTTCGCCGCCGCAATCTGCCCGGCATGCCATGCTCGGTGCGGGCAGCAGGTTGGCCTGCCAACCGAAGCCCAAGGGGCGAAGGTTGGTCGGGCCGGTGAGACTCGAACTCACGACCCCTTGCACCCCATGCAAGTGCGCTACCAGGCTGCGCCACGGCCCGAACCAAGAACGGACAGCAAGAGCCCGGCGGCGGAGCGAGGCAAGGGTTTTCTGATCGGACGGACTGCAACGGTGAATGACGGCCGGTGACTCATTGCTCGATGCTTCTATCGGCGCGTTTCCGGGTGCTTTCTCAGCAGCCATGATAAGATGGTGGGTCAGTTTATGTAGGTCGGGCTTCATGCCCGACACCAATGCGCATCGACATCACTCTGTCGGGGATAAACCCCGACCTACAG
>CAJAKX010000457.1 GCA_903940425.1 uncultured Opitutia bacterium | reverse complement strand
GTCATAAGCCCTCGCATCCCTCGCCCGCGCACGCAGGAGCGCCGGCAGCAGACTCGCCGCGAGTCCAACCGGCAGGAAATACCAGACTTCGCTGAGTCGCGCCGCCGCCGTGTAGATGCCGACCGCCGCCGGTCCCGCGAGCTGACGGAGCATCACTTGGTCGATCCTCATGTAGACGATAATAGCCAAGCTCGCGAACATCAGGGGCCAGCTCTCCGTCAGTAGCCGTCTCATCGTGGCGGCCTGTGCCGCCACGCCAGAAATGCGCAGGCCCAGACGGCGTGAAAACAGGAAAAGTCCGGTCGCCCCCAGCGCCATTTCGACCACGGCAACCCATGCAAATGCCGTGAGCGATCCGTTACTAAGGATCAACCACACCCGCAGAGCTGAGCATATGGCCAACGTAACCAACTGCACCGCCACGGACCATTTTGCCCGCAAGTGCGCCTGAAGCCAGAGATCAGGCAACAGCAATGCCTGCTGGAACAAGGTGAGTCCGAGAATAACAAACAACCACGACTCTTCGGCAGTCAGGCCCCAGCCGATGAAAACGGCCAGCAACACCAGCGCGTAAGCCAGCATGCCCGCGCCCAGCCGCAGCACTAGACTGCTCGCCAGAACCTCCTCGGTCCGTGCGGGCGACTGCAATAGCTCGCGTTTCACCACCGCATCGAGACCGAGCGATGGGAGGAAGCCGAGCAGCGCGACGAGCGCCGCACAGTAGCCGAGCGTGCCCAGCCGTGCCGGGCCCAGATACCGGGCAATCCAGAAGCTGACGCCGACAGTGAAAACAAGCCGCACCGCCTTTTCGATGACGAGCCAGCCGAGATTATGCGCAGCGGCGCGCGCGCCAGGGCGGTTGAGCAAAGTGCCGAGATCAGAAAGCAACAGGCCCAAACGATGGCGGCCGCCACCGGCTCGGTCAATGCTGAGCGCGGCAGGCCTGTACCGCAGTTTGCCGTCTGAAACCGCCAGCATGTAGAGCAGCATATCGCGGTAGTCCCAAAGATCTGGCAGATCCGCCCACGATAGGGCACAGCCGGCTTGGATTTGCACACAAGGTCGTTGGGGCGACTGCATCATGCGGTCGATCTTGCCTGAGCCGGTTCAGGCTGCCGCGTGGGCTGATCGACGACAAGCCCGGCAATCCGGCATGCCTCCTTGTCCCCGCCAAACGGTCACTGGGGAGCGTCGAATGTGCGGTTATCAAGGATCTGATTACGCAAGGTCAGTCCGGTCCGCCGGCGGGTTGCCCTTGTCATGTCTGTGGCCATGTCACGAGGCACATGCCAATGAATCAATTTTCGGTCAAATACCGGCCTGCGGCGCATCGGCGGCAGAAAAAGACTTTCCCCTGCCGGCCAGCAGCTTATGGTCAGCGGCGCTTCGCGCACCTTATGAAGCTTTCCATCGTCATCCCCTGCTACAACGAGGCCAAAACCATCCGGCAGATCGTCGAGCGCGTGCGGGCTTCGCCGGTGGAGGGCAAGGAAATCATCGTCGTGGACGACTGCTCGACGGACGGCACGCGCGACCTGCTGCAACGGGAGATTGCCCCACTCGTTGCGAAGGTGCTCTACCATGAGCGCAATCAAGGCAAGGGGGCCGCGCTGCGGACCGGGTTTGCCGCCGCGACCGGCGACATCGTGCTCGTGCAGGATGCCGACCTCGAATACGATCCGCAGGAATACCCCAAGCTCATCAAGCCCATCGTCGATGGCCAGGCTGACGTCGTTTTTGGCTCGCGCTTTACCGGCGGCGGCGCACACCG
>CAJAKX010000456.1 GCA_903940425.1 uncultured Opitutia bacterium | reverse complement strand
CGGATGACCCCACTGGTAAAACTGCGCTGCATGCCAGAAATACATCTCCGAGTTATGCTTCCCGTACCAGGTGATGTTCGTGAGCCCATCTTCGGCCGGCGGGAAGCTGCCGGCGTAGTTCACCTTCACCAGGTATTGCGAAAGCACGATCCGGCGCTCGAGTTCCGCCGCCCGCGGATCGGTGCTGCCCGCCAGGTCCACCACACCGCCTCTCGTCCAGTAGTCCTGCCATCCCCGCGCGCTGGCGGCGCGCGTCTCTGCGAACGACGGCCAGTTGGTCGCGCCGGCGCCGGCGGCAAAACCGCAGGTGAAAACGAGCGTGTCGCCGCCGGAAGCCTGCAGGCGGAAATCGTGGGGCGCCGCCTCGATGAACCCGCCGGCGCCTTCCCAGCCGACGGTCACATAGTAACGGCTGTCATCCAGCGCGCGCTCGAGCTGGCGGAAGCCCGCGCCCTCGCGGACGACCGTGGTGTGATGACGGCCGGGTTGGTCCCACACCAACGGCGGCTTGTTCCGGGCGCTCAACTGGTAGGAGTAGGGAAAGCGGAAACGGATCTGCAGGGCCCCGTTCTTGATCAGCGGGGAACTGAGCTTGACCGCCACCTGACCCAGCTCCGGATGCGCCACGGTCTCGACCAGAACCGGCTGCCCGCCGATCGTGTACGCGCTGCGGATTACACCGGTCCAAAGATCCAGCGTCTGGTCGATGGCCCCGAGATCTTCGGCGGACAAGGCCCGGCCCTGGTACAGCAGACTGATCTGGCCGAGCGGAATCGGATGCGGATTCTCCCGGAAATACGTCCCGGCCGGGCTGTGCTGCAGCCCCGCGTACTGGATCGTGCGGCCGTGAAACTCGTACGGCTTCATCGCATCTTCCAAGCGCAGTCCGGTCGGGTTGGGAAACGAATGCCACGCCCAAGTGGAGAGCGTCTCCAGCGGGATGCCCTCGCGGTGATACTGGGTCTCGAACGACTGGAGCCCGGTCACATCCACGGTGAAAGCGAAATCGCCGTTGCCCACGCTGAGCGGGCTTTCCGGATCGATCCGGTTCACGTGGACAATATGCCGGCGGACCAGGGCTTCGCGATCGATCGGCAGCCCGGCGGCGGCCAGGGCAGGATGACCGGTGGCCAGAGTCGCCAGGAACAGAACCCCGGCGCGAGAAAGGGTCAGAATCTTCATGGGTGGGTAGGGTTGGCGCACGCTTGACGGAAGCAGAACGCCGTGCGCAGATGGCATGTCAACAGCGATCGCCGTCGCGGAGCCGAAGCGCCCGGCAGGCGGATCGATCTGGGTATTCTGCGCGGCGGCTTCTTGGTCCCTCAAGAATGGGAGAACTCCGGCCGGTCGGTTAAGAAAGACTGGCGGGATGACACACTGGGTTTGGTTCTTGCAGCCAGTACTCCACGTGGAAAATTGAAGCCATGCCCGAATCGGCCCCATGCGGGGATCTTTCGCAGGAAGGCAATTCGCCGCTTTTCGCCGCATCGCGCGGCGCGATCTGGCTGGCCGTCGCGTGCCTGGTCGGCGCGATTCTGACGGCGTATCACAACAGCTTTTCCGGCCCGTTTGTTTTCGACGACGGCCCGGCCGTCCTCGGCAATCCCACCATCCGGCATCTCACGGCCCTTGGCGATGTGTTGTCGCCGCCGCGCGAGGGAGGACAGACGGTGGGAGGGCGTCCGGTGGTGAACCTCTCGCTGGCGGTCAACCATGCCCTCGGCGGCGTCAGCGTGCGTGGCTATCATGTTTTCAATCTCATCGTTCACACGCTCGGGGCGCTCGCGCTCTTCGGCATCGCGCGGCGCACCTTGCTGCAGCCGGCGCTGCGCGAACGGTACGGCTTCTCCGCCACACCGCTGGCGCTGGCGGTCGCCCTCCTCTGGGCGGTGCATCCGTTGCTGACCGAATCGGTCACTTATGTGATTCAGCGTGCCGAGTCGCTGATGGGTCTGTTCTACCTGCTGACGCTCTACTGTTTTATCCGCGGCGCGAAGTCCGGGGGCAACACGCCCGGCGTCAGCCGGCAGCACGCGTTGGCGCCGGCGGCGCCGGCCATGGACCGCCGCGGCACGGCCTGGCTCCTGCTGGCGGTCGGGGCCTGTGCGCTGGGCATGGCGACGAAAGAGGTGATGGTTTCCGCGCCGTTGCTCGTGCTGCTCTACGACCGCACGTTTGTCGCCGGCTCGTGGCGCGACGCCTGGGCGAAGCGGCGGCGTTTTTATCTAGGCCTCGGGGCCACGTGGCTCCTGCTCGGCTGGCTGGTGCTCGGCACGGAGAACCGAGGTGGCACCGCCGGGCTGGGCATGGGCGATTCGGTCTGGACGTATGCCCTTACTCAGACGCGTGCCCTCGTGCTCTATTTGCAGCTGGCGTTGTGGCCGCATCCCCTGGTCTTCGATTACGGCACGGAAGCGATCAAGCGTATGGCGGACGCCCTGCCCTTCGCGCTCGTGGTCGCGTTGCCGATGGCGGGCGCCGCGGTCGCATTGTGGCGCTGGCCGGCAGCCGGTTTTCTCGGGGCGTGGTTCTTCGCGATCCTGGCGCCGAGTTCGAGTATCGTGCCGATCCCCGTGCAACCGGTGGCCGAACACCGGATGTATCTGCCGCTGGCGGCGGTCGTCGCGCTGGCCGTCGTGAGCCTCTATTCGTATTGGCGGCGGGGCTGCTGGTTCGTTTTCGCCGCGCTCGCGCTGGCCCTCGCTGCTCTCACCGTGAGGCGGAACGAGGACTACCTCAACCCCCGCTCGATCTGGGCCGACACCGTGGCGAAGCGTCCGGCCAACGCCCGGGCCCACTGCTATTTGGGCGATGTGCTGGCCGCCAAAGGCCAGTTTACTGAGGCGCTCTCGCACTATGAGACGGCGATCCAACTGGAGTTGCCGGCGACGGCCCGGGGCGAGCGCAATATTCTCGGCGACATCTTGGTTAACTCTGGCAATGTCCTGCGCACATTGGGCCGGGAGGCCGAAGCGGTGAAACGCTACGAGGACGCTTTGCGCGTCGTCCCCGGCTTGGCCGCGGCCCATTTCAACTTGGGCTGCGTTCACCTACAGGCCGGTCGGTTGCCGGAGGCGGTCGATCGGTTCGAGCAGGCGCTGAGGATCGATCCCAACTACGTGGCGGCGCATGCGAGCTTGGGGTCGGCGTTGTTACTCGAGGGCCGGACCGCCGAAGCTCTGATCCACTACGAAACCGCGCTGCAGCTGGAGCCATCGGCCAAAGCGCACCAGAACCTCGGGATCGCCTTGCTGTATGTCCGGCAGTGGCCGGAGGCGACCGCGCATCTGGAGCAAGCCGTGCGACTCGAGCCCGATTTCGCGAAGGCGCACGAATTCTTGGGTGACGCCTTGTCGGCGCAAGGCCGCAAGGCAGAAGCGGCCGCGCACTACCAGCGCGCGTTGCAGATCGAGCCCGGTAACGAACATGCGCGTCGCGCGCTCGAAATGCTGTCGGCAGCGTTACACTAGCAGCGTGTCGGACTTCGTCCGCACGCTGCTAGGAGCGGGGCAGGTTCACGCAACAGTGCGAGTGAGGCGGACCAATCCGCGGCGCGTGGCTCGCAACCGCACGTTGCGCCCGCCTTCGATGGCGCGATCCGCCGCGGCGAGTTTGCGCCGATCGTCGGGACCTTTGGGAATGTTTTTTCCCGGATGAAAACCGTGGTCAGGTTCCCGCGTCGGGCGAAAACCGCCCGCGGTAGGCCCAGAGGCCGAGGGCGGGATTGGAGATGTAGAAGATCCGTTCGCCGTCCGGGAGCGTGTTCCAGCCGTCCCGGAGTTTCGCCGGGTCGTAGCGCCGTGTTATCGCCGGGAGGTCGGCGTAGCGGAAACCGACGCCCTCAATCTCCTCCCGGGTGAGGTGACCCGGGCAGTAGGTGATGTTGAACCGGCCCTCGCTCGAGCCGTGGATCAGATGCGCGGCAGCGCTGAGGTTGTGCTGCAGCTCGGCATGGGCCTTGGTCGCGGCGAGGGTGGCGGGCGTGCCGCGGTAGCCGTATTTGCGGATGAGACGGTCGATCTCGTGGTCCTCGCCGAATTCCTTCAATCCGGGGGCGAGGATGATCAATTCGCCGCCGTCGGCCATCGCCATGCGCGTGCGATAGATGGCCTTATTGCCGAGCCAGGTGCTTTTGAACTCGGACGGATCAAGGTAGACGACCACCTTCTTCAGCGGTTCCTCCAGCATCTCGAAATTGACCTGCAGCGAGAGCGCGGCGGCCTGGTTGAAGACCTCGGCGTCGTCGCCGACGTAGAGCCCGCGGACGTGCAGCCGGCCGTCGTCGCCCCGGCCGACGACGGTGTGCATGTAGACGATCGGCAGGTGCTTGGTGAAGTGCTCGCCGGCGTAGTTGAGGATGCGGCGGACGGGGGTGTCGGCCCGGCCCATCATCCGTTCCATGCCGTAGGCGGCGCCGACGAAGTGGCTCTTGTTGATGCCCTCTTGCCCTCCGGTGCCGACGAAGATGTTCTTATTGTAATTGGCCATGCCGATGACCTCGTGTGGCACGACCTGGCCGATGGAGAGGATGAGGTCGTGTCTGCCCGTGGCGATGAGGTTGGCCACCTGCGCGGGCCACGGGAAGTCGACGGCGCCCCCGGAGACCTCCCGCACGAACTCGCCCGGCACCTCGCCGACCGTCGTGATACCCGTGCGCCAGTTGTGGACGCGGAAAAGTTGCTTCGGCACGCCCGGGAACATCTCGTGGATCTGCTCCGGCGTCATCGGCGAGTGCGTGCCGAGTGCGGGCAGGATGTCGGTCAGGCGGGACCCGTAGTAGTCGTAGACCAACCGTGTCAGCCGTCCGGCCTGCGAATGAAATCGCGTGAAGTCCGGTGGGACGGCTAGGACGCGCTGCCGTGGACCGAGTTGTTGGAAGGCCTGAAACAGGCCCTCGCGCAGGTCGTCGGTCTCGAGCCGGTCGCTAACGGATCCGCGGGCAAAGTAGAGCATGGGAGGGAGAGTCTTGAACAGAAGGGAACGAAGGGCGAACCACCAACCGGCATCGAAGCGGCATTACCCTAGCACCAAACTGGAGCCGTTGCCATCCGTTGCGGAAGACCGGGGAACGCTTCGTAGCCTCCGTTTGCTTCTGCCAAAGGCGCTTTATCGCTGGATGCGGGCCGAGCCGCCCTTGGCGAACGCCTTCACCTGCTCGAGGGTCGCCATGGTAGTGTCGCCCGGGAAGGTGGTCAGCAGCGCGCCGTGCGCCCAGCCGAGGTTGACGGCCTCCTGCTCCGAGGCGCCGGTGAGCAGGCCGTAGAAAAAGCCGGCCGCATAGCCGTCGCCGCCGCCGACCCGGTCGAGGACGTCGAGTTCGCAGGTGGGCGAGAGATAGGTCCGGCCGTTGACCCAGGCGACGGCGCCCCAGGTGTGCCGGTTGGTCGAGTGCACCTCGCGCAGGGTGGTGGCAACGATCTTGACGTTGGGGAACTTCCGGACGCCCTTTTCGATGACCGCGACGAAGGCGGACGGGTCGAGCTTGGACTTGGATTCGACATCCTGGCCCTCGATGCCGAGGCCCTTCTGCAGATCCTCCTCGTTGCCGACGAGCACATCAACGTGGCGGACGATGCGGCCGAGCACATCCAGCGCCTTCGCCTGGCCGCCCCAGATGTCCCAGAGCTTCTGGCGGTAATTGAGGTCGAAAGAGGTGACCGCGCCGGCCGCCTTGGCCGCCTGCATGGCCTCGACGATGAGTTCGCCAGTGGTCTCGGAGAGCGCGGCGAAGATGCCGCCGCTGTGGAACCAGCGCACGCCCGGGCCGAAGATTTCATTCCAGTTGAAATCGCCCGGCTTGAGCTGGCCGGCGGCCTCGTTGCTGCGATTGTAGAACACCACCGGGCCCCGCACACCATGGCCGCGGTCGCTGTAGACCGTGGCCATGTTCGGGCCGCGCACCCCGTCGTGCTTGAAGCGCCGGTAGAACGGCTTGACGCCCATCGCGCGCACACGTTCGGCGATCAGGTCGCCGATTGGGTAGTCCACCATCGCGGTCGCGATCCCGGTGTTGAGCCGGAAGCAGTCGGACAGGTTGGCAGCGGCGTTGAATTCACCGCCGCTCACGTGAATGTCGCAGTGGATCGCCTTGCGGAAAGGGATGATCCCCGGGTCAAGGCGGTGGACCAGGGCGCCGAGGGACACGAAGTCCAGTGCGCCATCCTGGCGAATCGTAAGGCCGTAGTTCATGGTTTCTGGGAGGACGAAGTTGGAATTGCGGTTGCGGGCGCAGGGCCGAAGGGTGGTGCGGCTGCGGGGAATTGAACCCCGAACACCTGCTTGGAAGGCAGAGGTTTTACCGTTAAACTACAGCCGCATGCGCGGGAGGAAAGCGTCCACCGCCCCGCCATCCGGTCAAGCCTGCGTTTTCGGTCTAGGCCGGGCCGTCCCGCGGCGGCGCTCCCCTGAACGCCAACGCCCGCCGCCATCTGCTGAGTTGCACGGTTGAAATATGGAGTTGCGCGTGCGGGTTAACACCGCCTTTAATAGCCCGCGTTATGGCTTTTATCTCGAGCGTCCCCTCCGGGTCCGGGCCGTCCGTGCCTCTGCGTACGGCACAGAGCCAACCGAAGAAAACTGATTTCCGTGCCGCTCAAAACCTGGCCAGACAGAAATCCTTCGAAAAAAAGGCCAAGAACTACAAGCTGCCCCTGGGCGAGCTCGCCATCTTCACCCAGCAGATCGCCTCGCTCCTGGTGGCCGGCCTGCCGCTGGTGCAGTGTCTGGAAGCCCTGCAGGATCAGACGGAGGATGGCGTTTTCAGGATCATCATTCGCGATGTGCGCATCGACATCTCGTCGGGCAACTCGTTTTCCGCCTCGGTCAAGAAGTTTCCCCGGGCGTTCAATTCGCTGTTCATCTCGATGGTCGAGGCGGGTGAGGCTTCCGGCGCGCTCGCGGAAATTCTCGGCAAGGTGGCGGCCTACTTCGAGGCCACGGTCAAGCTCACCAAGAAGGTCAAATCGGCCATGACCTACCCGATTGCGGTCATCGCCCTCGCCATTGTCCTCGTGAACGTGCTGCTCATCTTTGTCATCCCGGTGTTCGCGGCCATGTTCGCCGATTTTGGCGCGAAGCTGCCCATGCCCACGCAGATGCTCATCGATTCGAGCAACTTCCTGAAACACAACTTTCACTGGGTCGCGCTTGGCGTCTTCGCGGTCTGGTGGAGTGGAAAGAAGCTGATTTCCACCCCCAAGGGCCGCCGCGTGAAGGATCAGTTCCTTGTGCGGGCGCCGATCTTCGGCAGCCTCGTCCACAAGATCGCGCTTTCCCGCTTCTGCCGCACCTATGCCACGCTCATTCGCTCGGGCGTGCCCATCCTGCGCACCCTCGAAATCGTCGCGGGCGCCAGCGGGAAGGTGCAGATCGAGGATGCCTGCACCGAGATCGCCAGGCACGTCAGCCAGGGCGGCCAGGTCTCCGAGGTGCTCGCCGTCAATCCGTTCTTCCCGCCCATGATGAAACACATGGTGAAGGCGGGCGAAACCACCGGCAACGTCGACGGCATGATGAACAAGATCGCCGACTTCTACGACGTCGAGTGCGAAGCCACGGTCGCGTCGCTCACCTCGCTCATCGAGCCGCTGCTCATCGTGTTCCTCGGTGTGGTGGTCGGCGGCATCGTCATGGCCATGTTCCTGCCGATCTTCCAACTCGGCGCCGTGGCTGGCGGCCTGCAGTAGCCATCGTGGCCTCCCCGGGAGACGCTCCGGCCGGCCGGCTTCCGCCGGCCGTCGCGGAGTTCGGATTTGGTAAATATAGCTTCAAGCAGGGCTGCCTGTCGCGCGTGTCGTGAGGTTAACCTTGCGCAGGCCGCCTCCAGAGTGTTCGCTGGCGAACCGTAATTACTGGCCATGCCGGCTGTTCTCATAGTCGACGACTTGCTCTCGATCCACGAGATGCTCGATGCGGTCATCCAACCCACCGGCTTTGCCACCGCTTTCGCCACCGACGGCGAGAAGGCGCTGACCCGTTACAAGGCCGAGAAGTTCGATCTCGTGCTCGCCGACATCGACATGAAGCCGATGGACGGCATCACGCTCCTCAAGCAGCTCAAGCTCTACGATCCCAGTTGCGTGGTCATCATCATGACGGCCTACGCCAGCACCGACAGCGCGATCCAGGCGCTCAAGTTCGGGGCGTTCGACTACCTGCCAAAGCCGTTCAAGGTCGACGAGCTCATCGCCACCCTGAAACGCGGCATGGAGCTTCGCCAGTTCAACGCCGAGCGCGCCGCCCAGGTCGCGCTGCCGGCCGTGAAGGCGAGCGACATTGAAACCCGCCTCAATGGCCAGAGCGCCAAGGCCAGGAAAGTGGTCCAGCAGATCAAGAAACTCTGCACCGTCCGCACCCCGGTGCTGCTGGTAGGGGAGAGCGGCACCGGCAAGGCGACCGTGGCTGACATTCTCCACGCCAACGGCGATGCGTCCGACAAGCCCTTGGTGCGCATCGACTGTGCGCTCAGTTCCGAACAGAGCATCCGGGACGGCCTGCTCGGCCAGAACGGCGCCGGTGGCGCCTGGATACAGCAGGCCCGGGGCAGCACGCTTTTGCTCGAGCATCTCCAATGTCTGCCCCTGACGATCCAGAAGGAGCTGGTGAGCGTGCTTCGCAACACCAGCCACGGTTTCCGCCTGATCTGCACGTCCAACGAAGACCTGGAGAAGCTCACCGACGAGGGACAGTTCAACGACGAGCTCTTCTATCGCGTCGCCTCGCTGCCGGTCGCGCTGCCCCCCTTGCGTGAACGGACCGAGGACCTGCCGGCCCTCGTCAAGTCCTTCACGGGCAAGGCCGCCAACCCCCTGTTCGACACCAGTCTCGTCGAGTTCACCGATGACGCGATGGCCGTTTTCTCCGCCTACCACTGGCCGGGCAACCTGGCCGAGCTGGAGCAGGTGGTCTCCAAGATCGCCTCGACCACGGAGACGCGCGTCGTCACGTCGCAACAGCTGCCGATGCGACTGCGCGAACCCGAGCACTGGCCGAATCTCGCGGAGTATCTCGCCGGCCAGCAGAAGCAATACCTCGACATGGTGCTTCACGTCTGCCAGGGCGACAAGGCCCGGGCGGCGAAGGTGCTCGGCGTGGACGCGGCCAAGCTCGGTTGAGCGGACGGGCGCGTTCCGCGCCGCACCCCGGCGGGTCCTTTCCCGCTTGCGCTGCCGCGGGGCGCCCGCAACCCTCACAGGCGCCCACGCCCATGCCCAAACGCACCGACCTTGACTCCATTCTCATCATCGGCGCCGGGCCCATTGTCATCGGCCAGGCCTGTGAGTTTGACTACTCCGGCACCCAGGCGTGCAAGGCCCTCAGGGAGGAGGGCTACCGGGTGGTGCTGGTGAACTCCAACCCGGCCACGATCATGACCGACCCGGAGTTCGCCGACGTGACCTACATCGAGCCGCTCACGCTGGAGTATCTCGAGAAGATCATCGAGGCGGAGCGGCCCTCCGCGCTGCTGCCCACCCTCGGCGGCCAGACCGCCCTCAACCTGTCGATGGAACTGCACAAGGCCGGTGTCCTCCAGAAATACGGCGTCGAAATGATCGGCGCAAAGCCCGAGGCCATCCGCAAGGGCGAGGACCGCGAGGCCTTCAAGCAGGCCATGATCCGGATCGGCCTCGACGTGCCGAAGTCGATGACCGTCGATTCGCTCGAGGAGGCGCGCAAGGCCGCCGACTACATCGGCAGCTTCCCGCTCATCATCCGCCCCTCCTTCACGCTCGGCGGCTCGGGCGGCGGCATCGCCTACAACCGCGAGGAATTCGACCAGATCGTCGGCAACGGCCTCGAGATCTCCCCGGTCCACGAGGTGCTCGTCGAGGAGGGCCTGCTCGGCTGGAAGGAGTTCGAGATGGAGGTCATGCGCGACTACAAGGACCAGTGCGTCGTCATCTGCTCGATCGAGAACTTCGACCCGATGGGCGTGCACACCGGCGACTCGATCACCGTCGCGCCCGCGCTCACGCTGACCGACAAGGAATACCAGATCATGCGCGACGCGTCGTTCGCCGTCATCCGCGAGATCGGCGTCGAGACCGGCGGCTCCAACATCCAGTTTGCTGTCCATCCGCAGACCGGCCGCATGGTCGTCATCGAGATGAATCCGCGCGTCTCGCGCTCCTCGGCCCTCGCCTCGAAGGCCACGGGTTTCCCCATCGCGAAGATCGCCGCCAAGCTCGCCATCGGCTACGCGCTCGACGAACTCAAGAACGACATCACGCGCCTGACGCCCGCCAGCTTCGAGCCGACCATCGACTACATCGTCACCAAGGTGCCGCGCTTCACCTTCGAAAAGTTCCCCGACGCCGACCCGACGCTCACCTCGTCAATGAAATCCGTCGGCGAGGCCATGGCGATCGGCCGCACGTTCAAGGAGTCGATCCAGAAGGCGCTGCGCTCGCTCGAAATCGGGGCGCGCGGCTTCGGCGGCGGCGGCAAGTATGGCGGTGACGAGCGGCCCGAGGACAAGGTCATCAAGCAGAAGCTCGGCACACCCAACGCCGAGCGCATCTTTTTCATCCGCCACGCCTTCAAGGCCGGTTACACCGTTGAACAACTCTTCGACCTCACGAAGATCGACCCCTGGTTCCTGCACCAGCTTCGCGGGCTCCACGAGATGGAGGAGGAGCTGAAGCGGCACACGCTCGCCACGCTCGACCCCGGCCTGTTGCGCCGCGCCAAGGAGGCCGGCTTTTCCGACGTGCAGCTCGCGCATCTGCTGGGAACCGACTTCGATACCATGCGCGCCCACCGCAAACAGGCCGGCATCCTCACGACCTACCGGCTGGTGGACACGTGCGCCGCGGAGTTCGAGGCCTTCACGCCCTATTATTACTCGAGCTACGGCGACGAGAACGAGATCATCCCCTCCACGCGCCGCAAGATCATGATCCTGGGCGGCGGGCCCAACCGCATCGGCCAGGGCATCGAGTTCGATTATTGCTGCGTCCACGCCAGCTTCGCGCTGCGCGAGATCGGCTTCGAGACCGTGATGGTCAACTCGAACCCCGAGACCGTGTCGACCGACTACGACACCAGCGACCGCTTGTATTTCGAGCCGCTGACCCTCGAGGACGTGCTCGAGATCTACCAGCAGGAGAAGTGCGAGGGCGCCATCGTGCAGTTCGGAGGGCAGACGCCGCTCAACCTCGCCGCCGCGCTCAAGCAGCATGGCGTGAACATCATCGGCACCTCGCCGGAGAGCATCGAGATCGCCGAGGACCGCCAGCTCTTCGCCGCCATCCTCCGCCGGCTCGACCTCAAGCAGCCCGCCAACCGCACCGCGCTTACTGAGGAGGAGGCCATCCGCTTTGCGCACGAAGTCGGCTTTCCCGTGCTGCTGCGCCCGTCGTTCGTGCTGGGCGGCCGCGGCATGTTCATCGTCTACAGCGAGGACGAGCTGCGCGCCGTCATCCGCCAGGCGTTCGACGCCATGCCGGGCAAGTCCGTGCTCATCGACAAATTCATCGAGGACGCCATCGAGCTCGACGTCGACTGCCTCAGCGACGGCGACACGACCGTCATCGGCGGCATGCTCGAGCACATCGAGTATGCCGGCGTGCACTCGGGCGACGCGGCGATGGTCCTGCCGCCGCACACGCTGTCCGAGGCGATGCTCGCCTCCGTGCGCGAAGCCACCTACGCGCTGGCCAGGGCGCTCAACGTCGTCGGCCTGATGAACGTGCAGTTCGCGATCAAGGACGGCGAGCTCTACGTGCTCGAGGTCAACCCGCGGGCCTCGCGCACCGTGCCCTTCGTGGCCAAGGCCATCGGCGTGCCGCTGGCCAAGCTCGCGGCCAAGGTCATGACCGGCTGCAAGCTCAAGGACCTCGGCTTCACCCGCGAGCTCACGCCGCGGCACTGGTGTGTCAAGGAGGCCGTGTTCCCCTTCGTGCGCTTCCCCGGCGCGACCATCACGCTCGGCCCGGAGATGCGCTCCACCGGCGAGGTCATGGGCCTCGACGACGACCTCGGCATCGCGTTCGCCAAGACCCAGGCCGCCGTCAAGCCCGGCCTGCCGCTTTCCGGCAACGTGTTCCTCAGCGTGAAGGATGCCGACAAACCCCGCGCGGTCGACCTCGGCCGCCAGCTCGAGGCGCTCGGCTTCGTCATCTATTCCACCAGCGGCACGGCGCGGAGCCTCCGGGAAAATGGCATCAACGTCCAGCTGCTGTCCAAGCTCGACGAGGGCCGGCCCACGGTCATCGACATGCTGAAGAACGGCCAGATCCAGATGATCTTCAACACGCCGTCGGGCATGATCCCCCGCAAGGACGAGAACAAGATCCGCTCGGCCGCCTACGCCCACAACATCTGCCTCATGACCACGATCACCGGCGCCTTCGCCGCGCTTAACGGCATCAAGGCCTTGAAGCAGAAACGCGTGGGTGTGCGCCCGCTGCAGAAATACCTGGGCAACGTCGTGACGCACGGCTGACCGGCCCGCGGATTGCCGGTCCGCTTGATCTCCCCCCACCCGGCCAAGGCATCCTTGCAGACTGTCATTGCGAGGAACTCTGCTGGCCAGCAGAGCGACGTGGCAATCCAGAGGGACCGCCACTTCCGGCCTCCGCCTTCGCCGAAAGCTTCGGCGAGACCGGTCGCCGGACGAGTGCCGGCGTAGTGGCGGGACCATTCCTGAACCAATGTTCGCATGCCCGGATTTTGCCTTGTGGGAGGCTCGGCCGCGTTCCATATTGCGCGGTTTCCATGAGCATCACGCCGCCCAACCAGCCCTCAGTGAGTCCCGGTCGTCCTGGCGCCCGGGACGACAAGACCCCGGTCGAGCCTCCGTTTGATGAGCAGCTCCGGATTTTTTGGGAGAAGAACCACAATGCCCTCTACGTCGGATGTGCGCTCGTCGTGCTCGCGATCGTCGGACGTTATGCCTACGAAATGCTGGTCGCGCAGCGGGAGGCCGTGGTCGAGGCCGCCTACGCGGTGGCGACCACGCCGGCCAAGCTGCAGGCCTTTGCACGGGACAATGCCGGTCACCCGCTGGCCGGCGCCGCCTGGTTGAAAATGGCCGATGACGCCTACGCCGCGGGCAATTTTTCCGAGGCGCTCGTCAATTACGACAAGGCCGCCGCCGCGCTGCCGGGCACGCCGTTCGCCACCCGCGCCCTCCTTGGAAAGGGCATGTGCCTGATCCAGTCCGGCAAAACCGCCGAGGGCACGACCGTGCTCAGGCAACTGGAGGAAGATACCGCGCAGTTGCGGGCCGTGCGCAGTGAGGCCGCCTATCATCTGGCCGCGCTGGCCTTCGCCGCCGGTAACTTCGGTGAGGTTGTGAAACTCACCGATCTGGTCATGCAGCTCGATGGCGGCGGCTTGTGGGCGCAGCGTTCACTGCTGCTGCGCGTGCGCACGCCGGTGCCGGCCGCCGCTCCCGAAAAGAAGGGCGAAACCACGCCGGCGGTGTCCGTGAAGCTGCCCGGTTCCTGACCGGGGTAATGTGCCGGGCCCGCCGCGGGCGGGCTCGTTTTATTTCAGCGCGGCGGGGCCGGAGTGGCATTGCGCAGACGGCGAAGTTCGTCACCCAAATCGCCGATCGTGGCCGTCTGATCGCTGAGGGCATCGCGCCGGCCAATGACCGCAGTCAGGCTGCCGTCGATCGCGCCATCGCACGCATCGCGTGTGACGGTCGGAACGAATTTCGAGTCTCATTGTCGTGGGACCGTTCCCGGTCTCTCTCATGATCTTGATCAACGGGCTCCTTCGGCTATGTCTCAACCACTCCCAAGCATGCTGAAGGGCAAATCTTCATTCGCGTCGTCCATGGTCTTTGTTGGGGTGTGCGCGTTTGTCGTCGCGTGGTACGCCTGGATGGGAGTGGTATGCGTGACGGAATTGGGCGGATGGTCGCCGGCGATCAGCCATTACAATCTGCAGGTGGAGGGTTTCCGGCATGGGCACCTGAGCTTGTATAAAACGCCGCCACCGGAACTCGGGCAGCTGGCCGATCCCTACGATCCGGTCGCCAACGCCCGCTACCGGCAGCCCTACGGGTTGCACGACCTGAGCTACTACAAGGGCAAGTTGTATCTCTACTTCGGGGTCACGCCGGCGTTGCTGCTGTTCTGGCCCTGGACGGCGCTCACCGGCCAATATCTTTTTCACCGCTATGCCGTGGCGGTCTTCTGTGCGGTGGGTTTTCTGGCTGGCGCGGCCATGGTGCGGGCGCTGGGGCGGCGCTATTTCCCGGAGGTCGGCGGTGCGGTGGTGGCGGCCGGCGTGCTGGCGCTGGGTCTGGCCTCCGGCGTGCCGATCCTGCAGCAACGGGCTGAATTCTGGGAGGTGGCCGTCAGCTGCGGCTATGCCTTGATCATGCTGGCGCTCGGGGCGGTCTGGCTGGCGCTGCATGACACCCCGCGGCGGGGCTGGTGGCTGGCCGCGGCGAGTCTGGCGCTGGGTCTGGCCGTGGGGGCGCGACCATTCCTGCTGCTCGGGGCGCCGATTTTGCTGGTGCCGCTCGCGCTGGCGTGGCGGCAGGCGCCACCGGCGGGCCCGCGCCGGCCGCTGTGGAGCCTGCTGGTGGCCGCGCTCCTGCCGCTGATGCTGTGCGGCCTCGGGCTCATGCTCTACAACTACCTGCGCTTCGACAATCCGTTTGAGTTCGGCCAGCGCTACCAGCTGGCCGGCGACCGCCAGGACACCGCCCGGCATTTCAGCCTGCATTATCTCTGGTTCAATTTCCGCGTCTATTTCCTGGAGCCGGTGCAGTGGAGCCGGCGGTTTCCGTTCGTCGGTGACATCGTGTCGCCGCCGGTGCCGCCCGGGCATGCGGATGTCGAAGATCCCTTCGGCGTGCTGACCAACATCCCGGTGGTGTGGCTGGCGCTGGCGGTGCCGCTGGCCTGGCGCGGCCGCGGGGCGGAGGCACGCACCGCCTTGCGCGGGTTTGTCGCCGCGACCGCCATGCTTTTCGGAGCCTGCGCCGCGGTGCTGTGCCTGTTTTACGGCAACTGCAGCCGTTATGAAGTGGAGTTCCTGCCCGCGCTGGTCCTGCTGGCGGTCCTCGGCATCCTTGGCGTGGAGCGCGCCCTGGCCGGCCGGCCGCGCTGGCGTCTCGCCGCCCGGGCGGCGTGGGGTCTTTTGCTGGCCTTTTCAGTGGCGTTCAACCTGCTGGCCGGACTCGACCGTTATGCCGTCCAACGCAGCCACCTGGGCAATGTGTTCGATATGTCGGGCCGGGTTCCGGAAGCCATCGCGCTCTACGAGAGGGCGCTGCGGATCAAACCGGACTACGTGGAAGCGCACAGCAACCTCGGCAACGCCCTGCGGCAGATGG
>CAJAKX010000455.1 GCA_903940425.1 uncultured Opitutia bacterium | reverse complement strand
ATGAACACCTACATCTATGCACCGAAAACGGGCCGTGTCTCCACGGTGCAGGTCAACCCCGGCGATGCCGTCGAGGAAGGTGCGATGCTGATGGTCATCGCCTGACGCCGCCCCTCCCGGTCGCCTTCCTGAAATGAACTATCAAACCGTGGGAATGCTCATCCTGCTGGGGGCGCTGGCCTACCTCTGGCTGGTGGTGAACCGTCTCAGCCGGACGGTGCGCATCCTTGGACAACGCGCCCTCCCGCCCGCTCCCACGCAACCGGCGTCGCCGGTGACGTCCGCCGCAGCTGCCCTCGATGAGGGTGTCGTCGCCGCCATTGCCGCCGCCGTCGCCGTCGTGATAAGGGTTCCGCACCGTATTGTCGCCGTGCAACCCGACTCCGGCGCCCAGCATGCCTGGTCCGCCGAAGGTCGCCGCGAAATCTACCTCTCCCACAAGGTCCGCTGAAAAACCCGCGCATGCTCAACGACCTCGCCACGATTCCGGAACTCGACGTCCGCGCCATCGATGGCTGGACGCTGCACGAGTTTGCCGAGGTCACCTCGACCAACGCGCTGGCGGCGCATCTGCCGCCATGGTCGGCCGTCTCCGCCGGCGTGCAGACCGCGGGACGCGGCCGCAGCGGGCGTCACTGGGTGTCTGACCAGGGCGGACTGTGGCTCTCCGCCGTGGTGCCCACGCCGGGCGACCCCGCCCACTGGGCGGTGCTGCCGCTCGCCGCCGGCTGGGCGGTGCTCTCCGTCGTGCGCGCGCTCGGCGTCGCCGCGGCGCGCCTGCGCTGGCCCAATGACATCCTCGTCGGCCGGCAGAAGCTGGCCGGCATCCTCGTCGACCGGTTTTCCGCCGACGCCGCCGTGGTCGGCATCGGTCTGAACGTCGTCAACCGCCCCGAGACGGCTGAGATTGCGCTGGCCGATCAGATTGCGCGGCTGGCCGATCTGCTGCCGGAGGCGCCGCCAACCGCCGCGCTGCTGGTGCGCCTCCTCGCGGCGCTCACGCGCGAACACCACCGCCTCGAGACCGGCGACATCGCCGGCTTGTGCCGCGATCTCAATAACGCGTGGCTTTACCGCCACGTCCATGTGACGATTACCGGCGGGCAGGGGGCCATCAACGGCCACCTCGACGGCATCGATGCCCACGGCAGCCTGCTTGTAAGCAATCCGGCCGGCGGGGTGCGCGTGTTTCCGGTGCATCGGGTCGAATTGCTCCGCGAGATTTTCTGAACCCACCCTCCCATGACGGCCCCTGCTCACCACCAACCACCGCGCTCCCGCTTCCCCGTTCTGACGGCCGATGAAGCCGCGGCACTCATCCAACATGGCCAGACGGTCGGCTTCAGCGGTTTCACCCCCGCCGGCGCCACCAAGGTCATCCCCACTGCCATTGCCCGCCGGGCAAAGGCGGAGCACGAGGCCGGCCGGCCGTTCCAGATCGGCGTCGTCACCGGCGCCTCCACCGGCCCGTCGCTGGACGGCGAACTGGCGCGCGCCAACGCCATTTCGTGGCGCACGCCCTACCAGTCCGACCCGGATCTGCGGAAGCGCATCAACACCGGCGAAACCCGCTTCTTCGACATGCACCTGAGCATGCTGCCGCAGAACGTGCGCTACGGCTTCCTCGGCAAGTTCTCCTGGGCCATCCTCGAGGCCGCCGACGTCAACCACGACGGGGCCATCGTCCTCACCTCCTCAGTCGGAGCCACGCCCACGTTCTGCCACGTCGCGGACAAGATCCTCATCGAGCTCAACCACTACCATCCCACGTCGCTCTTCGGCATGCACGACATCTATGAGCCGGAGGATCCGCCGAACCGCTGCGCGCTTCCCATCTACAAGCCCTCCGACCGCGCCGGCCGGCCCTTCATCAAGGTCGATCCCGCCAAGATCGCCGGCATCGTCGAAACCAACCTGCCCGACGAGACGACCGCCTTCGATCCGCCCAGCGAGGTCACGCGCCGCATCGGCCGGAACGTCGCCGAGTTCCTCGCCGCCGAGCTCAAGCGCGGCACCATGTGCCAGGGCCTCCTGCCCCTGCAGTCGGGCGTGGGCGACATCGCCAACGCCGTGCTCGGCGCGCTCGGCGAGCACCCCGACATCCCGCCCTTCGAGATGTACACCGAGGTCATCCAGGACTCGGTCATCAGCCTCATCAACAGCGGCAAGATCAAGTTTGCCAGCGGCACGGCCCTCACCGTCAGCCAGTCCGTGCTCGCCTCGGTCTACGCGAACCTGACGGACTACCGCCACCGTCTCCTGCTGCGCCCGCAGGAAATCTCCAACCAGCCCGAGATCATCCGCCGCCTCGGCCTGATCTCGATCAACACCGCCATCGAGACCGACCTGTTCGGCAACGTGAACAGCACCCACATCATGGGCCGCAACATCATGAACGGCATCGGCGGCTCGGGCGACTTCACGCGCAACGCCTTCATCTCGATCTTCACCTGCCCCTCGACCCAGAAGGCCGGCAAGATCAGCACCATCGTGCCGCTCGTCAGCCATGCCGATCACAGCGAGCACTCCGTGCAGGTCATCGTCACCGAGCACGGCGTGGCCGACCTGCGGGGCAAGGACCCGTACGAGCGCGCCCGCCTCATCATCGACCACTGCTCCCATCCCGACTTCCGCGACAGCCTGCGCCGCTACTTCGAGATGGCGAAGGGCGGCCACACGCCGCAGACCCTCTCCACCGTCTTCCGCATGCACGAGCAGTTTCTGAAGAACGGCGACATGCGGGGCGTCGACTGGACCGCCTGACCGGACACCCGTTCAACCCACAGCCGCAAACATCATGAAAATCCACCTCTATCTCTCGCTCAACCCCGAGGCGCTCGTCGCCTCCCACCTGGCGCCGGAGGAGTTCGGCGCCTACCTCGCCGTCGGCACCCAGAAGTATTCGCGCGGCCAGGCGATGTTCTTCGACGTCGACCCCGCCATGCAGAGCGACTATCCGCCCTTCCAGGAAATCGGGAAGCGCTGCGTGCCGCATCTCGACGGCTCGCCGCGCCGCTCCACCTACCTGGCGATCTACCGGGTGCTCGAGTACGTGCCGGTGGCCGCGCTGGGCCGGCTCCACCTCGCCACGCATGACGGCCGCGTCCTCAGCCTGAACCCCGCGCCGTACACGCCGCCCGTGGACCGCTGCTTCCACCTCTACCAGGAATTCTGCCCGGTCACGCCGCGCGTCGTCAGCACCCTGGATCCCGCGGAATTCTGCCAGCGCCTCACCGATCCGACGGTGCCGGTCTACGTCCCCAAGATCGCCTTCGCGGAGCTCGCCCTCGGCAAGCTCGCCACGGACCTCGAATCCGCGGATGTCGGCAACCTGCCCTACTCCGGCCTGCAGCACCTGCGCGACTGCCTGCGCGAACTCAACCGCAAGCCCGGCAAACCCACCAAGGTCACGGTGCGCAACGTCCGCGACGACGTGCTCTACCGCACGATCCAGGGCGGCGTGTACGCCGGCCAGGGGCGTGAATTGAAATTCTACCCGATACCGACGCCGGCCGATCTCGACTCGGCGCATCACGAATGGTGGCACTCCGCGCAGGCCTCCTTCGGCAGCTGAACCGCCTTCCCCCATCCCGCTTCCTTCCGGAGATCCCACCATGTTCACCACACTCATCAAATGGGCGCGACACCGTCGCACCAACACGATTTTTCTGGCCGCGATGGCGGCCTTCTTCGTGGCCGCGTTCTACGCGCGGCCACTGTTCGGGCAGACGCCCGGCCCGGAGGCGCCGGCCGCGCCCAACGGGGAGCCCGCCTTCAAGTTTTTCGCGCTCTTCAGCGACCCGAAGTATACGCAGCTCGAGCTCGTCGCGCTGATGGTGGTGCTCGGCATCGCCATCGCCGGCCTGCTCTACGCCCTGCTGCTTGCAAAGCAGGTGAAGGCGGCGGACCAGGGCACGCCGCGCATGCAGGCCATCGCCGCCGCCGTGCGCGAGGGCGCCGATGCCTACCTCGCCGCGCAGTTCCGCAGGATCGGGCCGCTCATCGGCATCATCACCGTCATCCTCTACTTCACCACGCAGAGCGACCTGGGGGCCTTCAAGTTCGGCCGCGCCGGCGCCTTCGCGGTCGGCGCGGTCTTCAGCTGGCTGGTCGGCTTCGTCGGCATGCGCCTCGCCACCACCGGCAACCTGCGCGTGGCCGCGGCCGCCCGCCGTTCCTACGGCGAGGCCATGCAGCTCGGCTACCGCACCGGCACCGTCACCGGCATGCTCACCGACGGTCTTGGCCTGCTCGGCGGCACGCTGATCTTCATCGCCTACGGCGAACAGGCCTACGAGGCGCTGCTGGGCTTCGGCTTCGGCGGCACCCTGCTCGCCCTCTTCATGCGCGTGGGCGGCGGCATCTACACCAAGGCCGCTGACGTCGGCGCCGACCTCGTCGGCAAGATCGAGAAGAACATCCCGGAGGACGACCCCCGCAACGCCGCCACCATCGCCGACAACGTGGGCGACAACGTGGGCGACTGCGCCGGCATGGCCGCCGACATCTTCGAGAGCTACGAGGTCACCATCGTGGCCGCCATGATCCTCGGCCTCGCGACCTTCGGCCACAAGGGCGTCATCTTCCCGCTCCTCGTCCGCGGCATCGGCGTGCTCGGCTCGATCATCTCGACCTACACCGTCAAGGCCGGCCCCAACGACACCTCCGACACCGCGCTGAAGAGCGTCCACAACGGCTTCTGGATCGGCTCCATCATCTCGATTGTCGGCTTCTTCGCCCTGGGCTTCGCCTATCTCCGGTTTAATCCGGCCATCAACCTGCTGCGCAACGCCAGCCCGGGGGACATCGCCAACTTCCCCAACACCGTCCCGGGCAATCTGCCGGTGTGGGCGAACTTCGGCCACGCGGGCCTCGACATGCGGCCGGTGCTTACCTGCCTGATCGGCGTCATCCTCGCCATCGCGCTCAACAAGGTGACGAGCTACTACACCCACACCTCGCACGCGCCGGTGAAGGGTCTGGCCAAGGCCTGCCAGACCGGCCATGCCACCAACATCATCCAGGGCTTTGCGGTCGGCTATGAGAGCACGGTCGCCATGGTGGTCGTCATCGCGGTCGCCATCCTCCTCTCCTACCTCTGCTACCTCGGCACCCCGCCGCTGTTCGTCGCCTACGGCGTGGCCATGACCGGCATCGGCATGCTCACGCTCACCGGCAACACCATCTCGATGGACGTCTTCGGCCCCGTGGCCGACAACGCCAACGGCATCGGTGAAATGGGCTACGACGCCGAGGCCATGGAGAAGCAGGACAAGGGCAGCTACAAGCGCGCCCGCCAGATCCTCGCCGACCTCGACGCCGTGGGCAACACCACCAAGGCCGAGACCAAGGGCATCGCCATCGGCTCCGCCGTCATCGCCGCCGTTTCGCTCTTCGCCTCGTTCATCGCCGTCATCGCCGTCGGCAGCGAGGAGAAGATCAGCCAGATGGCCACCGGGCAGTACATTGCGGAGGCCGGCAAGCTCACTGTCGCCCACCCGATGGTGTTCATCGGCTTCCTGCTCGGCGGCGCCGTGCCGTTCCTCTTCAGCTCGATGTTGATCCGCGCCGTCGGTCGCGCCGCCTTCCTGATCGTGAAGGAGTGCCGCGACCAGTTCCGTGACGCCGACATCTGGTCGGGCAAGAAGAAGCCCAACTACGGCCGCGTCGTCGACATCTGCACCTCCACCGCGCAGAAGGAACTCATCGGCCCCGGATTTCTCGCGATTCTTACGCCCATCGCCGTGGGCTTCCTCCTCGGCACCCAGGCGCTCGGCGGTTTCCTCGCCGGCATGATCCTCACCGGCCAGCTCCTCGCCGTCTTCATGGCCAACGCCGGCGGCGCGTGGGACAACGCCAAGAAGCTCATTGAGGACGGCCACTATGGCGGCAAGGGCTCCGAAGCCCACAAGGCCGCCGTCACCGGCGACACCGTGGGCGATCCGCTCAAGGACACCGCCGGCCCCGCCATCAATCCGCTCATCAAGGTGATGAACATGGTCAGCCTGCTCGCGCTCGGCCTCGTCATCAAATACAACCTCATCACCGGCACGGCCAGCCGCGTCGTCGGCCTCGTGGTCGCGCTCCTCTGCGCCGTGGCGATCGGCTGGTCGATCTGGCAGAGCAAGCGCGAGTCGAAGGAACTGCAGGAGATGGAAAAGCAGTTTGAGCAGTGAGGCCCGTGCCATCACCCATGACTTGCCCCGCAGAGGCGCCCACCCGGGCGCCTCTTGTTTTTGCCTGACAATATGCTGACGGACTCCGCGCCGCGGCGGTGTTAACTGTGACGAACGCCGCCCTGCTCACTCCGGCCCGGGCGCGAATACCGGATGCTCCGTGAGCGGCTGGATCGTGCCGTCGGGATTGTAGTGCAGCGGCGCCAGGCATACGCGGCGCTCGTACGGCGACGGGCCCTGGATGTGGTAGAACAGGTACCACTCGCCGCGAACCTCGACGATGGAGCCGTGCACGTTGCGCGAACGGTTGTCGAGGATCACGCCCTTGTGCTCGAAGGGGCCGAGCGGGCTGCGGGCGATGCTGTATTCCAGGAGATTGGCTATCCGGTCGCCGCGGGACGATGGATAGCTGAAGTAGTAGAGGCCGGCGCGTTTGTGCACCCAGATGCCCTCATGATACTGGGGCATCGGCAGGATTGTGATGCCGCCGTCGCGGGTGATCATGTCGGGCTTCAACTTCACGACGCCCAGCCGGCTGCCGCCGCCGAAGTAAAGATAGGCCTGGCCGTCGTCGTCGATGAAGACGCAGGGATCGATCGCGAAGATGCCGGCCTCGCCCCGGCCGATGAGCGGGCGGCCGAGCGCGTCCTTGAACGGGCCCGTGGGCGAGTCGCCCACGGCCACGCCGATCTGCTCATCGGCGGGAAAATAAAAATAGTACCGGCCGCTGCGCTCGATGCAGTCGGGCGCCCAGGCGTAGCGTTTCGCCCAGGTGATGTCCCGCAGGCCGAAGATGACGCCGTGATCCTTCCACGTGACGAGGTCGTCCGAGGAGAACACGTGCCAGTCCACCATGTCCCAGTACGTGCTGCCGGGGAGGTCGTGCGACGGATAAACATAAACGCGGCCGGCAAAGACCCGCGCCGTCGGATCGGCCTGAAAATCGGGCAGGATTTGCCGCTGGGCCGTCGCGGCCGGGATGGCCATGACGAAGGCAAGGAGCAGGCCGGATGATTTAATGGTCATGGATGTGCGGGCGAGGGCTGGAGTCTGCGTCCGCCGGTTCACCTTGGGCAAGCTGCGTCTGGACAGCGAGCTCATGCGGCATAGTGACGTGCGGCTGACGACGAAGATTTACACCGACGTGACAAAACTTCCCCTCGTAGAAAGGGCGGCGGCGTTGCCGTCGTTCGAAGGCGGGAATCCGGTTCAAGGTCTTCCGAAAAATCGCCCCTTGAAGATCATCAATGTCCGGACTATGAGCTCATGCGTGGTCGTGCCGTAAATGCCTTTCGGCCTAATACCACTGTTAGGCGGCATCACTGCGCACAAAAAACAACAAAGGGGGCCGTATGTTTCTCACGCTGCTCATCGTCACGTTCCTGGTTGCTATGGCGGTTTCCACCATCGTCGTCCTGGCATTCAGAAAGCCCGCGGACCAGATACTGAAGCGGGTCATTGCTGACGAGGTTAGTACAGTTTGGTGCCGCTACCTGATGTTTGCGCTGTACGTCGTTGGCATTTCGAGCGGGGTGCGGATTGGGAACCTGGAGAAGTACATCAATGCGCCAACCATCAACCAACTCACGAATGAGCGTTGGTTTCTTGAGGTCTACCGGACAACCATCGGGTCGCTTCAGGGCCTCGCCTGGGCTCTGCTGGTCTTTTTCATTTGCGCCCTGCTGGCGTTCGTCATCACCCGAAATGCCGAGATGATGAAATCGAAGAGTCAAACCAAAGCCGGCTGACCAGACGGTGCAGCGAACGGGAGCCGGCCGTTTTGCTTAGAGTGCAATCCGGGCATCCTCGGCGGGTGGCTCCCGTCGCCGACCTTTGCGTCAGGCGACTCCGTGCGTCTCCCATGAAAGCAGTCTACAGGGTCACTGATCCGAACGGTAAGATCTACATCGGCCAAGATGTCGCCGACAGCAGCAACTGCTTCGGCAGCGCGAGCAGCGCACTTATCTCGGCCGACTTCACACGAGAGCAGCGACGTGACTTCACAATCCTCGTGTGAGCAAAGAACTCGTTCATCGCTGCATCTGGTTTGTCAATGACGTGACTCGCCTTTATTGGACCGGGTGATGAGTTGGTCTGGGGCCAAAACCTGGTAGTGCGGTGATCGAAATTCCGACAGCAATGCAGCAGAAATCTCATTGTTTTCCAGATACTCATCATCAATTTTGCAGGCTTCTATTGCATGGAGCCGGCTAAGGGCCAACAGTTGAAAATCCGAAGGTTCCAACGAAAGGACATCCTATGACTCTGCCGCACACTTACGGATTGGTTTTGATGCTAACCATTCTGACCATGATTTGCTGGGGTTCCTGGGCCAACGTGCTCAAGTTCACCAAGGGCTGGCGTTTTGAACTCCTCTACTATGACTACTCGATCGGAGTGGCGTTGGGGGCAGCGCTCGCCGGATTGACCTTCGGCACTTGGGGGTCGGACGGCCTCCGCTTCATGGATGATCTTTCACGCGCCGGCAGCCTCAACATTCTTTCCGCATTCGCCGGCGGGGTCATTTTCAATCTCTCGAACATCCTGGTGGTGGGGGCCATTTCGGTGGCGGGCATGGGAGTGGGGTTCCCCATCGGCGTGGGATTGGCTCTGGTGGTGGGAGTCATCTGGAACTACTGCGTCAACCCCCAGGGTAATCCTTTCCTGTTGTTTTCCGGTGTGGCTTTGGTGATGGCGGCCATCGTCGTGGACGCCATCGCCTACCGGGCGCTCGCGGCCAGCAAGAGCGCGGCCGGGGACATGGCGGATGCCGCCGCCAAGAAGGCCGCCACCTGGAAGGGGATCAAGCTGGCCATCGTCGGCGGCATTATGATGGGCATGTTCTACCCGCTGGTGGAGATCGGCAAAAAGGGCGAACAGGGGCTCGGGCCCTATGCGGTGGGGTTCGTCTTCGGTCTGGGCGTGCTGGTTTCGGTTTTCGTCTACAATCTCTATTTCATGAGATTCCCGATCGACGGCCCGCGGCTGACTTTCGGAGACTACCTGAAAGGCAAGGCGTGGGTGCATTTTCTCGGGATCGTCGGCGGCGTGATGTGGATCACCGGTTCCCTATCGAACTTCGTCGCGGCCAGCGCGCCCAAGGCATTGCAGGTGGGCCCGGCGATCAGCTACGCCATCGGGCAAGGCTCGTGCATGGTCGGAGCTCTTTGGGGCGTTCTGGTTTGGAAGGAATTCGCCGGTGGCGGAGCGCGCGTGAACCGGCTCCTCACCCTCATGTTCGTGTTTTACATGGCGGGTCTGGTGATAGTCTCGATCGCGCCTCTCTACGCGGTCCGCTAGCCCGGAAATTTCATAGCCATGCCAACATTTTCGAGCGAAATTTCCGTCTGGCCTGCGGCCAGAGAGACTGCGTCGCGGCTAGCCCCGAAGAAGTCGGCCCGACAGAGCGAAGATTTCGCACTTCCGAGTGTGAAATCTTCGGGCTAGGCGCTGCATCGGAGAGGACCCATGGAACCGCTGCTTCTCGGCATCGATGTAGGGACCAGTGCCGTCAAGGCCGCGCTGGTGGACCGGCGCGGAAACCTTCACGCGGTGGGCCAGGCAGAGTATCCGCTGCACCATATACGGGCTGCTTGGGTTGAACAAGATCCCGACGATTGGTGGCGTGGTACCTGCAAGGCGGTGCATGAGGCGCTTGCCAAGGTCCCGCACGGAGCCGAAAGGGTTCTTGGGCTGGCGGTGAGTTGCCAGGCACCCACCCTACTGGCCCTGGACCGCTCCGGCCGACCTTTGCGCCCGGCGATGATCTGGATGGACCGTCGCGCGGAAGCTGAGATTGTCCGGCTGGCGGAGCAGATGGGGGCGGACCAGATCTACCGGGTAACCGGCAACCGGCCTGATGCCTTCTACGTCGCCGCGCGGCTGCTCTGGCTGCAGAATCACGAACCCGAAGTCCTGAGGCGTACCTGGCAGTTCGTCCAGGTGAACGGCTACATCAACTACCGGCTCACGGGGCGGCTCACCTTGGATCCCTCTAATGCCGTGCTCCTGCAAATGCGCGACTACCACAAGGGAGAATGGTCCGAGGCTCTTTGCGCCGCCTGCGGAGTGGAGCCATCGCAGTTCCCCGAGGTCGTGGCAGCACATTGCGCTCAGGGCGAAGTCATCCAGCAGGCCGCGGAGGCGACCGGGCTCAGGGCGGGCACTCCGGTGATGGCTGGGACGGTGGACAGTGCCGCGGCGGCCTTGGAGGTTGGCGTGGTCGAGCCCGGCATCGCTGCCGAGATGACGGGAACCTCCACGGTCGTCATCATGCCGAACGACCGGGGCCTGACAGAGCCGGCGCTGATCGCCATGCCGCACGCCTTGCCGGGAATCCATCTGCTGCTGGGCGCCATGGTCGCCTCGGGCGGCTGCCTGCGCTGGTTCCGGGATCAGTTCGGGCAGCCGGAGGTCCAGGCCGCGTCCGAGGGCAAGGCCGACGCATTCGATCTGCTCACGCAGCAGGCCGCCGAGGTCGAGCCGGGCAGCGGCGGGATCATCTTCCTCCCGTACATGATGGGGGAGCGCTCTCCCCTTTGGCACACCAACGCCCGCGGGGTGTTTTTCGGTCTCTCGCTGGCCACGCCCAAAGCGGCGCTGGTGCGCTCCATTCTGGAGGGCGCCGCCTTTGCTCTCCGCCACAATATGGAGGTGGCGCTGCGGGCAGGCGCCGAAGTCCGGGAAGTGCGAAGCGTGGGCGGCTGCAGCCGCAGCGACCTTTGGAATCAGATCAAGGCGGACGTGTTGGGGCGCCCGTTGTTGCTGCCGCGCACGTCGGTCGGCTCCCCATTCGGCGCCGCGGTGCTGGCGGGAATGGGCGTCGGAGTCTTTCCTGACGTGCGGAAATCGCTATTGGAAATGGTGCAGCTCGACAGACGCTTCGAGCCGAACCCGGCGAATCACGAAAGGTACCTGCGGAGCTACCAGGTGTTTCGGGACATCTACGAGCACCTGAAGGGCGATTTCGATCACCTGGCCAATATCACGCCGTGAACCCGTTTTAGGAGTTCGACGGTTCGTTCCACCTCAGCGGCGGCGTCCTGTTGCGACCACTCGAGCACCGGCGAAACGATCGTCGCCAGTTCTTCCAGCAAGGGGAGGCTCACCTCGCCCAGCATCCCCATCAACGTTCGCCTGAGGATCAGGTCATCGAGGTGGACCACTCGCTCGTGCCGTGCCATGAATTCGATCTCCCGACGCGAGTAGCCGCTGTGACCGGAGAGCGGCGCATCCGGGCCCGCCTGCAGGTAGGCGGCGACTCTGTCCGCCCCGGTGCCATAGCGTTCCAAGAGCGTGGCCAGCCGCTGTTGGGGCAGTCCCGTATTCTCCGGCATCTTGGGGTAGCCCTTGCCGCCGCCGATCGGAAGATCCGCCGAATCGCAGATTCGCGGGCGCCCCAGAACTCGCAGAATCTCGTCTGCCACTTGCTCGGCCAGCGCACGGAAGGTGGTCCACTTCCCGCCGACCAGCGAGTAGATCGGGAAATCGACTCCTTTGCCCGGGGCCAGGACCGGAAAGCTATGGTCGCGGCTGATCTGGCCTGGGGTGAGGGCGTCACTGCGCGGCAAGGAGCGGACGCCGCAGAACCGAAAGACGACATGCGACCGGTCCACTCGGATCGAAGGGAACGCCAGCCGCATGGCTTCCAGAATGTAGTCGACTTCAACCTCGTCGCAGACTGCCTCCGGGTCTTCGGTCGGGATGTCGGTGGCACCGGCGATGATCTTGCCGCCGACCGCATAGAAGATGCAGATGCGGCCGTCCCGGTTCACGAAGTAGATCATCTCGTCCCCGGTCGCCTCCACGAGTTCGGGGTGGTCAAGCACAACGTGGGAACCTCTGGTTCCGCCGATGAAGCGGGACTCGCGCCCAAGGCCGCGATTGGTGCAATCGATCCAGGCGCCCGTGGCGTTGACGACGATCCGCGGTCTCACTTCGCAGGTCTCGCCGGAGACCTCGTCGTGCAGTACGACCGTGTCGCCGGCGGCACTCTGAAGCCGGACGTAGTTCAATGCGCGCGCCTTGGGAAACGCGGCTTCCGCGTCCTGGACCAATTCGAGGCACAACCTTTCCGGATACGTGATCCTCGCGTCGTAGTAGGTCGCGGTACAGATCACCTCGGGGTTCAGAGCCGGCCGGAGTGCGAGGGCCGCCCGTCTGGAACGGAAGCGGTGTTTGGGCAGAGGGGACGCGCGGCCGGCCAGCAGGTCGTAAAGCGTCAGGCCGGTCTCGATGAGAAGTGCTCCTCGATTGCCCGGCTTCGCAGGCCATCCCAGGAAGTTCCGGATGGTCGGAATGATCCCGGACGTCCAACTGAAGATCGGAATCGTCGTAGGCAGCGGCTTGACGTAGTGGGGAGCATTGCGCAGCAGCCGGTTCCGCTCACGGAGAGACTCCCTCACCAGGCGGAATTCCGCGTTCTCCAGGTACCGGAGACCGCCGTGAATCACGCGCGTCATGGCGGCGCTCGTGCCGGCGCAGAAATCGGACCTGTCGACCAGCAGAGCGTCGACTCCCTGCAGCGCCAGCTCACGCAGCAGGCCGATACCGTTGATGCCGCCGCCTACGATCAGAACGGAGACGTCGGGGTGCTCTCGCAGCAAGGCATATCCTGGGCGCATTCGGGTTCCGGGACACTTAAAGCATAACGAGGACGCAAGGCGAAGGGGTAATTCTACGGGGACTCGCCTTGATTGGACCGGGTGATGAGTTGGTCTGGGGCCAAAACGAAAGGAACCCAGACCATGAAAGGCAAACGTTTTACCACGGAGGAGAAGATCCGTATGCTTGAGCCGGCGTTGCATCCGCAGAGGCTTGCGCCGTCTCAAACAAACTTTTTCGCCACTGCTAGCCGGGCCCCGCTTGACACTCGGCCGCGGTCGCTATCCAGACCCCCGGCCTATCGCCCGTTTCCCTCGCGGGCGACCTGATTTCTTGCCGGATGCTAACAGCGAGTGTGCCTGTCTCGGCCTGCTCAACGAGCTGGAGGGGTGAGGGGTTCTCTCTTTTGGCCTACCACTTTTCCAGTAAACACGAGAGAACTAACGCCTTGGACAACCTGATTCGAACCAACGACCGGTCGATACCAATCTGCGCGGTCGCCGAAATCGAGCCGATAGCTGAAGACAACCTTGCCATCCCACGTAAGTTTAATCTCCTGCCTGGAGGCCTCAATTTCGCTGTCCGTCCATCCGGGATAGGCAGCCTTCTCCGTATAAGGCGGCAGGATTGCGGCAACGTCTACTGAGAGCACGTGGAGCTTGGAGTAGTCCACTTCTATCGGATTGGTGAACCGATGTATCAATCCGGTTTGAAAGTATCCCAAACGAATGTGCGTGGCATCCGCGTAGTTGATGATGATCACCACACCTCCGCCCTCGCGGTTGGGAACCAAGACCAGCGGCTCATATCCCCCTTCCTTTCTCGTCGGGAGCATCAACTCGAGATCCAGCGGGCCACGCGGTTTTCCCAAACCGACAACGTAATCCTCCAGCTTCCGATAAAAGTGCCGGATGATCGGTGCAACCAGGGGGTGGCCGTACTTGAACTCCGTCAGCATATTGTCCTGCGTTATAACCTCAAGCGGTCGGCCCGCATTCCCTTCTTCTTCTTCGGGGGTCACGAGGTGCTCATCGAGGTATCCCTGCAGCAGCTTGTCCGTATGTTCCGGAAAGAGCCTATCGTCTCCAAGCTTCAGGGACATTATGCGGTTGAACGATTCACGGGATCGAAGGTCGCTCGTGAAATCATGGTCGCTCGCCAGGACAAAGCTCTTTCTCCTGCGTGCGAATTTAAAGACCACGCTCGCGGTCTTTAAGACGTCTGGAGCCCCGGTGGAATTGTAGGTCAGCACGGCGCCCGGGTTCATGTGCCTTGAGACCTCGGTCAGAAACTCCCGCGACAACAGGTTCGAGGTAAAATTCCTCCAATACCAGCTCGTGTTCATCACAACCAGATCGTACTGCGTGCCCGCATGTGACGTTAGCCAGCGATTGCCGTCATCGATGAACACGTGGACACGCGGGTCATGCAGCGCATGCTCCTGCTCGGGGTAATATTTGATGGCCTTTAGGTAGCCTTCGTTGATCTCGATGACATCGATGGCTTCGATGCCTGGAAACGTTTCGATCAGCGTCAGCCAAGTGCCGATGGAGAGTCCGATAATGAGCACCCGTCTCGGGTGCGGTTGCACGGCCGGCAAGATCACCGCGCGATCGATCAGGTTCGAATTGCGCTGAAGATCCAGATTGGTCCGGCCGTCATAAACGTTTCCGCCCATGACCACATCATCAGAATGGGCTCTACCTGAAACTTCGCCATAAAGAGAAACGACACCGTTCTTGGTCTCGATAACCTTCGTGGGACCGGGCTGGTCTCCGAGCATATAGTAGAGCCGGTCCTTGAAGGCGACGATGCCAAGAAAGGCCGCCACTCCCAGGCAGAGCGAAACAGCAGCTTCAAACTTTGATCGGAGAGTCCTTCGGGCAATCGGCGCTGCTGCCAATTCGCTCGAGCCCGGCTTTTCGCTGTTCGCCCTTGAGAAGCAGAAATACGAGGTCAGGCTCGAGAAGCCGAGCAGCAGCAAAATGCACTGCTGCGTGCTCAAGAAGCTCAGCAGGAACAATCCCGTCACCAGCGGCCCCATGGTGGACCCGAGGATGTTGCAAAGGTAGACCTTGGACATCGACTTCCCCACCTGTCCCTTCTCAGCGACAGTCCCAAGGTGGTGTGCAATCGGGAAAAGGACCGCTTTCCCCCCAGCCACCAGGACCATAAACACGGGAACGGTGCAAACCGCGACCGCTGGGTCGAGCATGGTCGGGAGTCCGAGCGAATAAAAACAGGCCGCATCGACGGCAAGCGAGACCAGCATCACATAACCCGACACCCTCCATAGATTCCGGTCCCCGCGACAGAAACGCTTACCCACTTCTGCCCCGACCGCTATTCCGACCAGGTAGCACACCACGACGACGCCGAACGCCTGAGGCAGTGAGTGATTGGCAAAGCCAAATATTCGAACCCAGAGGATCTCCTGGCTAAGGCTGACGTAGCCGACAAAAAAGGACAGCAGGTGCGGAAAGTACTTCCTCATCGCCGTAGCAACCCGAATATGCCGTAAGCCATTGCAGCAACAAATACGTTAATGGCCGAGGCCACCCTCACCGAATCCGAAATCCCCATCACCATAAAGAGATAGAATGTGGCCAAGGCCGCTCCGATCGCCCCTCCCATCGTATTTGCAAAATAGAGCTTCCCTACTGAAACCCCGATGCTCTTTTCCTGGGCGAAGAGATGGGTCACCAGGATAGGGAGAGTCGCGCCCATCAGGGTGGTCGGGACGATCAATACCGCGAAGCTCTTGATGAGGTTGCTTGCATGGCTGTAGCCCAGGCCCGAATTCGCCGCGATGAAGTGGATTAGGTGTGGGCTGCAGTACCCATAGATTCCGATCGCAGTCTCGGCGACCGCGAAGCCGAGAATGCGCCTGTCCGGGTATGCGTCGGCGAAGCGTCCCCCAAGCAGGGCTCCGCATCCCAGTCCGAACATAAAGACTGAAACCACGATGGTCGTGGACTCCAAATCGACACCGAGCAGCGAGAAGAGGGATCGTTGCCAGCAGACCTGGTATATTAGTGCTGCGACGCCCGATAACATGAACAGCAGCAGGATCAAAAAATTGATCCCGATGCTGCGGGTGCTGTGTACGGCTGGTTTACTGGGCGTCGTCATCAAAGGCATATGAGTCGGTGGTAACTTGGCCGCGCGCAACCGGAAAATACTCAGAACGCTGCGAACAGGCCTGCCCTCAACGCCACTAGAACCGGACGGTTCGCCAGGCGTGGACTTCATGCCAGTGGCACAAGTTGGCCCGTCTAGAGTCCGTGCGACCCTGTATCCTTATTCGGCCCGCTGGCGGCTGCGGTGTGTCCAGCTTTGGGCCGTTTCCACGCGCTACGGAAAACTTTCGGAACGGCACTGGTGCTCAACGGCGAGCAACCACGCGTGGTCATGGAGGCCATGCGGCACAGCGACCTCAAGTTGACAATGAAACTCTATACAGACGCTGGGCAATTGCCGGTTGGCGCTGCGTTGGCACGGCTACCGTGGAATTGCGCAAATGCTGTTGAATGCATGCAGGGTTTGGGGCAGATCGTGAGTTGAAACGGCGCACTATTGAAAGCTTGGCTGAAATCCGACCATGATGAGTATCGGCAAACAACTCAGCGAAGACTGGAAGTTCGAAGATCGATATCCGACGGAGAAGTGCGATGTTTT
>CAJAKX010000454.1 GCA_903940425.1 uncultured Opitutia bacterium | reverse complement strand
CATCGATGAAACTGATTATTGCCATCATCAAGCCGTTCAAGCTGGAGGAAGTGAAGGAGGCGCTCGCCGGGGTTGCCGTCCAGGGCATGACGGTGACCGAGGTCAAGGGTTTCGGCCGCCAGAAAGGCCACACCGAGATTTACCGCGGCAGCGAATACACCGTCGATTTTCTCCCCAAGGTGAAAATCGAGATCGCCCTGGGTGACGAACTCGTGGCCAAGACGGTCGAGACCATCATCAAGGCGGCCAAGACGGGCAAGATCGGCGACGGCAAGGTTTTCGTCGTGCCGCTCGATGAAGTGGTCCGCATCCGCACCGACGAGCGCGGCGAGTCCGCCATCTGAACGGCGGGACTTCAACCGCGCCCCCGACTGCTCCTTTTTAGCCATGGGGCAAAGGCCGACCCGGCTGGGTCGGCCTTTTTCGTTGCGGACGGGCGATGCTTTCCCTCCGCACTCCGCCGGCTGCTGGATAGAATTGCCCATCTCATCAATCAAAACGGTTCATGGCATCGATTCTGCTCATGATGGGATATTTCCTATCATGAAGCTGCCCATGCCCAACCCCATGCGCGCCGCGTTAGCGTTTCTGGCCGTCGCGCTCATGTCTCTGCCGGTGCTGGCCGACGAGGCTGCGCCCACGATTGACCAGCGCGTCGCGTCGCTTGAGGCGTATGTCAACAACAGCGATCCCGGCAAAAGCCTGACCGGCATCCCGGGTCCCGGCCACAACGCCTGGATGATGACTTCGTCCGCGCTGGTGCTCTTCATGACGCTGCCCGGCCTCGCGCTTTTCTACGGCGGCCTGGTCCGCCGCAAGAACGTCCTCTCGGTGCTGGCCCAGTGCCTCGGCCTCGCCGGGCTCGTCACCATTCTCTGGTGGGCGTTTGGCTACAGCTTTGTTTTCGGGAAGAGTTTCAGCACGGGTTTTCTGGGCCGCTTTCTCGGCGGCACCGAGTTTGTCCTGCTCAAGGGCGTGACCTCCGCGCCCAACACCGATTACGCCTACTGGGTTTCGCACAACGTCTTCGCGATGTACCAGCTGATGTTCGCGATCATCACGCCCGCCCTGATCGTCGGCGCCATCGCCGAACGCATGAAGTTCTCGGCCATCCTGTTCTTCATGCCCCTGTGGATGCTGCTGGTTTATTTCCCGCTTGCCCACATGGTGTGGGGCGCCACGGGCCTGATGAACGGCGTGTGGAACGCCGGCGCGGCGATCAAGGCCATCGATTTCGCCGGCGGCACGGTGGTGCACATGTCCTCCGGCTGGTCGGCGCTCATCCTCTGCCTCGTCCTCGGCCCCCGCCTCGGTTTCGGCCGGGAGAAGATGGCCCCGCACAGCATGGTGCTGTGCATGGTCGGCACCGGCATGCTCTGGGTCGGCTGGTACGGCTTCAATGCCGGCAGCGCGGTCGCGGCCGACGGCATCGCCGCCAACGCCTTCACCACCACCACGATCGCCACCGCGGTGGCCTCCTTTACGTGGGGCATGATCGAGCGGATCTTCCGCGGCCACGCTTCCATCCTCGGCTTCTGCTCGGGAGCCGTCGCCGGGCTCGTCGTGATCACGCCCGCCACCGGCTTCGTCACCACCACGGGCGCCGTCATCATCGGCCTGCTCGCCGCCCTCGCGTCCTACTTTTTCGTGACGATCGTGAAGGCCCGGTTCGGCTATGACGACGCCCTCGACACCTTCGGCGTCCACGCCGTCGGTGGCACGCTGGGCGCGTTTCTGACGGGTCTGCTCGCCACCGGCGCGGTCAACGGCAACCTGACCAGCGGCGCCGCGCTGAAAAACGGCCTCGCCCGGCTGGTGACCGAGGGCGGCCTCTGGCATGAGCAGCTCAAGGCCATCGGCATCACCCTCGTGCTGTCGGTGGTTGCCACCTTCATCATCGCATCCATCGTCAAGGCTGTCATCGGCCTGCGGCCCGCGCCCGAAGTCGAGCGCCAGGGCCTCGACCTCATGGAACATGGCGAGGAAGGCTACATCGAATAACTCTCCGTTCCCTCAACCCGTACTCTCATGAAATTCATTGTTGCCATCATCAAGCCCTTCAAACTGGAGGAGGTGAAGGAGGCCCTCTCCCAGCTCGGCATCCAGGGCATGACGGTCACCGAGGTCAAAGGCTTCGGCCGCCAGAAGGGACACACCGAGATTTACCGCGGCAGCGAATACACCGTCGACTTCCTGCCCAAGGTGAAGATCGAAGTCGTCGTCGCCGACGATCTCGTCGGCAGGGTCGTCGAGAGCATCGTCAAGGCCGCCAAGACGGGCAAGATCGGCGACGGCAAGGTGTTCGTCCTGCCCATTGAGGACGCCGTGCGCATTCGCACCGACGAGCGCGGCGAAGCCGCGCTCTGAACGAAACCCTCTTTTCCGCGGTTGCGAGAAGCAATGGCCGGTCCCGTTTCGGGGCCGGCCTTTTGCCTTGGAGGGAGGTCCGGGAAATTGCGGTGGCTGGCGTGGGACTTGTTTAGCCGGGTTCGGTGAGGCCGGGCGTCCGCCGAATTACAAAACTGTAAGGTCGCCGCAAGGCGCCGGTCAGACGGACCGGTTATCGTGGGGGCGGTTCGCAAACAACTCCAACCCTCTGAAACGAAAAACCAAACCATGAATGCACATCAATTTTACCCCCGGCGGCGCTGGCTGGCGCTGGCCATTATGGCCATGCTGGCCGGCGGCACGACGTGGGTCGTCGCGGAATCCAAGCGCGACGAGAAACCGTCGGTCAACATCAAGGTCGACGCCGCGCCGCTGCCCCGCACGGAGGATACGGCGGTGTCGTTCAACCCCATCGTCAAGCGCGTGACACCCAGCGTGGTGAAGGTGGTCACCCGCGAGCGCGCGAAGGAGATGGAGGTCAACGGTGCTTCCCCCTTTGACGATCCGGAGTTCCGGCAGTTTTTCGGCCCGTTTTTCAACGGGCCGGGCGGCGGGCGGCGCGTGATCCGGCAGCCGCCGCAGATCGGCCTCGGCTCGGGCATCATCGTGAGCGCCGACGGCTACATCCTCACCAACAACCACGTGGTGGATGGTGCGGACAAGGTGAAGGTCACCCTGGGGGATGGCCGGGAGATGACCGCCAAGGTGATCGGCACCGACAAGAAGAGTGACATCGCCGTCATCAAGGTCGATGCCCACGATCTGCCGGCCGTGAGCTTTGCCGACAGCGACGACGTGCTGGTCGGCGACCGGGTGCTGGCGATCGGCAATCCTTTTGGCATCGGCCAGACTGTCACCAGCGGCATCGTCAGCGCCACGGGCCGGTCGGGCGACCTCGGGCTCGACTACGAGGACTTCATCCAGACCGATGCGGCCATCAACCCGGGCAACTCGGGCGGCGCGCTCGTCGACATGCAGGGCCGCCTGATCGGGCTCAACACCGCGATCCTCAGCCGCAGCGGCGGCTTCCAAGGCATCGGTTTCGCCATCCCCTCCAACCTCGCGCGCCATATCATGGACAGCCTGGTGACCAGCGGCAAGGTCGTGCGCGGTTTCCTCGGCGTGACGATTCAGGATGTCACCCCGGATCTCGCGGAGCAATTTCACCTGAAGACATCGAAGGGGGTCATCATCAGCGACGTCACGCCGGACAGCCCGGCGGCCAAGGCCGGCCTGAAGAGCGGCGACGTCGTGCTCGACTACAACGGCAAGCCGGCACCGGACAGCCGGCGGCTGAAGTTTGCGGTGGCCGCGACGGAGCCCGGACACGAGGTGAAGCTGCGGCTGCTGCGCAGCGACAAGGAGGAGACCGTCACCGTGCAGGTCGGCGAACTGTCAGGCGACAAGCAGCTTACCAGTGCCGGCGGCAGCAAGGACAACGGGGTGCTCGACGGCGTGGAGGTGGGCGATCTCGATGCCGCCGCCCGCAATGAATTCGAAGTGCCCGCCCGGCAGCACGGCGCGCTCGTGACCAACGTCGATCCCTCGTCGGCCGCCGCCGAGGCCGGCCTGGCGCCGGGCGACGTGATCCAGGAGGTCAATCATCAGCCGGTCCGCTCGGCGGATGATGCGGTGCGGCTCACCGAGCACTCGGAAACCCACAAAACGCTGCTCAAGCTCTGGAGCCACGGCGGCACCCATTTTCTCGTGGTGGATGAAACTGACAGCAAGTCATCCTCTTGATCGGGAAATTTGATCGGTTGTGCAACCCGCGCGCCCTTCGGGGTGCGCGGGTTTCCTTTCGGCCGGCCCGGTTGCATTGCAGCATAGACGCCGGGCCGGCAATCCCCTAGGCAATGGATGTGCGCATTCTCGTGGTAGAAGACGACCCCAAGATCGCCTCCTTCGTGGCCGGCGGCCTGCGCCAGCACGGCTTCGCGGTCGACCCGGCCCGCGACGGCGACGAGGCGCTCGCGCTGACCGTCACCACCACTTATGACGCGGCCGTCGTCGACGTGATGCTGCCGCGCCTCGACGGCCTCAGCCTGGTGCGGCGGCTCCGCGCCGGAGGCAATGCCCTGCCGGTGCTGTTCCTGAGTGCGCGCAGCAGCGTGGACGACCGGATCAGCGGCCTGCAGGCGGGCGGGGACGACTATCTCACGAAGCCCTTCGCTTTTTCCGAGCTGCTCGCGCGGTTGCAGGCCCTCATCCGCCGCGCCACGCGCACTCCGGAGGCGACGCGCCTGGCATCCGGGGACATCGGGCTCGACTTGGCGACGCGCGCGGTCCGGGTCGGCGGCCGGCCGGTCGAGCTGCAACCGAAGGAGTTCACCCTGCTGGCGTTCCTGCTGCGGCACGCCGGGCGGCCCGTGACCAAGACGATGATTCTGGAGCACGTGTGGGACTACAGTTTCGATCCGCAGACCAACGTGGTCGACGT
>CAJAKX010000453.1 GCA_903940425.1 uncultured Opitutia bacterium | reverse complement strand
CGTAGTGCGGCAAAGCTTCGGCTTCGCGGCGGAGCAGCATGAGCGCGTTGCCGAGGTTGTTGTGGGCGTCGACGTAGTCTGGCTTCAGGCGCAGCGCCTCCTGCAGGTGGGCGATGCCCTCCACGTTTCGCCCGGAGCGGGACAACGCGTCGCCGAGATTGTTGTGGGCCGGCGCGAGGTTTGGATCGCGCCGCAATGCCGCCTCGTAGTGGGGAATCGCTTCGAAAGTATGCTTCAACGTATCCAGCGCCACGCCGAGATTCAGGTGAGCCTGGGCGTTGTCCGGCTCCTGGCGCAGCGACTCCTCCAGTTGCTGGATCGCTTCGCCGACGCGCCCGATGGCGATGAGCGCCGTGCCGAGGTTGTTTCGGGCGGTGAGAAAGTTCGGACGCAGCCGCAGCGCCGTTTCGTATTCGGGGACGGCCGCGGCCATGCGGCCGACGTCGGCCAGCGCCGCGCCGAGGCTGGCGTGGGCGCCGGCGTTGGCGGGCCGCTTGGTGGCGGTGTCGCCCCAGAGGGCAATCTCGCTGCGGTAGTCGGCATTGCGCTGGAACGTGAGAAAGCCCAGCCCGGCCGCCAGCGCCAGGAGCGCCGCGAGGCCACGGCGCCCACCGCGGAGGTAGACCGTTGCCACGATCAGTCCCACCAGGGGCGCGAGCGGCAGATACATCCGATGCTCGACGATGCGCTGCGTCATCCCGGGGATGAGCGAGGTCGGGGCAAGGGCCGCGAAAAACCACGCGCCGAGAAACCCGACCGCGGGCTTCCGCCACCACGCGAACACCGTGCCGGCGATCAGCGCGACCACGACGCATGCCTGCAGCCAAACGTCCGCCAGACTCCCGATCCAAAACGTGCCGTACTCGAAGACGAGCGGCGTGGGCCAGAACGACAGCCGCACGTAGTGTACGAGCGCGGGGAATTGCGTGAGCACGTAGTCCCACCACGAGATGTCGACCCCAAGGCCGGCCGAACCGCCGCGATTGCCACCCGTGCTGGCGAGCAACCCTCCGAGCAATATCCATGTCGCCGCCAACGCCGCGTAGAATCCGCGCCGCCGCCATGCGCCCGCGAAACTTCCGGCCACGAACGCGCGATCGAGCAGCAGCACCAGCACCGGTGCGGAAACCATGTTTTCTTTCGTCGCCATGCCCAGCAGGCACGCGGCGACTGACAGCACCTGCCAGCGGCGCGGCGCCGGAGCGTCCACGCTGCGCATGAAGCCGTAGAGCGTGAGCAGATAAAACAGACCCATGAGCGACTCGGCGCGCTGCACGAGGTAGGTCACCGCCTCGGTTTGCAGCGGATGCAACGCCCACAGCGCCGCCACCGTGAACGCGACCGGCACCGCGGCTGCGCCGAAACGCGCGCGGAGCGAGGGCTGGGCCAGCGTGCGCCGCACCAGCCCGAACAACGTCAGGCAGGCGAGCGCGTGGATGAGGACGTTCACTGCATGATAGCCGCGAACGTCCAGGCCGCCGGCGGCAAAGTTGAGCGCCAGCGAAAGGTTCAAAACCGGCCGGCCGCTGACCGTGAGGCCACCGCCGAGCGGGGCCACCACATCCGTGAGCGGCCAGAGGTGCCGCAGGGTGAGGTTTTCGACGATCGAGTCCTTGTCATCGTAGACAAACGGTCCGGACAAGCTGTTCGCATAGGCCGCGAAGACGGCGAGGACGAGCACGCCGCACGCGAGGGCGACGACCCGGCGCGACGAGGTGGCGGCGGCCGGCTCGGGCGCGCGGGGCGGGGAGTGAGGCGAACCCATCATGCGATGGCCTTGAAGTGAGCCGGCTCTTGAGCGAGCACGCAGCAAAAAAGGGCAGCGGAAAATCGCGGTGCGCGCCGTAGGTCGGCGGACGCCCAGGGATTAGGGCGCACCCGAGCCCGGGTGCCCCGGCAATGCGATCCCAGCCGGTCGCTGCCCGGGCGGATTATT
>CAJAKX010000452.1 GCA_903940425.1 uncultured Opitutia bacterium | reverse complement strand
GGCCGACGTGGATCTCGCCGAGCGTTACTTCGACGCCGAATTCGGCGAGGATGCGCAGGAGGTTCTCGGCGTTTTGCCGGTGTTCCTCCTCGCTGGAACTGACATCGAGTTTGACCGGTTCGCGCAGCAGCGAAAGGGGTGGAAACTGGTAGTTTTCGTCGGCGCGGGAGAGGAGGGTGCTCCGGGCTTTCTTGGTTTCCTCGGGTTTGACGATATTGAGTTTGCCCAGCGAACCAGACGCGGCCTTGGCGCCGGGGGAAGCCGGTTCCTCGGCGGAGGCCGTTTTGAGCACGATTCTGGCAGATTCGGGGGTGGAGGAATCGACGATCTTCGCCGCCGCGGCTTCCCGCGCGATTTCCTCCTTGGTCTTGGGGATGACGAGCGGCTGCTTCCTGCTGGCGGGCGGCATCAACGCCACGGCGGCCGCCTTGGCTGTAATGGCCTTGCCCTTGGCTTCCTTCTCCTTCCGCTTCGATTGGGCGCGCTCGGCTGCGCGCTGCGCGCGGAGTTTCCGCCAGGTGTGAATGGCAGCGAACATCTTCTCCAGTTCCGACCCGATGTCGCGGGTGAAAATGAACGCCAGGGTCAGGACGAAGATGGTTCCCAGCAGCAGACCCGCGCCCACCACGCCGACCGTGTCTTTGAGCAGCTGGTGGTAGAGCAACTGCCCGATCACGCCGCCCAGTCCCTGGGTGAAGTAATCATTTTTATTGACGACCTTCACCATGGACCAAAGCCCCGATTCCGTCGCGATGCACAGGGTCATTGCAATAAAGCGGGTGAGCACGAGACGCCGGGCATTGCGCACCGCCACCCAGGCAAACCAGAGGAGAAAAACCGGCAGCAGCCACGTGCTCAAGCCCAGCAGGTGCAGGGACCACCACGCAATATCCGCACCCCACGGCCCGCCGAGGTTGGGTGATGGCGCGGCCAGATCATGAACGACCCACACCGTTCCATTCCAGGCGCTTTGTCCGCCGATCTGGTATTCATGGCTCTGCCGGGGGGTATAATCCAGCAGGGTGACCGCGATCCACGCACCGAGCAGGAAGCAGATGCTGGCCGCCAGCCACTTCGGCCGGTAGCGTGGGCCCTCGAACGAGGGGGCGCTCTTTGAGTTTGAAGTCTCCGACTTGGGCATTTGTGTAACGGCAAAAGCGCCAACTGAAGGTCCACCTTACCGGTCCGGCCGGTCAATGTAAATAACCGGTTTTCATGTTCACGATCAACCTATAAGCTCTGCATCATGGAGGTCTTGCGATTCGAGTCCATCTATCAGGAACGCGTCTGGGGGGGCCAGACGCTGGCGGGCGCGTTCGGCCGGGCGCTGCCGGCGGGAAAGGCGATCGGCGAGAGCTGGGAGATTGTCGACCGCCCGGAGGCCCAATCGATCGTGCACGGCGGACCGTATTCCGGCCTCACCCTGCGCCAGCTCATCGCAGGCCACGGCCGGGACGTGATGGGGCCGCAGTGGCCGGTGGAGCAGGCTTTCCCGATTCTGGTGAAATGGCTCGATTGCCGCGAACGCCTCAGCCTGCAGGTGCATCCGCCGGCGGACAAGGCGCCGGCCTTGGGTGGTGAGCCGAAGACCGAGAACTGGTTCATTGCCGGGGCTGCGCCCGGGGCGTCGCTCATCGTGGGGCTGCGGCCGGGCGTGACCCGCGCGCAGTTTGAGCAAGCCCTCGCCCGCGGCACGCTGGAGGCATGCGTCAACCGCTTTCCGGTGGCGGCGGGCGATTCCATCCTCGTGCACAGCGGCACCGTGCATGCCATCGATGCCGGCAATCTGATTCTCGAGATTCAGCAGAATTCCGACACCACCTACCGCGTCTATGACTGGGGACGCACCGGTCTGGACCACCAGCCGCGCCAGCTTCATCGGCGCGAAGCGCTGGCGTCGATTCTCTGGGATCAGCCGGAGTCGCGGCCACTGCGCGCCGCCGCCACGCCGGCGGTGCTGGCCGATTGCGCCCAGTTCCGCATCCGGCGCGAACCCCTGGCCCGCGGTGGATGTCTGCTGTTTGCCGCCGGGCAGCAACCGCGGCTGCTGCACGTGGTGGGTGGACGCGTGCAGGAGGCCGCCACGGCGCAGGCGCTGGGACGCGGCGACAACGCCCTGCTGCCGTATGCCGGCCGGTTTGCCTTCACCGCCATCGAGGACAGCCTTCTGCTGGTGACGGAAAACTTCATTTAAGGGCACCATGAACGCATTGCACACAGCATCACGGCGGGGAGGCATCGGGTTTAACCTGCTGCTTTTTCTCGCCATTCTCTTCGCCTGTCTCGCGGTGGCGTGGATGATTCTGCTGCCATATGCCGTGACCAGGCTCGTGCAGGAACGCACGGGTTTCGGCATCGAAATCCAGACGTTCTACGCCAATCCCTTCACGGCGAACCTGGAGCTGCGCGGGCTGGTGATCACCAACCCGCCGGCGTTCCCGCGGAAGGATTTTGTCGAAGTGCGCGAAATCCGCGCCGACGCGCAGTTGTTTTCCCTGTTCGGCCACCGTCCGGTGATCGATAACCTCGTCGTCAACATGACGGGAATCACGCTCGTGAAGGATCAGCGCGGCCTGATCAACACGAGGGCTTTTCAGGAGGGGCTGGCCGGACCGTCCCCCGATCCGAAGTCGCCGGCGGCCGCGCCGGCCCGCGAGTTCCTGATCAAGCGTCTGCAGGTGCGGCTCGACCGGCTGGTCATTGCCGATTACTCGAGACGCAACCCGGACGTGCGTGAATTCACACTCAATTTCAACCACACCTACGAAAATGTCACGAGTGCGAAGCAGCTGGCCGCGCCGTTCGCCGACATCTTCGCTCCCGTCGCCGGCGCCATCGGCGGCCTCCTGCCTGAAACCGATGCGGCGCTGCGCGCCGCCGGCGGCCGGGTCAAGGAAACAGGTCGCAAGACCGGCGAGGCGGTGAAAGGGTTGTTCGACGCGCTTGAGAAAACCCTGAAGAAATAGTTTACTTGCCGTTTCCCATGACCGCATCCTCACCGCAAGACACGCCTGGCAAGACCGGCCCGGACTCCACCGCGGCGGCGGACAGTCCGGCCGCTTCGGCCGGGCTTCCGCCGGAGGAGCAGCTTGCGGCGGCGAAAAAGGAGGCGGCCGGCAACTATGACCACTATCTGCGCGCCGTGGCCGATCTTGAGAATTACCGCCGGCGCGTCACCCGGGAGAAGGATGAACTGCGGCAACATGCCGCCGTGAACCTGCTGCAGCATCTCCTGCCGGTGCTCGACACCCTGCAACTCAGCCTGGCGACCGCGCGCCAGCAGCCCGACGCCAAAACCATCACTGACGGCGTGGCGATGGTCCTGGAACAATTCAAGGGCGTCCTCGGCCGCCAGGGGCTGAAGGAGGTGAATCCGGTGGGGCAGAAGTTCGACCCGCATCTGCACGAGTCGCTCTCGCACCAGCCGAGTCCCGAGGTGCCCGAGGAGCACGTCCTGCAGGTGGTGCGCACCGGCTACACCCTCCACGGCCGGTTGCTGCGGGCCGCCAGCGTGATATTGTCCAGCGGTCCGGCGAAGGAGGCCAAGGGCTGAAACTGCCGGAGCGCGCTGGCGCGCGATATGACGATCGTCAATCGCCCGCCGGCAGGCACCTCAAGCGACCCCACCACTCATGGCCAAGGAAGACTATTATGAACTGCTCGGCGTGGGCCGGGATGCCTCGGAGGAGGAGGTAAAGAAAGCCTACCGCAAGAAGGCGATCCAGTATCATCCCGACAAAAACCCCGGCAGCAAGCCGGCCGAGGAAATGTTCAAGAAGATCTCCGAGGCCTACGAGGTGCTCAAGGATCCCGACAAACGCGCCGCCTACGACCGCTACGGCCACGCGGCGTTCTCGCAGGGGGCGGGGCCGCGCGGCGCGGGCGGGCCCACGGGCGGCTTCCACGATCCGTTCGACATTTTCCGCGAGGTGTTTGGCGGCGGTGGCGGCAGCATCTTCGAGGAGTTTTTCGGCGGGGGCGGGGCCGACGGGGCGCACGACGGGGCGGACCTGCGCTACGACATCGAGATCGCGCTGGAGGAGGCCGCGCGTGGCGTGGAGAAGGAGATTTCGTTCCGCAAGCTCGCCCCGTGCGACCATTGCAACGGCACCGGCGCGGAGCCGGGCTCGAAACGCGTGACGTGTCCGACCTGCCGGGGCGCCGGCCAGGTGACGACTTCGCGCGGATTTTTCACCGTCCGCCAGGTCTGCCCGAACTGCCATGGCACCGGCACCCGGGTCGACAAACCCTGCCGCGAATGCCGGGGGGAAGGGCGGATCAACAAGACCGCCAAACTCAATGTGCGCGTCCCGCCCGGGGTCGACACGGGCTCCAAGCTGCGTTCCGCCGGCAATGGCGAGGCGGGCGTGTACGGCGGCCAGCCGGGCGATCTCTACATCGTCATCCATGTCAAGGATCACGAGATCTTCGAACGCCAGGGGGACGACCTGTTCTGCGAGATCCCGGTCAAGTTCACGCTGGCGGCGCTCGGCGGCACGATCGAAGTGCCCACGCTGTCCGGCAAGGCGTCGCTCAAGATCCCGGCCGGCACGCAGTCGGGCACGACCTTCCGGCTCAAGGGCCGCGGCCTGCCGGGGCTGCGCTCCGGCCATCCCGGCGACCAGCTGGTGCGCGTGCAGGTGGAGGTGCCCACGCATCTCACCGCGGAGCAGCGCAAGAAACTGGAGGACTTCGCCATCGCCAGCGGCGACGCGGACGAGCCGGTGGGGCGGAATTTCTTTGAGAAAGCCAAAAAGTTTTTCTGACCCCGGGTTCCGATCATGAATTTGCCGAACGCCAAACTGATGACCCTCCGGCAGGCGGTCCTGGCGCGCCGGAAACTGCGGCGGGCCCGGGGGACGTTCGTGCTCACCAACGGCGTGTTCGACCTGCTGCACCCCGGGCACACGGCGTATCTGGCGCAGGCCCGGCGACTGGCGGGCCGGCGGGGCCGGCTGTTTGTCGCCCTGAACTCCGACCGGAGCGTGAAGCAGCTCAAGGGCCCCCGGCGCCCGATTCTCGATGTGAAGTCCCGGGCGCACAACCTGGCCCAGCTGCAATCGGTTGACGGCATCGTGATTTTCACCCGCCGGCGGCTCGCGCGGGAGATCCAGGCCCTGCGACCCGACATCTACGTCAAGGCCGGTGATTATACGCTGGCGACGCTCGACCCGGCGGAGCGCGCCGCCCTCGAACGGGCGGGGACGCGCATCCGGTTTCTGCCGTTCCTGCCCGGCTTCAGCACGACGGCGCTCATCGCGAAGCTGCGGGCGGCGGACGGAGCCTGAGGTTATGCGCGTGGTCATCCTTGGTTCCGGCCGGGGCAGCAATGCCGAGGCGATCCTCAAAGCCCAGCAGGAGGGGAGGCTGGGTGGCGCCCGCGTGGTGCAGATATTTTCCGACCAGCCGGCGGCGCGCATCCTCGAACTCGGCGCCCGTTTTGGCGTGCCCGCGCAGTTTCTCGACCCGGGACCATTCAAGACCAGGTTCGACGAGGCCGGCGAAACGCGCTACCTCGAAAACCTCCAGGCGTGCCAGCCGGGGCTCATCGTCCTGGCGGGCTTCATGCGCATCCTCAAGCCGCGGTTCGTCGGGGCGTTTC
>CAJAKX010000451.1 GCA_903940425.1 uncultured Opitutia bacterium | reverse complement strand
GGAATATCTTTCCCGCCGAAACGAACCCGACCATCAGCACCAAGCGCGCGCTGGTCCGGGCCACCCAGCTGCTCCAGACCCGCAAGGCCGACGTGCGGCTCTTTTATGGCCGCAAGCAGGAAAAGGCGACCGACCCCGGACCGCCGGCCGGCGCCGCGCCGCTCCCGAAAGATTTCGAGATATAGGTGCTCCGTGACCCAAGGTTGACATCCGGCACCGGAGCCTGTTGTCATGCGCCCTTTATGATCTCGGTTTTCATCGGCATTGGCACCTTCGTGCTCATCATTGTGGCGCTGTTCCTCATCTTGGTGGTGCTGGCACAGCGCGCCAAGTCCGACAGTGGCATGGCGGCGATGGGCGGCGGCATGATGGAGTCGGCGTTTGGCCCCGACACGAGCAACGTCCTGAGCCGCATGACGATCAGGGCGACCATCGTGTTTTTCGTTCTGAGCTTCCTCCTTTACCTCGGCTACATCCACATGCGGAGCCACCCCGCCGGCGCAAGGGAAGCACTGCCCAACATCTCGGTGCCGGCCGCGTCCACCTCCGCGCCGGCAGCAACGCCCGCCGCGGCGAAGCCGGTCGCGCCCATGGTCTCCGTCCCGATCACCGCCGCCCCCGATGCTGCCAAGACCACCACGCAGAGCGGCGCGGCCACCAAGTCGCCCTGACCGGCCCTTGGTGAGGCGCGGTCCGTGTTCCTTAACCGGCCGGGTGGAATGCTGGCTGGCGCTGGCGATGATGTGCTGGCTGCCGACGCCAGCCCAGGCGCAAAAGGGCTATCAGCCGCCGCCCAATTATGCGCAGTATGGCAAACCCGACCAGGAGCAGGGCCGGGAGATTCTGGAACAATTCCGCCGCCAGGGGATAGCGGGGGATTATTATCTCGAATTCGAGCTTCGCGTTCTCCCCCGGCACGGCCCCGAGCGCGTCCTGCGCGGCCGCCTGTGGGGCTCCCGGAATGCGAGCGGTCCGATCTCCCGGGTCAGCGTCCGCGCACCGGAGGCGGGTGCCGCCCCGGAAGTCCGTCTGCTCGTGCAAAGCGGCGCCAGTCCGGCGCTGTGGCGGTGGAACGAGAGATCCGGCGGGGCGGCCGAATCACCCGGCGTCGCCGCGCTGTTCGAGCCCGTGGCCGGCACCGACCTCACGCCGTTCGATTTGCAGATGCCTTTTCTGTACTGGCCGGAATTCGTCTACGAGGGCCTTGCCCGTATGCGCGGCCGGCCGGCTCATCAGTTCCTGCTTTATCCGCCTGCCGCGGTCACGGAACTTCACCCGGCGCTCCGGGGAATCCGCGCCTATCTCGACACGCAATACACGGCGCTGGTGCAGGCGGAGTTCATCGGCGGGGAAGGCCGCCCGTTGAAGGTTCTCAGCGTAATCGATCTCAAAAAGATCGGCGATCAATGGATCGTGAAATCGATCGATCTGCGCGACGAGACCACCCGGAACAAGACCCGGTTTGTCGTCACGGCCGCCGCGCTCCACCAGCAATTTGTCCCGCAGATCTTTGATCCCGCGCACCTCGCCGATCCGGCCGCAGTACCGGGCGGCACAGAGCTGGTGACGGTCACGGCGCCATGAGCCGCCGGTCGTCCAATTATCGCGGCGTCGTCTTTGACCTCGATGGAACGCTGCTCGACAGCATGCTTCTTGTGCTGGAGGGCATGGCCATGGTCGTGGAGCCGTTCCGGCCGCGGCCGGATCGCACCGAAGTCATGGACAGCCTGGGCGGACCATCGGCGGCCTGCCTGCGGCGCCTGCTGGGCGGGCGGGCGCATCTGGCGGCCGCGCTGGCGGCCTACACCCGTTTTTTTGCAGAACACGACAAATCGGCCCGGCTATTCCGCGGCGCCCGGAGACTGGTGCGGGAATTGCACTCCGCGGGAATTCCACTGGGCATCTGGACCGGCCGGGAGCGGAGCATGACTTTGGTCCGGCTCCACGCCCTGGCGCTGATGGATTGTTTCGATGTATTGATCTGCGGCGACGACCTGGATTCGCACAAACCGGATCCTGAGGGACTCCTCCGGATCGTGCGGCGCTGGGGCCTGCCGCCGGCCGAGGTGCTTTTCGTAGGCGATTCCGACCAGGATTTCGCCGGCGCCCGCGCGGCCGGCGTACCCATGGTGGCGATCCATCACGCGAGGACGATCGCGCCCGGGCTTCTGAAACATCCCATCGCCGTGGTGGCCACCCCGCCGGAGGCTTTCGCCTGGATTCGAACAGCGGTACTGGGAGACAAGCGGCGCCCGGCACCGGCGCGCTGAACGGCGGACGGGGTGGTTCCGAAGCGGGGACAGCGAGCAACGATTTGGTGAGTCACTCCCGTAACACTCCGAAGATTTTCGTTGCCCTCCATGTTGAGGCGCGGTTTTTAAGTCGGCAGCACGTCCCGCGGATCCACCCTGTCAACGCATGGCCAACAATCATACCCTCGCCCCGGCACCGCTGACGTTCGAACTCCCGCGCAGCCTGGTTGACCGGATCCATTCCTGTCGCGGGCGCCTCGGACTGAAGACGGTCAGCGCGGTGGTGCGCCGTGCGCTGGCGGACTTTAATTTTGCCGCGTTCAGGACGCCGCGACGCGAGCCGTGCCAGATTTCCGTGCGGCTTTCGCCCGCCCAGAAGCAGACGCTTTTTCATTACGCCCGTCTGAAAAATGTCAGCGCGGGAGTCCTACTCCGGTCCGCACTCGAGACCCTCAGCCCGCGTACTGCCGGTGGCAACAAGGCCGGCCAGCGGGGCAGCGCCGCCAATACCCCGCCCAGGAAGGCCGCGGGAAGGCCGGCGCGCAAGGCGGTCGGCAGGAAGCCGGCCAAAAAGAAGCATCGGTAGCCCCGCGCCGGATTGGTGATAACGCCGCAGGCTAGGAACCATCAGCGACCGCATGCCGCGGCTTGCTTTTGGGAAGAGGGGTTCTTTAGTGATGGCCGGTTTCCCATGAGCACTCCTCCGTCACCCCTCTCCAGCTGGGCGCGCGGCATCGCCCCTTCGCCAACCCTCGCCGTCGATGCGAAGGCCAAGGCCTTGATCGCCGCCGGCGAGGACGTCTGCGGCTTCGGCGCGGGCGAGCCCGACTTCGACACGCCGGACTTCATCAAGGAGGCGTGCATTGCTGCGCTGAAGGCCGGAAAGACGAAATACGCCCCGACGCCCGGCATCATCGAACTGCGGACGGCGATCGCGGAGCGCTACGGCGCTGACTATGGGCTCAAGGTCGCGCCCACCCAGGTGGTGGTGAGCCCGGGTGGAAAATTCTCCTGCTATCTCGCGGTGCTCGCCACCTGCAGCCCGGGGGACGAGGCGATCGTCCCGGCGCCGTTCTGGGTGAGTTATCCAGAGATGGTGAAGCTCGCCGGTGCCCTGCCGCGCATCGTGCTGGCGGACGATTCGACCGGCTTCAAGCTCACCCCCGCGCAGCTCGAGGCGGCGATCACGCCGAAGACCCGGCTGCTCATCCTCAATTCGCCTTCGAATCCGACAGGGGCGGTTTACACGCGACCCGAACTCGAGGCCCTCGTCGCCATCGTGCTAAAGCACAATCTCTATCTCCTGTCCGACGAGATTTATGAGTATCTGATCTATGACGGCCTGAAGCACCACAGCCCGGCGACCTTCAGCAAGGAGGCCGAGGCGCACACGATCGTGGTCTCGGGCTTCAGCAAGCCGTACTCGATGACCGGCTGGCGCCTTGGCACGCTCGTCGCGCCCGCGCCCATCGCCAAGGCATGCGCCGAAATTCAGAGCCAGATCTCCTCAAACGCCACCACGTTCGCACAATACGGCGCGCTCGCCGCGCTCCGCGAAAAGGAGAAGTCCCGGGAGGCGCTGGCGCGCATGCTGACGGCGTTCGACCGACGCCGCCGGTTCCTTCATGCCGAGCTGAACCGGATTCCCGGCGTCTCCTGTCTGCTCGCCCAGGGCGCGTTCTATCTCTTTCCCAACGTGGCCAGCTTTGGTGTCAGTTCGGAGGATTTCTGCGCGCGGCTGCTGGAAAAAGAGAAGGTCGCCGCCGTGCCGGGCAGCGCGTTTGGCGCGGAGGGCTTCCTGCGCCTGAGCTACGCCACCGGTGATGAAATCATTGCCAAAGGCGTGGCCCGCCTCGCCCGGTTCTGCGGAACCCTTTGAGTCGAATGGCCGCCGCCTGCCTCGCTACGCTGGGGGAGAATCGCCGGGCCGGCCGGCGGCAATCATCCGTTCCGACGGTTTGCGCCGGCCCACCGTCGCCGTACATTCCGTCCTGACCGCGTCATCCTAGACATCCTTCATCATGCCCTACACGAATGTGACACCTCCGGCCGGCGACAGGATCACGGCTGACGGCGGGCGCCTGAAAGTGCCCGACAATCCCGTGCTGCCCTTCATCGAGGGCGATGGCACCGGTCCCGACATCTGGCGTGCCGCGGTCCGCGTCTTCGACACCGCCGTGGAAAAAGCCTACCTAGGACGGCGGAGGATTTCGTGGTTCGAGGTCTACGCTGGTGAAAAGGCCTTCAACAAATTCCAGACTTGGCTGCCCGACGACACGCTCACGGCCTTTCGTGAATACCTTGTCGGCATCAAGGGGCCGCTTACGACGCCGGTCGGCGGCGGCATTCGCTCGCTCAACGTCGCCTTGCGCCAGGAACTCGACCTCTATGTCTGCCTGCGCCCGGTGCGCTATTTCCGGGGCATGGAGACGCCGGTGAAACGTCCCGATCTCATCGACATGGTCATCTTCCGGGAAAACACCGAGGACATCTATGCCGGCATCGAGTACGCCGCGGGCACGCCCGACGCGGCCAAGTTGCTCGACTTTCTCGCCCGGGAGTTTCCGAAAGGCTTTGCCAAGGTCCGCTTCGGCTCCGCCGAGAAGGCGCAGGCGTGGCAGCGGCAACTGGAGGGCATCGGCGCCCCGCATCGCGAGGTGGGGGTCGAGGTCGGGATTGGCATCAAACCCGTGAGCTATCTCGGCACCGAGCGCCTGGTGCACAGCGCGATCGGCTACGCCATCGGGCAAAAACGCAAGAGCGTGACGCTCGTGCACAAGGGCAACATCATGAAGTTCACCGAGGGCGGCTTTCGCGACTGGGGCTACCGGGTGGCGAAGCAGTTTTTTGGGGCGGTGGAAATCGATGGGGGACCCTGGTGCCGGATTCCGGAGGGACGGCCCGGAGCGGGCCTCCTCATCAAGGATGTCATCGCCGATGCGTTCCTGCAGCAAATCCTCACCCGGCCGGCGGAGTACGACGTCATCGCCACGCTCAACCTCAACGGCGACTACATTTCCGATGCACTCGCCGCGCAGGTGGGCGGCATCGGAATCGCGCCCGGCGGCAACATCAACTACGTGACCGGCCATTCCGTCTTCGAGGCCACGCATGGCACGGCGCCGAAATACGCCGGCCAGGACAAGGTCAACCCGGGGTCGCTCATCCTCTCGGGCGAAATGATGCTGCGCTACCTGGGATGGACGGAGGCGGCCGATCTCATCGTCAAGAGCCTCGAGGCGACCATCGATTCCAAGCGGGTCACCTATGATCTCGCGCGCCTCATCCCCGGCTCGACGGAGCTCAAGTGCAGCGAATTCGCCTCCGAGATGATCAAGAACATGTGAGGGCGGGACCCGCGCGTAAAGGAATCAACGGCGGAAAGCTGACCGGCTTTAAACCGCACTACACCCGTGAATCCCGACCTGTGTGAGGCCAGTGAAATGCTCCTGCCGGCCTGCTCCCGTCGCGAGCTCCTGAAATCCGCGGCCCGCTGGGCCGCCGTTGGCGCGCTGGGAATCGTGCCATTCTCGCGGGCACTGGCCGGACGAACCCTGCCCAGCCTGCCACGTGAATTCAACGTGCTGGACTTCGGAGCCGCCGGCGATGGCGCCACCCTCGACAGTCCGGCGCTGCAACGCGCGATTGATGCGGCAGCGGGTGCCGGCCCCGGTTCCCGCGTCATCCTACCCGGCGCCCGCCGTTATCTATCCGGCCGGTTGGAACTCCGCAGCGGCATCGAGTTTCATCTGGCCGACGATGCCGAATTACTCGCGAGCACGCGGGCGGAAGACTACGCCGCCGACCGGGCATTGCTGACCGCGCACGAGTCGTCCGGCCTGAGGATCACCGGAACCGGCCGGATCAACGGGCGCTCGCGCGAGTTCATGACCCGCTATGACCAAGTCGGGGAATGGTGGGTGCCGGCTGCCTTCCGGCCGCGACTCGCCGTATTCACCGGCTGCCGCGATCTCGCGGTGCGCGGGATCACTTTCTGGCACGCGCCGCAATGGACGCTTCATCTTGTCGGGTGCGAAGACGTCCTCGTGGACGCCGTGACCATTCGCAACGAGCTGGACGTTCCGAACAGCGATGGCATCGATCCCGATCACTGCCGTAACGTCGAGATCCGCAACTGCGACATCACCTGCGGCGACGATGCCATCGTCGTGAAAGCGACCCGGCCTCACGCCGCCTACGGTGGTTCCTCCCACATCCATGTGCATGACTGCGTGCTCGAGACAAAGGACTCGGGCGTGAAAATCGGAACGGAAACCACCGGTGACATCGATGACGTTTGTTTCGAACGATGCGACATCCGGAGCAGCGGTCGCGGATGCACCATCCAACTGCGTGACGAGGGCAGCGTTCGCAACGTCGTGTTTCGCGAGATCAAATTCACCGCGCGCTATCATGCAGATCCCTGGTGGGGGCGGGGAGAGGCGATTTCCTTCACCGCCATCCCGCGCACGCCGGAGACGAAGCTGGGCCGGATTCGCGGAGTGCGCGTGGAGAATGTCACCGGGCGCGCCGAGAACAGCGTTCGCATCAGCGGTTGTCGTGAAAGCCGTATCGCCGATATCGTCTTCGACAACGTTGCGGTGACGCTTGATCGCTGGACGGACTACCGCGGGGGCCTTTGGGACAACCGCCCGACCACCGCGTACCCGGCGATTGAGGAACACCCCAACCCGGGCGTGCATGTCCGCCACGCCGACAACGTCGTCCTGCGCCGTTGTCGTGTCGCGTGGGGACAAAATCGGCCGGATTACTTCACTCATGCGCTTGAGGCGCACGACGTCTCCGGGTTGAGTTACCCTGATTTCCAAGGCGAAGCGGCCCATCCGGACCGGCAGGCGGCGATTCACATCGCATGAACCACCCCCCCTGCCGCACGGCGCCGGTCGGTGACTTTCCCGCGAAGTCATCAAGTCACATTTCCTCCTTGTCATGAAAACCAACCTGGGGTTCCTGCCGGTTCTTCGGCTGCGTACCTTCACCGTCCGTTTAGCGCTCTCCCGACCAGTTTCCCCTTGCAGTTCCCGCAACCGTCGCCCTCGCGGGCCTTTCACGCCATGCCTCCTCCCATGCCTGACCCGGTGACAGATCCCACCCGCCGCGATTTCCTCAGCCATACCTTCAAAGTCGGTGCCGGTTCGCTCCTGATCAGCTCTGCGCTCCCGATCCGCGCTTCGGCCGCAGCCACGGGCCCGGCGGCAAGTTCTCCCATGTTGGCCGAATTGCCTGCGCTACCAACGCGCGTGTTCATCGAGCAGGACGACGCGCGTCTCGTCACCACCAGCCGCCAGAATACACGGTTCACCTCCGATCGCGTGGCGGTGAATCTCATCGCTGCGCCGGTGGGCATGGAAATTCGCGTGACGTGCCCCGCCGGGCCGCTGTCCCGCATCGGGCTCCGTTGGGAAACCACGTTCCCCGCCGACACACTCTTTCTCGGCGACCACTGGGAACGCGGCTACGGCGATCTCCAATGGCGCTTCCTCCAACCCGAACGCGTCATGCCGTGGTACTTTGCCGCCCACCACGCCGCGAGCGGCCGCACCTTCATGGCCGGCGTGAAAACCCAGCCCGCCACGCTGTGCTTCTGGACGGTCGATGCCGCCGGCATATCACTCTGGCTCGACTTCCGCAATGGCGGCAGTCCTTCGCTCCCCGGCGACCGCGAGATCGCAGCCGCCACCGTTGTGTCGTTCGCGGCCGCGGCCGAGGAAACGCCGATGGCGGCGCTTAAACGCTTCTGCCGCCTCCTCTGCCCGGGGCCCCGGTTGGCCCCGGCCCCGATCTGCGGCAACAACAACTGGTATTACGCCTACGGGCACGATTTCGACGCCGCCGCCATGCGACGCGACGCCGCCTTCCTCGCCGACCTCGCTTCCGGCCACGCCAACCGTCCCTATTGCGTGATCGACGCCGGCTGGACTCCCGGCACGTCCTGTCCCGGCGGCCCGTGGACCGCAGGGGATGCGAAGCGCTTTCCGGACATGCCGGGTCTCGCTGCGGACATGAAAAAGCTCGGCGTGCGCCCCGGGATCTGGATGCGGCCCACCGCGCTCATGACTGTCGACGATCCCCGCCGACTGCGCGCCGGCCCGTGCACCGCGCAGGAGAGGCCGCTCGACCTCACGCTACCCGAGAACCTCGCTTTGATTCACGACGACGTCGCCCGGGTCCGGTCGTGGGGCTACGACCTCATCAAACACGATTTCTCCACCTACGACCTGTTTGCCAGGTGGGGCTTCGAAATGGGCGCCGAGCTGACCGACGCGGGCTGGCACTTTGCCGACCAGACGCTCACCAACGCCGAGATCGTTCTCCGCCTCTACCGCACGCTGCGCGCCGCAGCCGGTGACGCCGTGCTCCTCGGTTGCAACACCATGGGGCACCTCGGCGCCGGTCTGTTCGAGGTTCAGCGCACCGGCGACGACACCTCCGGCCTCGTCTGGGAACGCACGCGGCGCATGGGCATCAACACGCTCGCCTACCGCCTCCCGCAGCACGGTGCGTTCTTCGCCAGCGATCCCGACTGTGCCGTCCACACCGAGCGCACGCCGTGGAAATTCGATCGGCAGTTCCTCGATCTGGTCGCACGCAGCGGCACGGCGTTGTTCATTTCCGTTGATCCGCGCACGATTCAACCCGAGCAGAAGGCGGTCTTCCACACCGCCATGCAGACCGCGCTGTCCGGCGGTTCACCCGGCGACTGCGAACCGCTCGACTGGTTGCACACCACGGTCCCGCGGGTCTGGCGCTTCGGCGAGGAAACGGTCAACTATCACTGGGAAGAGCCCACCGGGGCCTATCCGTTGCGAGTATGACCCTGCGACAACTTCAGCTATGAATAATTACGCGATGAACAGGAGAACGTTTCTCGGAGTCGTCGCGGGCTTGGCCCTCGCCTATAAAGGCGCCAAAGGTGCCCGGGCCGCCGCCCCCATGCCCGTCATTGATACTCACATTCACCTGTACGATCCGTTTCGCCCAGGAGGCACACCTTGGCCCAACCCGGCAAACAAGATTCTGTATCAAACCTCCTTGCCCGCGCGCTACCGCCCCATCGCCGAACCGCTGGGCATCGTGGGCGCGATCGAAGTCGAGTGCAGCCCATTGCTCGAGGACAACCAGTGGGTGCTGGACGTCGCGGAAAAAGACGACATCATGGTGGGAACCGTCGGGCGTCTGGTGCCCGGCACACCAGAGTTCAGGCCGAATCTCGAACGGTTCCACAAGAACCCGCTCTACCGGGGAATTCGTTACGGTCTGGGGAGGCAGTCAGGCAAGGAGTTCGACCGGCCGGAGTTTGTCGCCGACCTTCAGGCTCTGGCCGACGCCGACTTGGTGCTGGACACGGCGAATCCGAGTGTAACGTTGCTGGCCGATGTCGTGCACGTGAGCGACCGGGTCCCCAATTTGCGCGTGGTCATCGATCACCTGCCGCAAATGGTGCCGCCCACCGAACCCGCGGCGCGGGCGTCCTATGATGCCAGCATGAAGGCGTTCCGGGACCGGCCGCAGATTTACGTGAAGGTGTCGGAGGTGTTGCGCAACGCCACCGCCACCATCCCCAAGGGTTCCGACGACACGATCCGCACGGACACCGAGTTCTACCGCCCAAGGCTGGACGAAATCCTGGACGTTTTCGGAATCGACCGCGTACTCTATGGGAGCGACTGGCCGAACGGCGATCAGTGGCTGCCCGTCCCGATCGGATTCAAGATCGTCCAGGAGTATTTCATGGGCAAGGGACAGCAAGCGGCCGAGAAGTACTTCTGGCGGAATTCGGTCAAATGCTACAAGTGGATCCGGCGGACCGCCAGCCAGCCGCAAGCCTGAACGGACAAGAGTCAGGGAGTTCGATGTGTCTAGTAAACCGGGAACAAACCTCTCGTTTTTTCCCGCGCTCCGCCTTATCGATTTCAGCATGAAAGCTCTGTCCCTCGCCCGCGCAGCCCTGTTTGCAGTTGTCCTCCTCGCCGGGGCGTCCGCCTTCGCGTCCAACGTTGGCAAACGTTTCCCGTCCGAGATGCGCGTCTTCATCGACAAGACCACCGGCGTGCCCGTCACCGCGCTCACGACCGATCCGGCCAACGACGCCAAGATCTACCAGACCCATCCGCAATGGACGGCCGACGGCCGCTATATCATATTCCGTTCCAATCGCGGCGCACCCGCGAACGCCGGCCCCGGCGCGAGCGCGCAGGCCTTCGCGGTCAATGAGACCACGGGCGAAATCGTTCAGCTCACGGACGGACCCGAGACTGGCACGGGCAGCCTCAACATCGCCCGCAAGTCGATGAAGCTTTATTTCTTTCGCGGCGGAGGACCGGGCAGCAGTTCCCCGGCGAAGCTCATCGAGCTGAATCTTGAGACCCTGTTCGCCGACAGCGAAGCCGGCACGATGAAGGCCGATCCGGCCTACGAGCGCGAGATCATGACCCTTCCCTCCAATCTCCGCGAGAGCGGCGGCTTCGCCCTCGATGCCGACGAAAAGGTCGCCTACATCGGCGTCACGCGCCTCGACGCGATCCCCGGCGGCAAGGCCCCCGAAATCGTCGGCCTCGCCGAGGGCGCCTTGCGCGGCACCCAAGCCACGCTCGCCGCGCCGCCGCCTGCTCCCGGTGCGTCCCAGAACCCGGGCGGCCGGCGGCCCCCCGGCCAGCCGATTCCACCGCGCCCGGGCGGCATCCGCAGCATCGACCTCACGACCGGTGAGATCAAAAAGGTCATCGATACCGAGTTCACCATGGGTCATGTGCAGGTCAACCCGTGGGTGACCGGCGAGATCATCTATTGCAACGAGACCGGCGGCGACGCGCCGCAGCGCATGTGGACCACGATGGCGGACGGCTCGCATAACCGCCCGCTTTACGTCGAGACGCCGGACGACTGGATCACCCATGAGGCGGTCATCACCAGGGACGAGGTCGTGTTCAACATGATGGGCCATCAAGCCCGGCTGCGCACGCACGCGACCGGCATTGCCGTCGTCAACCTGCGCAACGACCAGATACGCCTCTACGGCCAGGTCGACGACCAGCCGCCCGGCGCGTGGGGCACGGGCGGCTTCTGGCATTCCAACGGCTCGGCCGACGGACGCTGGCTCGTGGGCGACACCTTCGCCGGCAACGTCTGGCTGATCGACCGCCGCGATGGCGCCATGACGTTGCTGACGACCGCCCACAAAATGCGCCCCGACCACACGCACCCGACCTTCAGCCCCGACAGCAAGCGCATCCTCATCCAATCGGGTCTGCTCACCGACGGCAAGAGCCTCGACCTGATGACCATCACGATTCCGGAGTATCTCCAGAACCGGCGTTAGTTCTGGGCGGCTTTCGCCACTTCCACGGCAAAGGTGTAGGTTGGGCCCAACATGTTCGAGCGGAAGACGACGTATTTCTGATCCGGAGTGAAGCTGACGTTGGGTTCCAGCCGGTAGTCGTGCTTGGACATGCTGCAGAGTTTTTCCGATTTGAAGCTGCCGACCTGGATCAAATCCGTGCCCAGGGTCTGGTCGTCCGGAAACAGGACCGGATAGAAGAGATAGATCCAGGCGCCGCCGGGCGCCCGGCCGCCGTCGCCGCAGAAGAGCTTCCCGTCGGGCGACAGGTTGAAATGAACCGACACCTCGCTTTGTTCGTAATAGTACCAGGTGTGCTTCTTGGTATCGAGGTTGTAGCTCGCGACGAAGCCGACCAATCCCTTGATGAAGCGCAGGTCGACATAGATCGTCCGCCCGTCGGGACTCCACCACTCGTGCCCGGCAAGCTCCCCCTCGAGAATTCGATTCTTGGTCGGCTCGTCCGGGATCATCGCATTCTCCGTTCCGTTGGTGCGAATGGTCCAGATCCGGTCCACCCTCCACCCCGAGCCTTCGTGGCAATACATCAACAGGGTCGGATCGGTGGGTGAAAACTGCAGGTGGTTGTACCAGTCCGTGCCCTGCAGGATGACGTTCACCTTCCCGGTTTTCAGATCGACCGTGTACATTTCCATCGGCCGGCGGGCCGCCAGCCGCCGGGCCATCATCGCCCCCTTGTCCTCGGCCTGCACCAGGCCGCGGCTGTCGCTCGTCACGAAACGTCGCCCCGTGTCTTCACCAAGGACGCGGGTTCCGGCCACCAGCGTCTCGTCGGCGTTGATCGTCGCAACCGAGCCCCGCTCCGGGAGGTCGGCCAGTTTCCCGGTTTCCCCGGTGTCCAGATTCGCAAAGTACAGGGCGCTCTCCGGCGGTTTGAGGAAGAAGACGCGCGGAGTCTTCCGGCAGACGGCCACCACGCGGACGGGGCCGGGGACGACGACCCGGGACTTGAAATCCGTGAGGTCGATGACACCGATGCCGTCATTGGCGGTGGTGAACGCCATCTTCCGGCCGTCAGGCGTGTAGGCGTTGACGTTGAAGTAAAAGCTGTGCGATCCGGGTTCATCCGTCAGGCGGATGACGCGATGGCCGGTTTCCGGATCGATCCAGGACTTGGGAGGGTCTTGGGGATAGGCAGGGGTCGCGAGGCCAACGACGACGATGAGCGTGGCCGACAGGGCAATGAGGCGCAGAAGGGAGAGAGACCGTTTCGTGATCATGAGGGGCACATTTCGGGCGTGCATGGGCGAGTATGCTCCGGCGGGCGCCTTTTGCACGTCGATCTTGGCTTCAACTGATGCCGGAGCGCCGGGGAATTGGCAGTGGCGGTGACGGCGCACCGCCCTCCAGCGGCTCAATTGTTGATGGGCGGCGCGGCTTGCTCCACGGCTGGCGGGCTGAACGCCAGCCTCACGCCGTTCCAGCGCAGCTTGCGGTTGGGGCGGTCCGAATGGCGCAGCGTGGGATCCGCGGATTCCACCGAATCCATGAAGGTGTCGCCGCGCAGAACACGGGTTCCCGGACCGATGGTGGCTTCGCGTCCATCCGCGGCGTCGTAAGGATACGGCTGGTAGAGGCTCGAGCACCACTCCGCGACGTTGCCCTGCATGTCGTAGAGCCCCCAGCGATTGGGCTGGGCTGTGCCGACCGGATGAGGCGCGTAGCTGTCAGGCGCGGCGAGTTTTGCCGCCTCGACCCGTTGCATTTCTTTGAACATTTGCGCCATCCCAGCATTTGACGCTTCCCGAGAAACTCGCGCCGCCCCGGCCTCCGGCTCTGCCCCGGCGTCTGGCGCTGCCGGGGCGATTCGCGAATTCTCGCGCAGCCAGGCGACGGACAGAACCTTGGCGGCGTCGGCTGAGTCGGTCGAGCCGGCGCGGGCGGCATATTCCCATTCGGCCTCGGTCGGCAGTCGCAGGCCTCCGCCGGGAACACGTTTGTTGATCTCGACCAGCATGGCGCGGCAGTCGTCCCACGACACCTGCTCAACGGGCATCTGGTCGGCCCGGGGGAACTTCACGCCCTGATGGAAGCTGGGATTCGCCGACATGAGCGACTTCCATTGCGCCTGGGTCATCTCGAACCTAGCCAGATAGAAAGGCGCGATGTTGACCGTGTGGACAGGCTGGGCGTCGGCATGCAGCTCAGAGCACAGATCAAAGCTGCCCGCGGGAACCAGCACCATGTCGATTCCCGTCCCATCCATGATGATTTCCCTTGGCAGGCCGGAGAGCACATCGAACTGGTCACCGACAATCTTGAAGCCGCTGAAGCCGGGCTTGAGCCGGCGCGCGATCATGGCCAGCGCGGCCTTGGCGCGGTCACTGGCGGGGTAATCCTTGAGCGCGGCGGCGAATGCCGTCCGCGCGGGCTCCCATTGCGCCAGTTGCACCAACCGCTCGCCCTCGGCCAGGTGCCCCTGGTATGCCTGCATGAGCGCAGCGAGATCGCCCGCCCGTTTCTCGATGGCGGCGGCGTCCAGCGTGGGATTCACCAAGGCATGGATGTGGTGGCAGTTCTGGCAGTTCTTCAAATCCGACGTATGCGGGCAGCCGCGCCGATGACACTCGACACACAGCGTGGCGATGGCGTCACCATGGGCCACCCGGTCGGGCTTGGCGGTGTTCTGTTCGTCGATCACGTGGTCGCGGTTTTCGCCGTGGCAGCCGACGCAGCTGGGCAGCCGGCCGCTTTTGCTTCGCGTGAGGGTGCTGTGCTTGGAGAGGCCCCATTCCAACGCGGAACTGACGTGGCACCGGGCACATTTGCCGGCGCTGACGAGATCCTGCCGCCCGCCTTGCTGGGCCAGCAGCAGCAGCGGCGTCGCGAAGATCAAAGTCCCGGTTAGGAGCGAAACCTTCAGGCGCGCCATTGTTCCTCCAGCCATTGGTAGTTCTCGGGTAGCCAGCCCGCGCCGGCGAGAAGCGTGAGCTTCCTGGCTGCATCCAGCGCGACGTGTTCCTCGCGGGTCATTTGATCGT
>CAJAKX010000450.1 GCA_903940425.1 uncultured Opitutia bacterium | reverse complement strand
GCCGAGCCAGGCAACCGTTCAAAGGACCTGCTGGGCCGAGTCTTTGAATACTTCCTTACCCAGTTTGCCAGCGCCGAGGGTAAGAACGGCGGGCAATTCTACACCCCGTCCTGCGTCGTGCGTCTCCTCGTCGGAATGCTCGCCCCCTACAAGGGCCGCATCTACGATCCCTGCTGCGGCTCCGGCGGCATGTTCGTGCAGTCCGAGAAATTCGTCGAGACCCACGGCGGTCGAATCGGTGACATCGCCATCTACGGCCAAGAGAGCAACGCCACCACCCGCCGCCTCGCTTTGATGAACCTCGCCCTGCGCGGCATTGAGGCCGACTTCGGACCCGAGCAGGCCGACACCTTCCGCCGCGACCTTCACAAGGATCTCAAGGCCCAGTTCGTTCTCGCCAATCCGCCATTCAACGACTCCGACTGGCACCGCGTGGACGACGATGTGCGCTGGCAGTATGGCGTGCCGCCCAAGGGCAACGCCAACTTTGCCTGGGTGCAGCACTTCATCCACCACCTCGCGCCCGACGGCTTCGCCGGCTTCGTCCTCGCCAACGGCAGCATGTCCTCCAACCAGTCCGGCGAAGGCGACATCCGGCAAAAGATCGTAGAGGCCGATCTCGTGGACTGCATGGTCGCCCTTCCCGGCCAGCTCTTCTACTCCACGCAAATCCCCGTCTGCCTTTGGTTCCTGACGAAGAGCAAAGCCGCCCGAATGGTCAAACAACCGGGCGAGACAGTGCCGGAATGCATCCGCGACCACCATCGCGAGACGTTGTTCATCGATGCACGGAAAATGGGCACCCTCATTGACCGCGTTCATCGTGAACTGACCGAGACTGACATTGAGAAGATCGTCAGTACTTACCATGAGTGGCGGTTCGATGACCGGAAATGGCGCAGCCTCACGGAAGCGGCCGGCTGCACCCTTCCCGCAAAGCCCGGTTCCAGCTATCGCGACATCCCCGGCTTCTGCAAATCCGCCACCACCGCCGAAATCGCCGCGAACGGCCACGTCCTCACGCCCGGCCGCTACGTCGGCGCCGAGGAAATCGAAGACGACGGCGAGCCCTTCGAGGAAAAGATGCCACGCCTCGCCGCCGAACTGAATGTCCAATTCGCTGAGTCCACGAAACTGGAAAAGGCAATCAAGGCGAACCTAGGAGGGCTGGGATATGGCGGTTGAGTGGAAACGCGCATCACTCCGCGAAGCGGGCGTGTCGCTGATTGATTGCGACCATCGCACGCCACCCGCCGCGGACAACGGCTATCCATACATCGCGATTCCACAACTTAAGGAAGGTCGACTCGACCTCTCTGATATTCGCCGCATTTCGTCCGAACACTTCGTTGAGTGGACTCGAAAAGCCAAACCACAGCATCACGACGTAATCCTTTCGCGCCGCTGTAACCCCGGTGAAACCGCCTATGTGCCAGCGGGCCTCGAATGCGCGCTTGGTCAGAATCTCGTCTTGCTTCGCTCTGATGGCACTAAGGTTTTCCCGCCGTTCCTTCGCTGGCTTGTTCGTGGCCCAGCTTGGTGGGAGCAGATTGGCACATTCATCAACGTCGGCGCTGTGTTCGACAGTTTGAAGTGCGCAGACATTCCCAACTTCCGCTTGCCGCTCCCACCCCTCGCCGACCAAAAAGCCATCGCGCATATCCTTGGGGCGTTGGACGACAAGATCGAGTTGAACCGCCGGATGAACGCGACACTGGAGGCGATGGCGCGGACGCTGTTCCAGAGTTGGTTTGTGGATTTTGACCCCATCCGCGCCAAACTCGACGGTCACAAACCTGCCGGCCTCGACTCCGCCACCGCCGCCCTCTTCCCCGCCCACTTCGAGGAAACAGCACTCGGTCATACGCCGCAAGGTTGGGAAGTGCGCACCCTCGACAAGATCGCCCACTACCTGAACGGCCTCGCCCTCCAGAAGTTTCCGCCCAGCGACGACCCCACGCTCCCAGTCATCAAGATTGCCCAACTCCGTAAAGGCGGCACTGCTGGAGCCGACCGTTGCAACACCGGCCTACCACCAGAATACATCGTCCAAGACGGCGACGTGCTCTTCTCGTGGTCCGGCAGCCTCGAAGTTGAACTCTGGTGCGGCGGCCCCGGAGCGCTGAACCAACACCTTTTCAAGGTCACCTCGCCCGAATTCCCGAAGTGGTTCTATTACCTCTGGACGCGTTACCACCTTGACGAGTTCCGCCTCATCGCCGCCGACAAAGCAACGACGATGGGCCACATACAGCGGGGCCATCTCGCCGCTGCCAGAGTCCTCGTCCCGCCACCCGTTTTAGTCAAAGCCATGAATCGCATCATGGCCCCACTCGTCGACCAAATCATCGCCAACCGCGTCCAATCCCGCACCCTCGCCACCCTGCGCGACACGCTG
>CAJAKX010000449.1 GCA_903940425.1 uncultured Opitutia bacterium | reverse complement strand
GCGCTGGCCTTGATCAGAAAAACCGTGGCGGCCGGCAACCGGAGGCTGAGCGAGGAAAAGATCTCCGCGAACTGCGGAATCACGACCGCGAGGAGGAAGACCGCGAGTCCGACAACCGCAGTGAACACCACGGCCGGGTAAATGAGCGCCCGTTTCGCCGTGCGGCGCAGTTCGTCCATTTCCGTGAGGTGGCGGGCCAGCGCCCGCAGGGCGGCGGGCAGTTGCGCGGACGCCTCGCCCGCGGCGATGATCGCGGCCACATGGGCGGGGAATTGCTTCTCAAAAAAGCGGCACGCCTCGTGGATGGGCTGGCCCGAGCGCACTTCGCGCTCGATTCTTTCGAGCATGGTGCGGGTCGGTCCGGGCGGCGCGTCCGCGGCGAGCTGGGTCAGCGCGGCGTCGGCGGTGATGCCCGCGCGCAATTGCAGTTCGAGCTGGTTCAAGAGCCCGACGAAATCGCGGGTGGACAGCTTGAGCCGCCCGAGCCTCCGGCTGGGCTGGACCGGCTCGATGTTGACCGGCCAGAGGTTCTTCGCGCGCAGGCGCTGGCGGAACTGCGCCGCATCGGGCGCGTCGTCCACCAGGGAGCGGCGGCGTCCAAAGGGGTCAATGACCGTGGCGGTGAAGGCGGGCACGTTCAGAGGGCGAGCCGCACCTTGGTGGACCCAAGCGGCAGGTTGATGGTGAAGCCGTCACCGGTCAGGACGAGCGCCTCGGGACTGATCCGGGTGAGCCGCAGCGACTCGACCAGGTCACCGACCTCGGCTACCCGGCCATTGATGAGGGCGCAAGGGCTGCCCCCCTGGAATATGCCACCGACCACGAAGGTCGCCTCGCGCACTGCATCGGCTGGCAGGGTGCGCACCGCGAATGGATTCGTCGGATTGCCGGAGGCGTTGAGGACGGTTGTGTCGATTACGCCGTCGGCGTTGGGTACGAGCAGGGGAGGGGATTCGGCCGGCGGCTCGGCCGCGGAGGGCGTGGCAATGGTGTTGGCGGGCAGAGCGACGTCATTGACCGGCGCTGCAAGGGCCGGAGGTGGTGCGGGCGCTTTCGGCGGTGTTGCCTCGACCGTCGCCGGGTTGGTCGGCGCGGCGGCTGCCAGCGGCGGAACGCTGGCAGCAGCGCGCTCCAGCGTTCCCAGCCGTACCGTGAGCGCGTCGTTTTGGGCAATCAAGGCTTCGATCCACTGGGTCTGGCGCGTCAGTTTTTCAGCGTCGGCCGCCGGAGGCGCCTCGCGTGTCGCGGCGCCCGGGGGACCGTCTTTGCGGACCGTGCGGCCAGCGAGATTCTCGGGCCGGTCGCGCAACGGCAGCGGGTCGGGCAGCGGCTTGAGGGCGGGCGGTGCCGATTGGCAGGCCGTGAGGAGGAGGCACGCGATTACGAGGTTAGTTTTCATGCGGAGCGCGGAGTTGAGCGGATAAGGTTTGGGCGTTGCCGCGGGTGGCCTGGCTGAGGTCGAGCGTCTGGGTGACGTAGAGGTAGAACGGCTTGCCGGCGGGCACGCAGAGATAGAACCCGTCGCGTGCGATGGCCTCGCGCAGCTCTTGGGCATACTCGCGCAGAACCGCGCCGGTGCCGGCTAGGGTTGCGTTGCGCGCGGTGGCCGCGGGCACGGTCGCCTCGCCGATCAGGCCGGTGACCGCG
>CAJAKX010000448.1 GCA_903940425.1 uncultured Opitutia bacterium | reverse complement strand
GGCGGCAACGGCACCATGCATATCGATGAGGATGCACTCGGTTTTCATGGCGCCACCATCGACGCCGATCTTGTAGGAATCCATTTTACAGCAAAGACACGCCGTCGCCGGACTTTGAAGCAAGGCCGGCTCCTTGGGTCTTGGCGATTGGGTTGTTCAATCTAAGCGAGGGGACAGCTCAGGCGGCCGGCATATTTTTCTGCAAGCTCGCGGTTATACTCGATGGCGCCGGGCAGATTCTGGCTGCGCAGGATGGGCAGCGGATGGCGGTTGGCTTTAAGCCCGCCGACCACCTCAAGCAGGAGAAGGTTGAGCAGCATCGTCCCGGCGAGAGTAGAGGTTGGCCCCGCCCGGATCTCGGCGGCGACGTCCACGATCGCGTCGCCGGGCACGCCGCAGTTGTCCAGCACGTAGTCGGCGATGGCGTGCAGGTTTTTACCTCCGGGGTGGACGGTTCGGGCCGTGCGCGACATGGCCACGCTGGTCAAGCCGACAACCGTGAGGCCTTTCTGCTTCGCGTAGAGCGCGACCTCGATGGGCGCGGCGTTCTTGCCGGAATTGGAGATGACCATGAGCGTTTCGCCGGGACGCAGGCCGTACAGGCGGTCATAACGTTCGGCGAGCTGGGTGCCGTAGCCGGCGAGATTTTCAATAAAGCCCCCGGTGGTGTCGTAGATACCGCTCACACACACCAGGCTGCCGGCCCGGCCGACGATTTCGCGCGCGATGATCTCACTGTGGCCGCTGCCGAACGCATGGATGACGCCGCCCTCCGCGACCGTGCGACCGATGATGGGGCAAGCTGCTGCAGTGTCTGGTGGTTGGTCTCGTAGGCCTGTTTGAGCAGGCCGATGGCGGCGGAAAAGTAGGTGGCGGCGAGCGGGGACATGGGCACGAAATAAGGAGCGACCGGCTGGAGGCGACAAGTCACGCCTCCCAGCGGCCATAGATACCACAAGGAAGCACCCGGCCATCGGCCGCGATGGGCAAACCGACCTCGCCACCCGCGACGCGCCCTCCGGCCTCATGCATCAGTTCGGTGATCAGGTTCATGACCACGGTGGGGGAAAGGCGCGCGGTATAGGCGTTGATGAGAAAGAACAGCGGCCGGTCGCCCAGCAGGCGGCGACACTCGACGAGCAACTCCCAGAGATGGTCTTCGAGTTTCCACAATTCACCGCCGCCGCCGCGACCGTAGGTGGGCGGATCCATGATGATCGCCTCGTAACGGCGGCCGCGCTTGAGTTCGCGTCGTACGAACTTGAGGCAGTCGTCGACAATGTAACGGACGGGCGCGGCGGCCAGGCCGGAGAGCGCAACGTTTTCTCGGCACCACTTGACCATGCCCTCGGCGGCGTCGACGTGGCAGACGCTCGCACCGGCGGCGGCGGCGGCGCAGGTGGCGGCGCCGGTGTAGCCGAAAAGGTTGAGCACGCTCACCGGTCGGCCTGCCTGGCGGATTTTTTGCGAGCACCACTCCCAGTTGACCGCCTGCTCGGGGAAAAGTCCGGTGTGCTTGAAGCCTGTGGGGCGGATTTTGAACGTGAGGTTAAGCGGGGCGTAGCGGATATTCCAGTGCTCCGGCAGCGGCCGCCTGAACTCCCAGCGGCCTCCGCCGCTCTCACTGCGCTGGTAGAATCCGTCCCAGTCTTTCCACAGCGCGCCCGGGGTCTGGCCGCGCCGCGGCCAGAGGACCTGCGGGTCGGGCCGCACGAGCACGTAGGATCCCCATCGCTCCTGTTTCAGGCCGTCGCCGCAGTCAAGGAGCTGGTAGTCGGTCCAGCGGTCGGCGAGGAGGAGTCCAGAGCGTTCGGCGCGCATGGCGAAACAAGCGAGGAAACGAGGGTGAGCCCGGGAGCGGCGCTTGTCGAGACGGCTTAGCCACATTGACCCCAACCGCTTCGCCCAAGGGCTCAGCCCGCAGGTCAGCCGCCGGCCTCACCGGCGCTCAGGTTCCGTACAGTCGGTCACCAAAGTCGCCGAGGCCGGGCAGGATGTATTTCTTCGCGTTGAGTTCGCGGTCGAGCGCCGCGGTGAAGATCGGCACCTCGGGATGCCGTTGTGCGACGAGGGCCACGCCCTCGGGCGCTGACACGATGCACACCAGGGCGAGGTCCTTCGCCCCCGCAGTCTTGACCACGTCGAGCGCCTGCACCGCGGAGCCGCCGGTGGCAAGCATGGGGTCGACCACCAGCACGCGCCGTCCTTCAAGCGACGGCAACTTGCAGTAATACGAGTGCGCAATGGCCGTGATGTGATCGCGCTCAAGTCCGACATAACCGACACTCACATCGGGGAAAAAATCCAGCAACGGCTTCACCATGCCGAGACCGGCACGGAGGATGGGCACCACAGCGAGTGGCTTGGCGAGCACGCGGCCGATCATGGGTTCAAGGGGGGTGTCGATCATTTTCTCCTCGGTGGCGAGATCGCGCGTCGCCTCCAGCGCCAGCAACAGGGTGATCTGGTCGCAGAGCGTGCGAAAGAGAGCGGGCTTCGTGGTTTTGTCGCGCAGGTGCGTGAGCACATGAGTGACGAGGGGATGCTGGATGACGGTGAGGGCCATGGCCGGGGGTAAAGTCTCAGATTCCAAATGCCAGATCCCCGCGAAATTTCAAAGGCCAATCGCCGGACCTCACAACGACCAACCATTTAATCTTATATGATCCCTGGCGATGCTTGAAAGCTGGACAACAGCAAGGCCGACCGGCTGGGATAAACGGTGCCGCCACGACGATCACCGCCGCGGGCAATATTTATATGCCAACGATTCTGCTGCTCTGCCTTTCCAACGTGTTCATGATCTATGCCTGGTATGGGCACCTCAAGTATCTCCACGACAAGCCGGTCTGGCTGGTCATCCTCGTGTCGTGGGGCATTGCCTTCTTTGAGTATTGCCTGATGGTACCGGCCAACCGTCTTGGCTACGGCACCTACACAGGATTCCAACTCAAAGTGATCCAAGAAATCATCACGCTGGTGGTGTTCAGTGTGTTCGCGATTCTGGTGCTGAAGGAAAAGCTGGCGTGGAATTACGTGGCGAGCTTCGCGTTTATCATGCTGGCGGTGGTTTTCGCCTTTGGTTTCAAACCGACGCCCCAGTGATGGCGGATCGTGGAATCCGGAGAGCCTTTTCGCCGGTCCTTTATTGCTACGACTACTCGGAAAGGTACTGCAGGGGATGAACGCGACCCGGATAGGCCTTGCCTTTACCCTTCCAGTATCCGAAATCCGAAATCAAAACGCCCGGGTGGCGGAAAGGTAGACGCTGGGGACTTAAAATCCCCTGGCCGCAAGGCCATGCCGGTTCGAGTCCGGCCCCGGGCATTCCGACGGCCACAAGAAGACGCCAAGGCCCATAACAGGCGCCACTCCGATGCGCCCCCGGCATCCTTTCCCGGCTTGTGCTGGTAATTCATGCTTTCTGGCGGCAGATCCGCCCAGCGGGCTCTTTATCAGGGATCCGGCTTCGTTTGGCCTTGCTCGCCAGCGAATCCGTTTTAGGTGTGAAAGCATCTTGCATTGCATGATCTGTCACAGCCATAACCGCATAAACCCCTGACCCGTGCGACGGGCGACTGGCTTGAAGATCGGATTTCTAGGAGGCAGTTTCGATCCGGTGCACTTTGGGCACCTGCTGGCCGCGCAGGACGTCTACGAACAATACAAACTCGATCGCCTTGTCCTTGTGCCGGCGGCGCAGGCGCCGCTCAAGCCGCAGGAAATGCAGTCAACCCCCGGGGACCGGCTGGCCATGCTCCGCGCGGCTGTCGAATGGGATAAAAGGTTCGAAATTTCCGACGTGGAACTGCAGCGGGGTGGGGTGAGCTATACCATCGACTCGGTACGCCATTTCCGGGCGATGTTCCCGCAGGACGAGCTGTATTGGATCATCGGCGGTGATCAACTGCCACAAATGAATCTATGGAAGAACATCGCGGAGTTGGCAGGGATGCTTGAGTTTATTTTTCTGGAGAGGCCAGGGCACCCCGCCAAGCAGACACCCGACATTCCGGGACTGCGGCTCCGTCGCTGCGATGGTCACCTGATTGAAATCAGCTCCAGCGAACTACGGCAGCGTGTCGGGCAAGGGTTGTCGCTGCATTATTTTTGTCCGCAAAAGGTCATTACCTACATCGAAACCCACAAACTCTACCGCTAAACTGCATGAAAGAATCCGTCGCCCGCAAAAAGCCTGCTGCCAAACCGCGGAAGTTGCTAAAACTGGTGGTGCAAACACTCGACGGCAAGAAGGCAGAAGATTTGCAAGTGCTTGATGTAATGGCGCAATCATCGATCACCGACTTCCTTGTACTGGCAACAGGCACGTCGGAACCTCACTTGCGGGCGCTGCGAATTGAGCTCGAGAAGGCGCTTGATGGCGCCCGAGTGCCGATCATAGGGGTGGAGAACACGCAAGGCAGCGGCTGGACGGTTTTTGACGCGTTCGAGATCATGGTGCATCTTTTCACCACGGAAAATCGGGCCAAGTATCGCCTCGAATTGCTCTGGAAGGATGCGGAGGAGATCTCTGTGGAGGCACTCCTGGCACCGCAAGGAGCGGAAAAACCGACTACCCAGAGGACATCCCGAAAACGGAAGCGACACCACGACGGTCTTCAATAAAAACCGATCGGAAGGATTAATCCAAGAGGAGGGCAGTTATATTAAACTATTTATTAACAAGCGACTTACGTAAATAAAATGGGTGCGTTTTTAGTCGAATTCAAGCTCCTGCTTTTACGCCATTTTGTGATAAATCCCCTTGCAGGGCCTGGTCTATGGGGATGTCATACGGGTGCTAATCCTCATTCTGGGGAGTAGTTTTTATCATCGTAATAATATCATCCCATACCCATGAACAAATCCATTCGTTCCAACAAGGGCTTCACCCTTGTTGAAATCATGATAGTCGTGGTCATCATCGGCCTGTTGGCCGCGATGGCCATTCCCGCGTTCCAGAAAGTGCGCGCCAGCTCGCAGGACAAGGCCGTATTGAACAACATGCGGCAACTCGGTGCGGCGGCTGACCAGTACTTCCTGGAGTTCGGCACCGCCTCCGCGGATCTCACCTCGCTCGTCGGTTCCTCGGCCTACATCAAGGCGCTGAACACGGTGGCCAACGAGGCCTATCCTATCGTATACTCGCAGGGTGTAACGATCACCGTCTACAGCGTAGCAAGCGCCCGGACGCTGACTTACGCCCAGTAAGTTTTTAGGTTTCAATCGCGAGGCCGCCCGCAGATACTGCGGGCGGCTTTTTATTCATGTTCAAGCGAACCATACTGCTGGCGCTGATCATTCTGCTCTCGCTGGTGTTGGGTTTCGTGACCTTTACCCCTCCACAGGCGGTAAACATTGTCCGGCATGGCGGCTACTGGATGGTGCTGCTGGCTTTTGCCCTGTTTGGGTGGTACTTCCTGGTCAGCCTGCGGGATAGCTGGACGCAGTGGCGCGATATCCGCGGCTGGTGGCGCGCCGGCCTGCTGGTACTGGGCGCGACGGCCATGCTTCACCTTCACGAGCAACATGAATTCAAGATCGTGGCCGATGAAGTCGTGCTCAGTTCGACGGCGATGCAGATGCACTTTGAACGCCAAGCCGCGGTGATCGTGCGCGGTTACGATTATGCCGGCAACTTTACGCCGCTCAACGTTTATGTGGACAAACGTCCGCTTTTCTTTCCCTTCCTGCTGTCGCTCGTTCACGACCTTGTGGGCTACCGGGTCGCCAATGTCTTCGTGCTTAACGGCCTGCTCAGCCTTGCGCTCACCGCGCTTTTTTATCTGATCGGCCGTCGGCTGGACGGGCCGCTGGCGGGCGCGGCCGCGGTACTGCTGCTTTGCTCCGTCCCGCTGGTCGCGCAGAATGCCACCGGAGGCGGGTTCGAGCTGTTGAACATGGTTATGATCGTCCTCACCTGTTGGCTGGGTCTGCGCTATGCCGAGCAGCCGGGGACCGTCCGGTTGTGCGCCTTTGTGCTCGCCGGCGTCCTGCTCGCCCAGGTCCGCTACGAGTCGGCACTTTTCATCCTGCCGGTAGGGGCCACCGTATTCTACGTATGGTGGCATGAGCGTCGGGCCGACCTGCCGTGGCCGTTGATCTTTACGCCGTTGCTGCTGCTCCTCCTGCCGCTGCAGCACAACGTCTTCAATTTGTCCCAGGCCATTTGGCAGCTCAACGATGTGGCAGGAGCGACGCAGCCGTTCGGGCCGCAGTATTTCTACGACAACGTCGGCCATGCGATGAACTTCTTTCTCAGTTTTGACGGCACGCAGCCGAGCTCGTGGTTGGTGGCGATCCTCGGCATCTTGGGCGTCGGGTTCTTTGTCCTCACCCTCTACAAGCACCATCGCGAGATCTTTACCCTTGAGCCAGCCACGGCCGTCTTCTGCATC
>CAJAKX010000447.1 GCA_903940425.1 uncultured Opitutia bacterium | reverse complement strand
GTGCTGGCCGTCGGACTGCAATTCGGCGCGCGCCCGCGCCTGCTCGTGCTCGAGGAGGAAACCGACGCCGCCGAGAAGCGCCTGCTGCTCGAACTCAACGACGTGATCGAGGCGGAGGATCCGGATGTCATCGAGGGGCACAACATCTTCAAGTTCGACCTCGATTACCTGCGTTTGCGCTGCAAACACCACCGGGTGCCATGCGCGTGGGGCCGCTTCGGCCAGAAGGCCGTCTTCCGCAACAGCCGCCTGAAGGTCGCCGAACGCTGGATCGATTTTCCGCGCTGCGACCTGCCGGGCCGTGCCGTGGTGGACACCTACCTGCTCGTCCAGCTCTACGACATCACTGCGCGGGAGATGCTGGCCTACGGACTGAAGGACGTCGCCATCCACCTCGGCATCACCGACGAAGCCGAGGACGGACGCACCACCATCGAGGGCAGCCGCATCCACGAGGTGTTCCGCACCGACCGCGCGCGGTTTCTCGCCTACCTCGCCGACGACCTGTGCGAAACCCGGGGCGTGGCCGACCTGCTCCTGCCGACCTACTTCGAGCAGGTGAAGACGTTTCCCATCCTGCTGCAGGAGGCGACGCTGCGCGGCACCGCCAACAAGATCGATCTGCTCTTCCTCGATGAATACTACCATGCGCGCCAGAGCTGCCCCCAGCTGTCGACCGAGGTGGCGCCCTTCGAGGGCGGCTACACGCGGAGTTTCCAGGAGGGCGTGTTCCGGCACGTGCTGCATTTCGACGTGGCGTCGCTCTATCCGAGCCTGCTGCTCGTCATCGGGGAATACCCGAAGAGCGACACGCTGCGCGTCTTCATTCCGCTGCTCACGCGGCTGCGCGACTACCGGCTGAACTGCAAGCAGCTCGCCCGCACCGCCCCGACCGAGGAACTGCGCGCCGAGTACCAGGCGCGCCAGGCCAGCTTCAAGATCCTCATCAACTCATTCTACGGCTACCTCGGCTTCTCCGGCGCGCGCTTCGGAGACGGCGACCTGGCGGCCAAGGTCACGCAGCGGGGCCGCGAGCTGCTGCAGGCGCTCATCGAGGAGTTCGCCAAGAACGGCTGCATCATTCTCGAGGCCGACACCGACGGCATCTATCTCTCCTCGGCGGAGCATTTCGCCACGCCGGAGAAGCTGCTGGCCGAGGTCTCGATCATCCTGCCGCCGGGCATCGAGCTGGAGTTCGACGGCAGCTATGCGGCGATGTTCTGCTACAAGGCCAAGAACTACGCCCTGTACGACGGCCGGAAAATAATCCTGCGCGGCTCGGCGCTGCGGTCGCGCGGCATCGAGCCGTATCTCAAGAAACTCACCGACCGGCTCATCCGCCATCTGCTGGGCGCGGAAGCCGCCTCGCCGCTCGCCCTGCTGGAGGACTACCGCCGGCGCATCGAGGCGCGCGCGGTGGACATTACCGAGATCGCGAAGTCGGAGGTGCTGGGCCAGAACCCCGAGACCTACGAACAGTTCGTGGCCGGGGGCGGCAAGCCGCGTCGCGCCGCGGCCGAGGTGGCCTTGCAGCTGAATCCCCGGCCGCGGATGGGCGATCGCGTGACGTATTACATCACCGCCAAGGCCAAGGGCCAGACCTCCGACTGGCAGCGGGCGCGCGCGGTGTCGTGCTACGATCCGGACCGGGCGCCTTACGATCCGGCCTACTACACGAAGAAGCTCGACGACTGGCTCGAACGCTATGGGCCGTTTCTTGGCACGCTGCCGCCCAAGCCACAGGGTGAGCTGTTCGCAGGAGCGTGAATGGGGGGCATTGGCAGTATCCTAATTTGTCATTGCGAGGAGCTCTGCTGGCCAGCAGAGCGACGAAGCAATCGATCTAGCGCCGACGCCGAAAACCGCCAGAACTTGGAGGGCGGCGCGCTGTCGCCGCCAAACACCCAAGCGGCGCTGACGGCGCAGCGCCCTCCACCAGACACAGTGGCCTGGTTTCCGGATAGCCTCTAAGCAATCCATCTGGATCGCCACGTCCGGCTTCCGCCTTCGCCTGAGCTTCGGCGCGACAAGGCGCCGGACTCGCGATGACAAGGCAGATTAGGACATGCGCGGAAACATTTGTTTGATTGTCTTTCCTGAAGGAACCGGGAATCTCGCTTTGCCCCCCAATGCCGGAAAAGCGTCTCCCCACCGTCCCCGGAGCGACAAGAAGCCTGGCCGAGGCATCTTCGAACGCCGCCGGTTCAGCCCCATGAACCAGTCGTTCCGCAACCGCGTGGCGATCCCACTCGCCCTCGTGCTGCTGCCGCTCCTCGTCTATGGCAACACCATTTTCCATCGCTACGGTTTTCGCGACGATTACTCGACCATCCGCGAGGCGCGCGAGGAGCCGGGCACCGTCCTGCGTTTTTGCGGGGCGCAGGCGCGCCCGCTCTACGGCTGGCTGCTGGAGAACAGCGCGCGGCTCACGCCGACGATCGATGATCTGCGCTGGCTGCGGGCCGCCGGCGCGCTCTGCCTCGGCCTGCTCGCGGCCGGATGCTTTGCGATGCTGCGCCGGCAGCAGTGGCCCGCCTGCCTGGCGGCGCTCACGGCGGCGCTGCTCGTGCTGCTGCCCTCGGCGCAGCTGATCGCGGGCTGGGGCGTCTGCTGGCCGCACGTGGTGGCGGCGGGACTGGGGCTGGCGGGTTTTGCCGCGGCGGAGCGGGGTTTTGGCGCGGCCCAGGCCTGGCAGCGGGGCGCGCTGTTGGCCGTGGCGGCTGTCAGCGTGCTGGCCGCGGCGCTCATCTATCAGTCCAACGCCATGTTTTATCTGGTGGGCGTGGCGGCCGGGCTGGGCCGGCGGCTGGAGCAACCGTTGCGACGGCAGCTCGGCTGGCTGGCGTGGCATGGAGCGGCGGTGGGCGCGGGGATGCTGCTCGCGTTCAATCTGACCTACCGGCTGTTCGAGGCCGGCGTCTTTCTCCGCTCACCGCGCATCGCCATCGAGCCGAATCTTCCTGACAAACTCCTGTGGAGCCTGCGCGTTTCGCTGCCCAACGTGCTGGCGCTGTTTGCCGTCAATGATGAAACGGGACACAGCGTGCTGCTTCCAGCCGTGGTGATGCTGGCCGGCCTGGCCTTGCTGATGGTCGGGGTCGTCCGGGTCATGCGCTGGTATGGGGCGGTCCGGGCGCTGTGGTGGCTGGCGTGCCTCACCGGCCTGCCGCTGGCGGCCTACAACGTCAGCATTCTCGTCATGGAACGCTGGGCCAGCTACCGGACGCTGTATGCGGGCGCCGCGGTGGTGCTGGTTTTTGTCATGACCACGCTGGGCTGGTGGTGGCGCTCCCGAAGCCAGCGGCGCCGGTTGTGCCTGGGGGTGCTGGCCGCCGCAACGTTTGCCGTGGTGCTCCTGGCGCGCTGGCAGGCGTACACGTTGATTGCCCTGCCGCAGGCGCTCGAACTCCGGCTGCTCGAGGAAGGCGCGCAGGCCATCGACCCCGCCAAACATCCACGAGTGTTCATCCTCACGCCCGCGTTGCGGCACGCGCCGGCCGCGCTGCGCTGGGGCGACGAATTCGGCTCGCTGTCGATGGACTCGGACTGGACGCCCAAGGAGGCGCTCAAGCACATCATGCGGGCGCGCTTCCCGGAGATGCCGGATGTGAATGACCGCTACACCTATACCAGCGGTAGCGTTCTGCCCAAGGACGGGCGGCCCGACGTAATCATCGATCTGCAGCGGATCAGCGGGTTTCGCGGCAAAGTGGAATAACCCGTTGGTGCCTTTTGAACCTCTGAGGCGCGGTGGATGTGGAGAAAACTCAACTGGATTTCCGCGCGGTGCTCCCGGTGCCTCGGCGGTTGACTAAAACCCCGGCGGGCCGCCCTTGCCGCGCATGGCCTCCATCTGGCGCATGAGCTTTTTCGCGCCACCGCCCTTCATCATCTTCATCACCTTGTGCATCTGCTGGAACTGCTTCAGCAGCTGGTTGACGTCGACGACCTTCACGCCGGCGCCCCTGGCGACGCGCATGCGGCGGGTGCCGTTGAGAAGCGAGGGGTTGCGGCGTTCCTGAATTGTCATCGACTTGATGATGGCCTCGGTGCGGGTCATCTGTTTCTCGGCACCATCGCCGATCTTCACGCCGCTCATGCCGGGCATCATGCCGAGGATCGACTCCATCGAGCCGAGCTTCTTGACCTGATGCAGCTGCTCGAGGAAGTCCTCGAGGTTGAAGTCGGCCTTGCGGAATTTCTCCGCCATTTTTTCGGCCTGCTGCTGGTCCATGGTCTCCTGCGCCTTTTCGACGAGCGAGACGACGTCGCCCATGCCGAGGATGCGCGAGGCGAGGCGGTCGGGGTAAAACGTGTCGAAATCGCCCGCCTTCTCGCCGGTGCCGATGAACTTGATCGGCACGCCGGTGACGGCCTTCATGGAGAGCGCCGCGCCGCCGCGGGCGTCGCCATCGAGCTTCGTGAGCACGAGGCCGGTGAGGGCGAGCGCGTCGTGGAAGGCTCTGGCCACGTTGACGGCCTCCTGGCCCAGCGCGCCGTCGGCGACGAGCAGCACCTCGTCGGGCGTCACGCGGGCGCTGAGATTCCTCACCTCCTCGATCAACTCATGGTCGATCTGCAGGCGGCCGGCGGTGTCGAACAGGATGGCGTCGGCCCCGGCCTCGACCGCCGCCTTTAACGCGGCACCGCCGATGGCGGGCACGTCCTTCGCGACACGATCGCCGTAGAAGCCGAGCTCCTCCTGCTTCGCCAGGATCTCGAGCTGGTCGATGGCCGCGGGCCGCTGGACGTCGCAGCCCACGACGAAAGGCCGGTAGCCGCGCTTCTTGAGCAGGCGGCCGAGCTTGACGGCCGAGGTCGTCTTGCCCGAGCCGTGCAGGCCGACCAGCAGCACCTTGAGCGGACGCTTCGCACTCAAGTCGGTGGCGCCCTCGCCGAGGAGCTTCACCAGTTCGTCGTGGATGATCTTGACGATCTGCTGGGCGGGCGTGACGGACTTGAGCACCTCCTGGCCGGCGGCCTGCGCCTGCACGCGTTCGACGAACTCGCGGGCGACCTTGAAATGCACGTCGGCGGAGAGCAGGGCGGTGCGCACCTCCTTAAGGGCGTCCGCCATGTTCTCCTCGGTGAGCTTGCCGACGCCGCGCAAGTTGCGCAGCGCCTGGCCGAGGCGTTCCGTGAGCGTTTCAAACATGGAAGCAATCAGTAGGAACCACGGATGACCACAGATCAACACGGATGATTCCGAAACGAGGTGTGCCGGGTTTCCATGTTTTTTTCCCGCTGTGCCGTCCCGGCGTTTGTAACGTATTACGTTACAAACGGGCCCGACGCACACATTCCGACAGAAGCCGTAGAGGGTGTCGCTGGGCGGTGAGGGCGGACGGCACAGCTTGACAGCCGCGGGCGTCAAACTATGTTTGACCTCATGATCAAGACCATCACCAAAATCGGCAATTCGCAGGGCATCATGTTTGATGCGGCGCTGATGGACCTCGCCCGCCTCAAGGTCGGCGACCAGATCAACCTCACCGTGCACGAGGGTGGGGCCATCTACCTGACGCCGGTTCATCCCGTGGTTGCGCCGGAAGAGGCGGCGGTCGCGGCCCGACGCACCATCGCCAGAAACCGCGAGCTGTTCCGCCGTCTGGCATGAACTGTGACTGGAAGCACCTTACGGCGCAGGCGGTCCGGGCGATTCATGCCGAGGTCATTGCCGCCCATGGGGGCGCCGAGGGCTTGCGCGACGAAGGATTGCTGGAATCAGCGGTCGCCGCACCTCAAGCGACGTTTGCCGGCGAGCCATTGATGCAGGATGCGGTAGAGATCGCCGCCGCCTACCTGTTCTATCTCTGCCGGAATCATCCGTTCGGCGATGGCAACAAGCGTACGGCGCTGGCCGTCTGCCTCGTCTTCCTCGATGTCAACGGACTGTTCCCCAGGCGTAAGCTCGCGGTGGCGGCATGGGAATCCCTCGTGCTCGATGTCGCGGCCTCACGGCTGGACCGCACGCAGACCACCAAACGGCTGAAAAAACTGCTGAGCATTGCCAGGCGTTGACCGCCGGTGCCGGACAAATCACGCGTCCGGGCAGAAGCCGTAGAGGAGGTCGTCGCGGCCTTTGCCGGGCCAGTTGACCTGGTCGGTGCCGAGGCGCTGCATGAGGGCGAAGACGAGCCGGTTGAAGGCGGCCTCGAAGCCGAAGATCGAGTAGAGCGGCGGCGCGTTCACCTGCACGACGTAGGCCGGCAGGCCGGTCGCCGCCAGCATGCGCACGCTGCGCCGCACCAGCTCGGCCTCGAGCGGCGAATCGCCCTGGAGAATCAGCACCGGCCGCGGATGCGCCGACATCTGCTGGAAGGGCCCGTGGGCGAACTGGAGGAAATCCGAGATCGGCGGACACGGCCAGAACACGCCCTCCATGAATTTGCACGCGAGGTTCTGCGCGAACTCCGAGATGGGCGCGGCGCAGACGAGGTTGAAGCCGCGCGCGAATTTCTCCGGCGTGTCCAGCATGGCCTGCAACAATTCGGCGGGCGGCTCCGCGGCGAGCAGGGGCAGGATGGCCTCCGCCGGCGGCACGCGGAAGCGGCAGCCGGCAAGCTGCCCCGTGAAACGCAAGCAGGCGAGGTAACCGGCCATGGGCCCGACGAAGCGGATGAGCGTGGTGTATTCCTCGGCGAGCGGAAACACGACGAGCTCGCCGCCGGCCTCCAGCAGCCGGCGCAGGAGCGCGGCGCGATCCGGCTTGCCCGCCGCCGTGGCGACCTCGGGCGTCGTGGCGCTGAAAAGAACCGTGTGGGCAAATTCGCGGTGGCGGTTCAACGCGATCTGCGCGTTGGGCGACACGCCCTGGCTGAAGACGACCAGCGTCCGGCCCGCGAAGGCCTCGCGGTGCGCGGCGGTGAAGCCCGACAGCGGCAGATAGGAGGCGGTGCGCCCGGTGTGCAGGTTGAGCAACATCGCGAGGTAGCGCGCATGGGCCTCGGAGCTGCCCGTGCCGGTGACGATGAAATGTGTGGCGGTGAGCGTGCCCGGCTGCAGCGACGCGGGCGGCCGCGCCAGCATCTCCGCGAGCACGGAGGGGATCCGGGCGAGGCGGCTCGCGAGGAGTTGGTGGCCTGATTTGTCGGCGGGCGTCATCCGGCCAGCGAAGTCTCGTCGAGGAAGATCCACTTCTCGACATCGATCTGGTGCTCGTTGAGCGCGTCGGCGTACTCCTTCTTTTTCACCAGGCTTTCCGGCGAGTTCATCACCATCTGGATCTTCCCGCTGGGGATGTGGTGCTTGAGGAGCAGCATCGACGCGTCGTAGTCGCGGCTGTCGTAACCGACGCCAATGCGGCGGTAGGCCTCGTCGGAGGAGGCGGAAAGGCCTTTCTCAACAAGCATGAGATCGGTCGCGTAGGCGCCGAAGCCCGCGCCGCGTCCGTCGTAATAAAGCAGGAGGATGCAGCCGGTGCCATAGGTGACGATGTGTTTCACCGCGCTCTTGAACTTGTCGCGGTTGTCCACGCTGCGCAGCGGAAAGCGGTTGAAGAGCGACTCGCTCTGCAGCCGGACGACCGGAATGTCGTGGGCCCGCGGCTGGCCGTGCGTGAGCACCACGAATTCCTGCGAGGTGACCACGTCGTAATAGACGTGTACCTTGAACCAGTAGGGCGTGGTGAGCAGCTCGGCGACCACATCGTCGGGGTGGTCCTTCTTGTAGGCGGCAAGGCCGTCGGCATCGATTTTGACGAAATAGCGGTTGTCGCGGATGAGCTCGTAACCGAGCACCAGCGGCTTGGGTCCGGCCATGGAGCGTTCGATGGCCTTGCGCCTGAAGAGCTCCTTGAACTGGGCGTCAGTGAGCAGGATGTCGTTGTCGACCGGTTTCACCGGCAGGAAATAGGCCGCCGAGTAGATGAAGCGCTGGGCGTCCGGCAGGGCGTGAGGCCTGAAGGGCACGACCGGCTCCGGCGGCAGCGCGTGGCGCAGCGTGGACTGCTCGGGGTGGACGAGGATGTGGCCGGCGTCGGCCTTCGAGGTGAGGTAGGCGAGGTTGAAGGGCGAGGGCGCGAACTCCAGCCTCTCGGTGCCGGCGACCGGCAGGCCCTGTGCCTTGAGCGCGGCCACCTTGTCGGGGTTGTTGGTGAGGACGATGAACGGCGCCCGGATGCCGAGCAGGTGGCAGATGTGGGAGATGTTATCGTACTGGCGGTGGTCCTTCTTGAGACCCATGACCCGGTAGGCCTGGAAGGTCGAGAGGCGGTCGCGCGACGCCTGCACAAGCATGCGGTCGCGCGCCTTGGCGACATAACCCACGCCGCGGCCCTCCTGCATGAGGTAGAAAAGGATGCCGTGGCCCTTCGCGGCGATGACCTTGAACGCCCCTTCGAGCTGCTGCACACAATCGCAATCGCAGCCGCGCAGGGTCTCGCTGGTCACGCAGGACGAATGCAGCCGGGTGTAGAGCGTGGCGGGGCCGGTGATGTCGCCGTAGGCGAGTGCGATGATGTAGCTCTTGTTGGTGATGTCCTGGAAAATGTAGGCGCGGAAGATGCCGAAGCGCGTGTCGAGGCTGCAGTTGGCGAGATAGAGCGTGGTGCCGTAAAGCGGGCGCTCCTCAACGGTCTGAAGCTGGGTGACGGCGCCGGCGGCGTGCTGCAGCTCCCGCACGAGCGCATCGAGATCGGGCGCGGCCGCGCTGGTGGCGGCCATGGGGCTGCCGTCCTCCCGGGAGGGCGCGGGCACAGCTCTGGGCTGGATCTTCGGCATGACTTAAATGTAGCGCGTTACCCGTCGGTTGCACGGGGATTTTGCAGGAGGGGATTGACGGTTGCCCTCGCGGCGGTTCCCGGCTTATTTCCCGGCACAAGATTCTCCTTTCCGGCCGTGCGAATCATCGACGCTCATGTGCATCTCTATCCGCCCGAAGTCGGCCGCGACCCGGCGGCCTGGGCGGCGGCGCGGGGGGAGACGCACTGGGCGGCGCTGTGCACGCGCCGCCGTCGCGACGGCCGGCCGGTGCAGACGTTTCCCGATGTCGACCAGTTGTTGCACGACATGGATGCCGCCGGCGTGGAGCAGGCCGTGCTGCTGGGCTGGTACTGGGAAAAACCGGAGACCTGCTCCTGGCAGAACCGGGTTTATGCCGAATGCGTCCGGGCGCACCCCGACCGGCTGGCGGCGTTTGCGACGGTTCATCCGTCGGCGGGCGAGGCGGCGGTGCGGAGCGAGATCCTCCGGGCGCATGACGAGGGTCTGCGCGGTCTCGGCGAGTTGTCGCCGCACTCGCAGGGCTACACCCTTGATGATGCCGCCTTTGCCGCGGCGTTGGCGCTGGCCGGCGAACTGGGGATGCCGGTGAACCTGCATGTCACTGATCCTAACACGCGCCGTTATCCCGGCCGGGTGGAAACGCCGCTGGAGGATTTCGTGCGACTGGCGAAGACGCATCCGCAGGTCACGTACATTCTTGCGCACTGGGGCGGCGGACTGCCGTCTTGGGAAACCAATCCGATCATGCGGCAGGATCTGGCCAGGGTTTTTTACGACACCGCCGCCTCGCCGCTGAGCTATGACGATCGCATCTGGCGGACGATGCTCGACCTGGTATCGCCGGCAAAAATCATCTTCGGCTCGGATTATCCGCTGATCCTTTATCCGAAAATTGAAGGCGAACCGGGCTGGCGTAGCTTCCTGGACGAAATCAACGGCGCCGGCCTGACCCCGGAGGAGAAGGGGCTGGTGCTTGCCGGCAACGCCGCGCGCGTGCTCGGACGGTAGCGCAGGTCGGGCGCTGTCGCGAAAACAGACGCGGAATCAAGATGCCTCCGCCTCGTCTCCGCACAATCTACCAGAGGAGCGGGAAAAATGACAGTCGCTCCAGACCCAGAGGAGATGTCAACTATTAGTTGACAATCACACCGGGCAGATTCGCCGTCTCTCCGCGCTCAAGAGGGCGGGGAATAGCTCCTTTGATCAGGATGGACGACGCCGGCTATGCGGCCGCCGGGGCCTTCTTCATCACCGCTGCCAGGATGGCGCCGACGACGACATACCAGAGGATGCCGTAAATGGTGCCGACCCACGTCAATGCGTAGGAAGTCAAAAGCCGGGGCCGCGGGCCGGACGCGTCCGCCCGGCTTGCAATACCGCCCGACGTAGACGACCGGTAGGGCCTCTGCATGAGCGACCAGCCGCCCATCGTCCAGTTTCGCGCCGTGAACAAGCATTACGGCGCCGGACCGCCGGTGCTGGACCGCATCTCGCTCGACGTCGCTACGGGCGAGTTCGTGAGCCTGATCGGACCGAGCGGCTGCGGAAAATCCACGCTGCTGCGGTTGGTGTCGGCATTGAGTCCGGTGACCTCCGGCGCGCTGTCGGTCGCCGGCGCCACGCCGGAGCAGGCGCGCGAGCATCTCGCCTTCGTGTTTCAGGAGGCGACGCTGCTGCCGTGGCTGACAGCGGCCGGAAACGTTGAGCTGCCGCTGCGCCTGCGGGGGGTACCGGCGGCGGAGCGGCGCGCCCGGGCTGTGGAATTGCTCGCGCTGGTGCGACTGCGGGCGGCGGCGGAGCTTTACCCGCGGCAGCTTTCGGGCGGCATGAAGATGCGCGTGTCCATCGCCCGCGCCCTGTCGCGTGAGCCGCGCATCCTGCTGCTCGACGAGCCGTTCGCAGCGCTCGATGAAATCACCCGCAACCACCTCAACGAGGAGCTGCTCGGCTGGCGGGAGAAGGCGCCGTTCACGGCGCTGTTCGTGACGCATTCCGTGGCCGAGGCCGTGTTTTTGTCGAACCGCATCCTCGTCATGGCGGCGAGTCCGGGCCGCCTCCACGCCGGGGTGCCGGTGGAATTTCCCTATCCACGCGAGGCGACGCTGCGCGAGCGGCCGGAATACTTCGCCAAGGTGGCCGAGGTGTCGCGGCGGCTGCACACGGCGGAGGAGGACCGGGTGGCATGAAGCGGCGCGCCTGGATCGTCTGGCTGCCGCCGGTGCTCTCCGGCACGTTCTTCATCGCGCTCTGGTATGCCGGGCGCGCCGCCACCGGCCTGCAGAGCTGGATCCTGCCCACGCCGGGGGAGATTTTCCAGGCGGCGTGGAATGAGCACGCGACCCTGCTGCGGGCCGCCGGTGGCACGGCGGTGGGGGCGCTGGGCGGATTTCTGGCGGCGGCCCTGGCCGGGCTGGCCATCGCCCTGGTACTGGGCGGCGCGCGCTGGCTGCGCACGGGGTTCTATCCCTGGCTGCTGGTCGTGCAGATGACCCCGGTCATTGTCGTCGCGCCGATCATCGTGTTGTGGGCCGGGCCGGGTTTGCCGGGCATCATCACGGTGACGTTTCTCATCAGCTTTTTCCCGATTGTGGTGAACACGACCCAGGGGCTGCTCTCCGCTGAGGCGCCCATGGTGGACCTGTTCCGGATGTACGGCGCCACACGCTGGCAGGAGTTGCAGCTGCTGCGCCTACCCTCGGCCATGCCGTACTTTCTGGCCGGCCTGCGCATCGCTGCGACGCTCGCGCCCATCGGCGCCATTTTCGGCGAGTACCTGGTGGGCAACGCGTCGGGCGGCACCGGCGGATTGGGTTTCCTGGTCTATGTCTACAACACGCAGATCAAAATACCGGCCCTGTTTGCCACGGCGTTGACCAGTTGTTTACTGGGTTTCATCTTCGTTGCCGCGGTTTCCTGGCTCAACTGGGCCCTGCTGCACCACTGGCACGATTCGTTTGAACGGCATGACCGCTGATCCCATGTCCCGTCCCCTTCGCTGTCTGCTCGCCGCCGCCATGCTTCCGGCCGCGCTTTGCCTGGCCGGCTGTGGCAAGGGGACGACCGCGCCGCCAAAAACGGCCGGGGCGCCGATCAAGGTGCGGTTCCAGACCGACTGGTTTCCCGAGCCCGAGCACGGCGGCTATTATCAGGCGCTGGCGAAGGGGTACTATGACGCCGAGGGACTGGACGTGGAAATTCTGTCCGGCGGACCCAACTCCGGATTTTTGACCGCGGTGGCCACCGGCCGCGCCGACCTCGGCATGAGCAACGGCGACGATGTCATCACCGCCGTGGCGCGCGGCGTGCCGGTCAGGATCGTGGCGGCCGAGATGCAGCACGACGCGCAGGGCATCCTCTTCCACGAGGAGAACCCGGTCCGCTCCGTGCGCGACCTCGACGGCAAGATCATCATGGCCGGGCCCGCCTCGGTGTGGGTGCAACTGGTCCAGAAGCGCTATGGCATCAAGTTCAACCTGCGCCCGCTGGCCGGCGACCTGGCGCGCTTCATGAACGACCCGACGTTCCTCCAGCAGTGCTTTGTGACCAACGAGCCGTACTTCGCCCAACAACGCGGGGCGAAGGCCGGGGCGGTCCTCGTGGCTGGTCTCTGTCCGGAGTATGACCCTTACCGCGTGATGTTTGCGGGCAGCGACTATCTGGCGAAGCACCCCGAGGTGGTGCGGCGCTTCGTGCGCGCCAGTGTCAGGGGATGGGTGGATTATCTGACCGGCGATCCGGCGCCGGCGAATGCGCTGCTCCGCCGGCTCCGTCCCGATCTGACGGACGATTTCATGGCCTACAGCATCAGGGCGATGAAGGACAACCGGCTGGTGCTGGGCACGGCCGTCCGCGGCGAACGCATGGGACTGCTGACGCGCGAACGCCTGCAGCGGCAGATCGACCTGTTGCGCGAAGTCGGCGTGCTGGACAAACCCGTGACGGTGGATGACGCGGCCACGCTTGAATTCATCCCGCCACCGTGAGTAATCATTCCCCATGAGCATCGAAGCCAGACTTGCGGAATTGGGCATCAAACTTCCAGAACCACCCGCCGCCGCCGGCAGCTATGTGCCCACGGTGCGCACCGGCAGCCTGCTGTATTGCGCGGGTACCATCTGCTCCCTCGACGGGAGACATCCTTCCTCGTGTCATTCGAGTGAAGAATTGAGTTGTAATGAGTTAATGGGTTGTATTTGTTCCCTTTTGTTCCCTAACCATGACCACTCAAATCAAAGGCCCCAAAGGTAAGCGCGACTGGCCCCGCGTCATCACCGCCGGCAGCGCCCGCGTGAAGGTTTATCAGGTGATCCACCCGTCGAACGCGAGCGGGAAAGCCTACGTTCTCGCATGGGCTACACCCGAGGGACGGAAAACACAGAAGTTTGCCGACCCTAGCGAAGCGATTGAAGAAGGCCGCTTGAAGGCGGCGCAACTGGCAGCCGGTCGCATCGAAGGCGCGTCCATGAGCCGCTCCGACCGCGACGAATTACAGGCGGCGAAGTCCCTTAGTGGCGACGTTCCCTTGCTGGCCGCGCTGCATGAATGGTTGAAGGTTCGCGAACTGACCAAGGGACACGGCATCGCCGCCGCCGAGCTTTGGGCGCAACGGAACGTTGCCACGTTCAAACGAATCAAGGTAGCCGACGCCATCGACGCCTTCATCAAGGGCAAAGAGCGGGCGGGCAAACAGGGTGAGCGGACTTACCGCTCCAAGCTCAACCCGCTCGCCAAGTTTTTCCCCGACCGTTTCATTGATGCCATCACGCCGCAGGAATTGACGGCATATCTGGAGGGCTACGCAGACGGCGTGACGCGAAACGATTACCGCAAACGCGCCGTGGCTTTGTGGCGATGGTGTCAAAAGAGCGGCTACATTCCGCACG
>CAJAKX010000446.1 GCA_903940425.1 uncultured Opitutia bacterium | reverse complement strand
TCTTCCTGCTCATCAACCGGCCGGGCCTGCCCGCGACGCTCAGCCTGGTCGAGGTGGTCCAGCAGCAGAGCGGCGTTTTCCCGTCCTGGCACGGCCTGTGGCTCGTGTTTGTGATGCCGGTGTCCGCGCTGATCTTTCTCGTGGCGCTCTTCGCCGAAACCAACCGCCTGCCGTTCGACATGATCGAATCGGAGGCCGACCTCGTCGGCGGCTTCCACACCGAGTACGGCTCGTTCAAGTGGTCGCTCTTTTTCGTGGCCGAATACTCGCACATGACCGTCGGCTCGGGGGTGTTTGTCCTGCTGTTCTTCGGCGGCTGGAATCCGCTGCCGTGGGTGCCGCTCGCGACCGTGGTCCACTGGCTCGGCCTGCAGGGCTGGCCCGTGCTCGTCGGGGCGATTTCCATCGCCATCTTCCTCGCGAAGGTGCTCTTCATGATCTTCTTCTTCATGTGGGTGCGCTGGACCGTGCCGCGCTTCCGTTACGACCAGGTCATGCGCATCGGCTGGCGCGGCCTGCTCCCGCTCTCCCTCCTCAATCTCGTCGTCTACGCGCTGGTGATCGCGCTCCTCCAAAAAGCCGGATAGGACAACCGCCATGGCCGTCATCCACGTCGAACGCAAGCCCCTCACTTTTGCCGAGCGCACCTACCTGCCGCAGGTCTTCGGCGGCTTGTGGATCACGTTGAAGCATTTCTTCGGGCCGCGCGTCACCCTGGAATATCCCGAGCAGCGGCCGGAGATCTCGCCGGGCTACCGCGGCGTGCCCACCCTCGTCAAGGATCCCAACGGCCGCGAAAAGTGCGTCTCCTGCCAGCTCTGTGAATTCGTCTGCCCGCCCAAGGCCATCCGCATCACGCCGGGCGCAATTCCGGCCGACGCGCCCACCGCCCACGTCGAGAAGGCTCCGCGGGAATTCGAGATCAACATGCTGCGCTGCATCTACTGCGGCTTGTGCGAGGAGGTCTGCCCCGAGGAGGCCATCGTGCTGCAGAACGTCTATTCGCTCTGCGGCTACTCGCGCGGCGAGCTGGTCAACAACAAGGAGAAACTCTATGAACTCGGCGGCACGCTGCCCGACCGGCACTTCAAGTGGGACAAGAAAAAGGAGGCCGCCGGGCACGGCAACGCGCACGCCTGAAAAGTGCCCTGCCGCCGCGAAGCTGTCACCCGCCCTCCGTTTCCACCAACCCCGCATCCTTCCGCACCACTCATGGCCGACTTCCTCTTCTACCTGTTCGCGTTCCTGACGGTGCTGGCCGCCATGGGCGTGGTCGTCAACCGCAACGCCGTCAACGCCGCCATGTGCCTGCTGTTGAGCTTCGCGGGAGTGGCCGCGCTGTTCACCCTGCTGGATTCCGGTCTGCTGGCCTTTGTCTTCCTGCTGGTCTACGCCGGGGCGGTCGTCGTGCTGTTCCTTTTTGTCGTCATGTTGCTCGACGTGCAGGGGGGCGACCCGCGCAAGCCATACCAGCCCATCACGGCCGCGGCGGCGGGCGTGGCGCTGGCGCTGCTCGTGACGGGCCTGCTCTCGCTCGCCGAACGGGGCCGGCTGCCGGGTTCCGTCCCCGCCGCGGCGCCCGGCTTCAAGGAGTTCGCCGCCCGGCTGTTCACCACCTACCTGCTGCCCGTGGAGGTCACCGGGTTCCTGCTGCTGATCTCCATGCTCGGTGTGGTCGTGCTCAGCAAACGGCTGGGAACCAGGGGGGCGGTCAAATGAGCGCGCTGCCTTCCCTTCTCGCGGTCGCCTCGCTGCCGGCGGAGGCCGGCCTCAACCACTACCTCCTCGTCAGCGCCCTGCTCTTTGCCATCGGCTTCTTCGGCGTGCTGCTGCGCAAGAACACGCTCGTGATCTACATGTGCCTCGAGTTGATGCTCAACGCCTCGGCCCTCGCGGCGGTGGCCTTCTCGCGGCACAACGGCACGATCGACGGCCTCGTCCTCGTGTTCTTCATCATCACCGTCGCCGCCGCCGAGGTCGCCGTCGGCCTGGCCATCATCGTCGCCCTCTTCCGCCTGCGCCACACCGTGCAGGTGGAGGAACTCACCCTGCTGAAGAACTGACATGGACCCCGCGCAACTCGCCTCCCTTGTCCTGTTGATTCCGCTGGCCTCCGCGGCGGTGATTGCGCTGTTCCTGCGGCGTCGGGGCGCGCTGGCCTCCGGCATTTCCGTCGCCGCCGCGGCGGGTATCGTGGTGGTGTCGTCGGTTCTGATCTTCGGCGGCCATCGCAATTTTCCCGGCTCGGTGGAATGGCTGCGTTTCGGCGGTTTTGCGCTCTCGTTCGGCGTGAAGTTCGACGATCTCGCCGCCTTGATGCTCTTTGTCGTGAGCTTCGTCGGTTTCTTCATCCACGTCTTCAGCCTCGGCTACATGCGCGACGATCCGGCCAGGGCGCGTTTCTTCGGCGGGCTGTCGGTCTTCATGTTCTCGATGATCGGCATCGTGCTGGCCGACAACCTGTTCATGCTTTTTGTTTTCTGGGAGCTCGTGGGCTTCAGCTCCTACCTGCTCATCGGCCACTGGTACGAGCGGCAGTCCGCATCGGATGCCGCGAAGAAGGCTTTCATCGTCAACCGTGTCGGCGACTTCGGCTTCCTGCTCGGCATCGTCGCCTGCTACTGGCTCAATCACACCGTCAACCTGACGGAGCTGGCCAGTCAACAGGCGGCCGGAGGCCTGGTGTTCAGCCGGGCCATCCCGCTGCTGCTCTTCTGCGGCGCGGTGGGCAAGTCGGCGCAGATGCCGCTGCACGTCTGGCTGCCCGATGCGATGGAGGGGCCGACGCCGGTCTCCGCCCTCATCCATGCCGCGACGATGGTGGCCGCGGGCATCTACATGCTCTGCCGCATCCAGGTGCTCATGGTGCCGGACGCGCTCACCGTGATCATGTGGATCGGCACCATCACCGCCCTCTACGCCGCGATCTGCGCCATCGTGCAGTCCGACATCAAGCGGGTGCTGGCGTACTCGACGCTTTCGCAGCTCGGCTACATGGTCGCGGCATTCGGGCTGGGATCGCTGGCGCAGGGGTCGGCCGTCAAGACCGTCCTGGTCGCCGCCGGTGCCGCTGCCGCGATGTTTCATCTGACGACCCATGCCTTCTTCAAGGCGCTGCTCTTCCTCGGCGCGGGCTCAGTCATCCACGCCTGCCACCACGAACAGAACATCTTCAAAATGGGCGGGCTGGCGAAAAAGATGCCTTGGACCTTCCTCACGTTCACCATCGGCGTCTTTGCCATCATCGGCATGCCGTTCTTCGCCGGCTTCTTCTCCAAGGACGCCATCCTCTACCTGGCCCATGAAAAGAACACTGCGGTGTTCGGCGTGCTCGTGTTCACCGCCGTGCTCACCGCGCTCTACATGACGCGTCTCTGGCGCATCACCTTTTTGGGCGCGGCGCGTTCCGAACCTGCCGCCCACGCTCGGGAGAACGGGCCGGTCATGGTCATCCCACTCGTCCTGCTGGCGATCGGGGCGGCGCTCGGCGGCTATGGATTTTTCTACGACACCCTGCTGGGCGGCGCCTTCAAGGGCGTGCTTTCGCTCGTGCCGGAGCCGGAGGGCGTCGCGCATTGGACCATGGTGACCATCGGCACCGGGGCGATGCTGGTCGGTCTTTGCAGTGCCCTGATGTTCTACCGTCCGGCGGCCATCGACGCGCTGCAGGCCCGTGTGCCCGTCATTTTCGGCGGCCTGACATTTGCCAAAGAGTTTTTCGACCGCCTCTACGACTACTATGTCGCCAAGGTGCAGCAGCGTTTCGCCATGCTGCTGAACCTGCTGGAACAGATATTCCTCTCCGGCTGGCTTATCCGCGGCGGGGCCGGCGCGGTCGGCCTCCTCGGCATGGGCGCCCGCGTGATGCATGGCGGCAAACTGCACGTCTACGTCTACTGGTTCCTCCTCGGCGTGGTGCTCCTGTGGGGCTTCGCCGCCGGCCTGTTCTAGCCACGCCCGATCACCATGGACGCCCTGAATTCAAACCTCCTCCTGCTGGCCATCGCCACCCCGCTGGCGGCGGCGCTCGCCATTGCGCTCGGCCTGCAAAAGCGGTTTGCCACAAAGCTGGCTGCCGTGGCCTTCGCTCTGCCGGCGGTCATCGCGCTGTGGCTGTGGAGCCAGTTCCCGGCGTATGACGCCATCCCGGCGGGGCGCCTGGGCTTTGCCTTCTACAGCCTGCATGCGCTGGGACTGGAGAAGATCGGCATTCATCTGACGCTCGGCCTCAACGGGGTCTCGCTCCCGATGTTCGTGCTGGCGGGCATTGTCGGCCTCGCCGCCGGCCTCTATGCGCTGCAATCCGGCGCCGAGCGGCTGAAGATCTACCTGATGCTCCTGCTCATCATGCAGGGCGGCCTGCTGGGCGCTTTTGCCTCCATCGACATCTTCTTCTTCTATTTCTTCCACGAGCTCGCGCTCATTCCCACGTTCATCATGGTCGGCGTCTGGGGCACCCGCAGCGAGAGTGACAATCGCTACGCGGCGATGAAGATGGCGGTCTACCTCACGGTGGGCGCGATGCTGTCGCTGCTCGGCCTCATCGCTCTCTACCAGAAAAGCGGCGTGGAGAGTTTTGACCTCATCAACCTGCGGCTGGCCGCCGGGGCGGAGGGGGGCATGCTGCAGGTGTGGCAGAAACACATCTTTGGCCTGCTGCTGTTCGGTTTCGGCATTCTCGTGTCGTTGTGGCCCTTCCACACCTGGGCGCCGCTGGGCTATGGCGCCGCGCCCAGCTCGGCCGCGATGCTGCATGCCGGCGTGCTCAAGAAGTTCGGCCTCTATGGCCTCATCCAGATCGCGCTGCCGCTGCTGCCCGCCGGGGGCACCGCGGGCATTGTCATCCCGCTGCCGTGGCTGCCCGGCATCCACACCACGTGGATCGGCGTGCTGGCTTGGCTGGCGCTGGGCAACGTGCTGGTCGTCGGTTTCATCACCATGGCCCAGCGCGATCTCAAGCAGATGATCGGCTACAGCTCTGTCATGCACATGGGTTATGCTTTTCTTGGCATCGCCTGCCTGTCGGTGCTCGGTGCCGGGGGCGTGGTCATGCTTATGGTCGGGCATGGTCTGTCGGTGGCGCTGCTGTTCCTGCTGGCGACGAGCATCCGCCACCGCACCCAGACCTTTGACCTGGCCGAGATGGGCGGCCTCGCCCGGCCGGCGCCCGTGCTCGCGGCGTTTTTCACCGCGGGCATGCTGGCTAGCATCGGCCTGCCCGGCTTCGCCAACTTCTGGGGCGAGCTCACCATCTTCGTCGCGCTGTGGAAATTTTCGCCCTGGATGACCGCGGCGGCGGTCGCCGGCATCGTGATCTCGGCGGTCTACGGCCTGCGCGCCGTGGCCCGGGTGTTCTTCGGCCCGCCCACGCCGGAGTTCGCGCGGGTTGCCGCCGGGCAGCCCCCCGTTGATCTGCGTTGGAGCGAGCGTCTTCCCGCCCTCATTCTTCTCGCCGCGCTTTTGTTGGTCGGTTTCTGGCCGCGCTCACTCTCGAATCCGCTCAACCAGGTGCTTCCCACCCTCTATCCGGCCGCCGCCACCGCGCCCGCCCAGGTCGCCGCCGTCCGGTAGCCCACCGCCATGTTCGCCACCATCAACCTTTCCGCCCTGCAGGCCGCCGCCGGCACCAACCAGTGGATGGCGATCTGCCCTGAGCTGATGCTCGGCCTCCTCGCGCTCCTCCTGCTCGGGCTCGAGCTGGTGCTGCCGAAGGCGCCGCGCGCGCTCATCCCGGCGGTGGCCATCGTCGGCCTGGGTGCCGTGCTGGTCGGCCTGGGGATCAATTTTCACACCGCGTTTCTCAACCACGACACGTTTGCCGGCCTGCTGCATCACTCGGACGGTGGACAGTTCATGCGGGTGTTCTTCGTGCTCAGCGCGATTCTCGTCTGCATCCTCGCCACCGTCACGCTGGACCGCCAGCCGGTGTCCAAGGTCGAGTTCTACCACATCGTGATCGTCATCACCGCGGCGCTGATGCTCCTCGTGCAGAGCAATCACTTTGTGATGTTCTTTGTGGCGTTGGAGACGGTCACCGTCGGGTTCTACATTCTCGTGAGTTATTTCCGCACGAGCGCGTACTCGCTCGAGGCCGGTCTCAAATACCTCATCCTGGGCGCGCTCAGCTCGGCGATCCTGCTCTTTGGCATCGTGCTGCTCTACGGCGTGGCCGGCTCTGCCGGCCAGCAGGGCGCGCTGCCCGGCGCCGTGGCCGAACCGATGAATTTCGGCGCCTTGCGCGGCTTCCTCGCGGCCAATCCCGACAACTTCCTCGCCAATATCGGTGCCGTGCTCGTGCTCGCGGGGGTGGCCTTCAAGATCGGCGCGGTGCCGTTCCAGGTCTGGATCCCCGACGTCTATCAGGGCGCGCCCACGCCGGTGACGGCCTTTCTCGCCGTCGCCTCCAAGGCCGCCGGTTTTGCGGTGCTGCTGACGCTGGTGCTGAACGTCTTCAGCCCGTTGCAGGAGGTCATCGTGCCCGTCCTCTCCGTGATGGCCGCGGCGACGATCCTCCTCGGCAACCTGGCCGCGCTCTCGCAGCACAACGTCAAGCGCCTCATGGGCCTCTCCGGCGTCTCGCACGCCGGCTATCTGCTCGTGGGCGTGATCGCCGGCTGCCGCGAACCCCTCGCGGTGGGCGCCGTCTATTTCTACCTGCTGGTTTACCTGCTGGCGTCGTTCGCGGTGTTTATGGTGATGGCGCACGTGTCGGGCGGAGACGACGCCGATCAGGATCTGGAGCATTACGCCAATCTGGCCCGGGAGCGCCCGTTTCTCGGCGCGGTGCTGGCGGTGGGTCTCGGCTCGCTCGCCGGCATCCCGCCGCTGGCCGGCTTCATGGGCAAGCTCCTCATTTTCATCGCCGCCTTCAAGGCCGCGGCCTATCTGCCGTCCCTCTACTGGTTGCTGCTGGTGGCCGTCGCCGGCGTCGTGGTCTCGATCTATTACTACTTCGGCTGGATCAAGGCCGCGTTCTTCCCGGCGTGGCGTCCGCCGCCGATGGCTGGGGATGCGGCGCCGCCGGTGATTGCCCGCGTGGGCCTGACCGCCGGCGTGACGATGGTCGTGCTGGCGTTTGCCTCGGTCATCCTCGGTTTCTACCAGGGGCCGCTGGGCGCATGGCTGGTCACGCGTTGAACGCGCCGACGGTGTTCAGCCCCGCCGCATGAAAGTCACCGGACTCGCCCTTGTTCCGCCCCCGACCGCCGCCGGTCTGCCCCAGGTCACGCCGGAACTCCTCGCCTCCGTTCTGGCGCGCTATTCCCGCAGTAACGAGGGCCTCACAAGGATTCTGGAGAAGGTCGACGTCGCCCATCCCGACGAGTCCATTGACCGTATTTTGAAGTTTGTCGATTATGGCCACGCCTCCATCGGCGGCCTCACCGGTGGCCTGGCCGTCGCCGTCGACAACGTCTCAATGTGGCTTGCCTATAAATTGTTTGAGATTTCTCCGATGGCCGACGGCCAGGAATCGAGCACGCGCTACATTGCGATGGATGCGTCGAACCTGCCGTCGGCCGGGGAGCTCGGGATGCCCGGGGATCTCGCGCCGCGCTGGCGGGAGCTCATGGCCCGCGCCTTCGCGGCCTATCACGCCGAGTATGCGCGGCTCGATGAACTCAGCCTAGCCGAGCCGGGGCGCGTGCGCCTGCCGAAGGACGCCCGGCCCGCCGTCGTGGCGCGCATCCGCAAGAACTACGCCCTCGACCGCGCCCGCTACTTCGTGCCGCTGGCCACCCGCACCAGCCTCGCGCTGGTGCAAACCTCGCGCATGTGGGCGCAGACGGTGCAACACCTCGATTCGCTCCCGCAGTCCGAGGCCCGCGCCGCCGCCCAAGCCATCCGCGAGGAGCTGCTCAAGCTCTCCCCGCGGCTGATGCGCCACAGCTTCGCGGAATCATCGCACCAGGAGCAGGCGCGGCAGGAACTGGCCGCTTCGCTCCGGCTCGGACTCGAGCGCCTCTCCGCCGAACCGCTCGCTGACGCCGTGTGGGTGAAAGCCGACCGCGCCACGCCGCCGTGGCTGCCGGAAACCCAGCCAATCGGCGAAGCCCTGCGCCACCGGGCCAACCGCTATGGGCAGTGCGGCCCGGCCATCCGCCGCATGCGGGTGACATTTGCCTGGAACAACCTGGCCATTGCCGAACTGCGCGACCTCAACCGCCACCGCACCGGCCATCGCTACACGCCGCTCATCCAGGCCGGCTTCTACCTGCCGCCCGAGGTGCCGCCCGCACCGCACGCCGCGCTGCTCGGCGACCAGCTCGCCTTGACGCGCGAACTGCTCCGGCGCGGTTCACCCGCCTACATTTATTCGCTTTTGCTCGGGGCGCAGACGCCGTTCGAGCATGGCACCCACGCCGATAAATTCATCTACGAGGCCGAACTCCGCACCGGCATGGGCGCGCATTTTCGCTACGCCGAACACCTGAGTGCCGCCCTCGGTGAATTCTTCAAACAGGTTCCCGAGGCAAAGGAGTGGGTGGTGGAGGGCACCGCCGAGCCGGAATGAACGGTCGAAGCGGGATCTTCGTCGAAAATTGACTTGCGAATGGGTGGACGGCCGAAAACATGCCAATCAGCTGCAAATCATGACCTTGCCTGACGCACCCGGGTGATTGCGCCGCTCCGGGCCTCTCCCTACCAGCCAGGGCCGCCACCCTCCATCGAGTCCTCCTTCTGGCATTAATGCTTCGCCCCATGTGTGCGTTCAAGGTCCTGCAGTTCAATATGCAGTTCGGGCAGAACTGGAATGATGCCAATCCGGATGTCGCCCCGATCAACCTTGACCTGACCATCGCCGAAATCCGCAGCCACGATGCGGACATCGTGTTCCTGCAGGAAGTCGAGCAGGGCCGGCCCGGCGGCGTGCAACCCGAGCCGCCGCCCAACTTCATGCGTTTGCGCGCCGCGCTCGCCGGGTATCACAGTTTTTTCTCTTATCCCAAGGCGGACCCGCGTGAACTGCCCTTTGGCATCGGACTGGCCATCCTGGCGAAAACCCCGCTGAGCGACACCGTGCGCCGCGACCTGCCTTCGCCGGCGGTGGAGTTTGATTTCCAAGGGGCGAGGCGGACTCCCACCGACCGCCTGCTCATCGGGGCGAAGACCCGGATTGCCGGCCGGGCGCTGCAGCTCTTCAACACCCACCTGCTGGCCTTCTTCATGCTCAACGCCACCAGCGAGGAGCACAACAGCCAGCGGCAGTTCGTCGTCGACCAGTTGCGCGAGGCGACGGGCCCCACGCTGTTCGGAGGCGATTTCAACGTCAGCAAGCACGGTTCGCTGGTGCAGCAGTTCACCTCGGCGGGGTATCAAACCGTGCAGACCAGCGAGGTCACCTGGCGCCGCCGGCCCTACGTGCTCGACCACCTGTTCTACAACCGTCATCTGCGGCCGGTGCGCCATGCGGTGAAGCCCACGCTGGCCTCGGATCATCACGTGCTCGTGGCGGAGTTTGAGTTCGTGGTTTGAACTGCGGGCAGGACCGTGGGGCGCGAGGCCTGGCCGGACGCCTAGGCCTCCCGGCGGGCTTTTGCCCGGCGCACCTTTTCCTTCTCCTCCTCCCTTTCCTCCGCGAGGCGCGCCTTTTCACCGGCGAGCTGTTTTTTGACCTTTTCGGCCTCCTCCCAATTGCTCGCGGCCAGCAGGTCGTCGAGCTGTTTCTTCAAAAAGATCTCCCGCTCGGCGGTCCTGCCCTGATAAATGCGGTCGATCTCGGCAAGCCGGGCCTTCTGGTCGGATGTGAGCGGGGAACCGGCGTCAGGGTCGGTGACCCGGAGACGTTCCATGGCAAGTTCGTAGGCGCTTTTCATAGAGGGAAGTCGGGAGCCCTCAGAACACACGGAACCCGCGGCCGAAGCAATGCCGGAACCTTTCCGGACATTCGATCTGCACCGGGGGCGCGTCATCCCCCGAACTTCACTCCGAAGATCACCAGCAGCCCCACCAGGATAAAGGGGGGCCAGAAACCGCCGCGCTCCCGCCGCCAGTGCCAGGCGTAACCCGCCAGACACAGGGCGAGCAGCGCCGCGTGCCCCGCCGGACCCAACCAGGCCGTGCGGAACCGCGCCGTATGATAAACGCCGGGCACTGCCATGGCCATTCGCAGCAGAAAATCCATCACCCACAGCAGCAGCGCTCCCGCGTGGTTGTAAAGCACGCTGCCGGCGGTGAAGCCAGCCAGTCCACACAGGAGCGACAAAAATCCGGCCCCGATGACAAAGGTGGAAATGGGAATCAGCACGAGGTTGACGGCCAGGGCCCCGGGAGTGAGGAGTTGGAAGAATTGCAGGGTCGACACCGTGCTGACCAGCGATGAGGCCAGGCCGATCCCGAGCATGCCGAGCAACCCGCGCCATGCCCAATCAACAAGCCGCCGGTGCCAGCCCCACGTCACCTCCGGCAGGGAGGCGAACAACGGCCAGCGGGCCTGCAACGCCTCCGCCAGCGGCAGGCCCAGCAGCAGCAGCACCGCGACGATGCCGTACGACATCTGGAAGCTGGCGCTGAAAAGCTGCATCGGCTCGATCAACAGGATGAGCAGCGCGGACGTCACCAGCGCCGCGAGCGCATTGCCGGGCTGGCGGAGCGAGAACGAGGCGATGAACAGCGCGCACATCAGGAAGGCGCGCACCGCCGAGGGGCTGGTGCCGGTGATGGCGACGTACAGCCAGAGCGCCGAGAGGCCGGCGGCCGCCGCCGCGAGACGCGGCACGCGCAGGAGGGAAAGCAGAATCTGCACGCTGAGGGCGATCGCGGTGATGTTCAGGCCGCTGATGGCGAAAAGATGCATGGTGCCGCTGTGCATGAAAAGTTCCTGCTGCTCCTCGCTCATCTCCTGCTTCTGGCCCAGCATCATGGCCCGAAGGATGGCGGCGAGGGCCGGCTGGTCGGCGAGTCCGGCGCCCAGGATCGCATAAAACCGCTGCTCCGCCGCCCGGCAGAATCGCTGGTAGCGCGAGGGCGGCGTCACTTCGCCCAGCCACCGGCCGCGGGTGAACTTGAAGGTCATGCCAGCGCCGGCGATGTAGTCGTCGAACCCTTCGGTGCGCCGGTGCCGGGGCAGCGGATCGAGCAGACCCACTGCCATGATTTCGCTTGAGCGCAATGGCGGCGGGGCGCCGGGTGGCAGGTTGAGCGAAAAATACAGCCGCTGGCCGGTGAGATCACGCAGATGGGGGTCGGCTCCCGTCACCATCGCGAAGCCGCTGGTTCGCCTCCCTCTCGTCGGCGGCGGAAACGTGCGCTCCACCTGCAACCTCAGCCGCGCCTCGCGCGCGGGGAGCGTTTCCCAGGCGGACAGACGGTTGAGCCGCAGTTGGAAATAAGCCATGCCCGCAAGGCCGGCCGTCAGGGTGAGAAAAACGGGCCAGGCGCAGCGAGCGGCCGGTTTCCTGCTCGCGGACAGGGGAATCGCCGCGGCCGCCATCAGGGCGGCCAGCGCCAGCAGGAAGACCGGGGACGCATCCCAAACCCTCCCCGCAGCCAGACCCGCCATGAGGGGCAGCAACAGCCACAGCAGGGGTGCGCGCTGGCCGTGGCGGCCGGGGCTCATGATTTTACGGCCGGTGGTTGATGAACCGCCGGCCGCTGAGAACGAGGCTTCGTTCCAGTCCATGCCGCAGGTACACGCGGGCGGCCTCCACGGCGTCGTCCAAACCCAGTCCCTTTGCCAGATTGGCCGCGATCGCCGCCGAGAGGGTGCAGCCGCTGCCGTGCGTGTCGACGCCGGTCACGCGTTGCGCCGTGTACGCCCTGACCTGGCCGTCCGGCCTCGCCAGCACGTCGGTCAGATCCTCGCCCGGCAAATGTCCGCCCTTGACGAAAAAGGGCACGCCGTAGGTTTGGGCGAGCTGCCGGCCGGCCCGGGCCATCGCGGCCGGCGTCGACGGCTTCTCGCCCAGCAGCACCCCGACCTCATCGAGGTTGGGCGTGACCAGCGCCGCGAGGAGCAGGAGTTTTCTCCGCAGCGCGGCCAGCGCCTGGGGTTTGAGCAGCACGGCACCGCTTGTCGCCACCATCACCGGATCGATGACCGCCGGGATTTCGCGCTGGGCCTGGAGGAAATCGGCCACCACGCCGATGATCCCGGCGGAGTAGAGCATGCCGGTTTTCAGTGCGCGCACCTTGAAGTAGCGATGAACCTGCCGGACCTGCTCCGCCACGAACGACGCCGGCAGTGCCTTGATGGCAGTGACCCCGTCCGGATTCTGCGCCGTCAGGCAGGTGATGGCGGTCGTGCCGAAGACCCCGTGCGCCGCGAATGTCAGCAGGTCGGCCTGGATGCCCGCGCCCGCGCCGCTGTCGGAACCGGCAATGGTGAGGGCGACGGGAGGCTCGGTGGTGGTGGGCATGCTGATTTTTCTAGTCATTAATTTCGCGTAATCGAACACATTTTCAAGAAGCCTTTCCAACGGCCGGGATTCCTGCCATGCAGGGAGGGTCATGAACGACGGCGAGCAAAGCGATCTGTTTGCGGCGGAAGAGCCGGCGCCGCCGGCCCGCGAACGTTCCGCCCCTGCCGCCGCCGGACGCCGGCCCGCGGCCCAGCCGCTCGCGGCCCGCATGCGCCCCCGCACGCTGTCCGAGATGGTCGGCCAGGAACACATCCTGCGACCCGGCGGGCTGCTGCCGCGCCTCGTGGCCAGCAACCGCTTCGGCAGCCTGATTTTCTACGGCCCGCCCGGCAGCGGCAAAACCTCGCTGGCCGAGGCCATCGCCCGCGACACGGGGAGCCGCTTTGTGCGGGTCAACGCCGTCATGTCCAACGTCGCCGAGCTGCGCGACATTCTGGCCACGGCGCGCCGCCGGCCCGAGGCCGCCACGATTCTCTTCATCGACGAACTGCACCGCTTCAACAAGTCGCAGCAGGATCTGCTGCTGCCCGACGTGGAGGAGGGCAGCGTGCGCCTGATCGGCGCCACCACGCACAATCCCGGCTTCTACGTCAATCCGACGCTCCTCAGCCGCAGCCATCTGTTCCGGCTCGACCCGCTGACCTCCGCCCACATCGTCGCCGTGCTCAAGCGCGCGCTGGCCGATCCGGAACGCGGCCTCGGCAGGCGCGGCTGCACCGCCGCCGACAAGGTGCTGCTCGACCTGGCGAACCTCTGCGACGGCGACCTGCGCCGGGCGCTCAACGCGCTCGAGGTCATTGTGCTCAGTCTGCCCGGGAAGACCGCGGTCACCGCCGCCGAGCTGGAGATCTTTGCCCGCGAGCGCCGCATCCGCTACGACGCCGACGAGGACGAGCACTACGACACGATCTCCGCCTTCATCAAGAGCTGCCGCGGCGGTGATCCTGACGCCGCGCTGTACTGGCTCGCCAAGATGCTCGCCGGCGACGAGGACCCGCGCTTCATCGCGCGCCGCCTGGTCATCCTGGCGTCGGAGGACATCGGCCTGGCCGATCCACAGGCGCTGCCGCTCGCCGTGGCCGCGCACCATGCCGTGGATTTCATCGGTCTGCCCGAGGCGGAGCTCACACTCGCCCATGCCACGCTCTACATTGCCATGGCCGCCAAAAGCAACTCGGCCAGCCAGGCGCTCGCCGCGGCGAAGGCGGCCCTCGCCGACCAGCCCGTCCAGGCGGTGCCGATCCATCTGCGCGACACCGGCGGCCAGGCCTCGAAGCGCATGGGCCACGGCAAGGACTATCTCTACAGCCATGAGTTTCCCGAGGCCATCTCCGGCCAGGAGTACTTGACCAAGCCGCTTATGCTCTACACTCCCAAGACGACCGGCGCCGAAGCCGCCATCGCCGAGCGCCTGGCGCGCTGGAAGAAACTCAAAGCTGAACGGCAGCGTCAGGGGCGGCAAAAGCCCTGAGCGGACGTGCCTTGCCGGGTTTTCCGCCGATGCAAAATCCGCGTAAACCTCGAGGTGAGGGGTGATGCGGCTTGCGGACGGGGCGGCATGCATTAGGTTTAGCCAGTCATCTTTCCCTCCATGATGTCCAACGCCTGCTTGATGAAGACACTGCTGCTGGCCGCGTCGCTGGGAATCGCGGCGCCAATGCCGGCCCAGGATGCCGCCGCCGTTCCACCGTCGAAACCGGTTGCGACGAAAAAAGCCAACGTAAACAAAGGCCCGCCAGCGGCACCCGGCGCCCAAAACCCCGCGGAGCCGGAACCGGAGCCGCAGATCCCCGGGATCATCATTCCGCGGGCCAAGGGCGGCTTCCTCGGCATTCTCGTGGACAACGGCAACTTCAAGCTGTCGTTCTACGACGCCAAAAAGAAGCCGGTGCAGGTGGATGTCGTCCGGGCGACGGCCCGCTGGCCGGTGAAGTACAGGCTGGGGGATGAGCGCACCGTGTTGAATCCCAATGGCGACGGCACGGCGCTGACTTCGGGCACCTTTGTCCGCCCCCCCCTCGTCTTCAAACTCTACCTCTCCCTGTTCGTCGAGAACCGCAATGACGCGGCCGAGAGTTACGTCATAGATTTCCGACAGTAACGCCGGCGGTGGCGCGGCCTCCCGGGGGGCGATTGACACCCGCCAAACTTCGCGAGACCGTGGGCGCCCTTGCACCCCGATTTGGTCGGGGGTTCACCGTGTCCGTCAGCACCGCCAACCCGTCGTTCGATTCCGTCGAGTCCGCCATCCAGGACATCGCCGCCGGCCGGCTGGTCATTGTGACGGATGACGAGGACCGGGAGAACGAGGGCGACCTCATCATGGCCGCGGCCAGGGCCACGCCCCAGACGGTCGGCATGATGATCCGTTACTGCAGCGGCATCATCTGCGTGCCCACGGTGGAGCCCCAGCTCAAGCGCCTCGGGCTCGGCCCGATGGTGGGTCACAACCGCGAATCGCGGCGGACGGATTTTACCGTGAGCGTCGACGCCGCCGAGGGCGTCACCACCGGCATCAGCGCCCACGACCGCACGCAGGCCATCCGCATCCTCGCCGACCCGCAGGCGCACCCCGAACAGCTCGTGCAGCCGGGGCATGTCTTCCCGCTGCGCGCGCGACCCGGCGGCGTGCTGGAACGCGCGGGACACACCGAGGCGGCGGTCGACCTCGCCAGCCTCGCCGGGTTTTTCCCGGCCGGCGTGCTCTGCGAACTGGTCAACGACGACGGCACCGTGCAGCGGCTGCCGGAACTCGGGGAGTTCAAGCGCAAGTTCGGACTGCGGATGATTTCCATCGCGCAGCTCATCGAATACCGGGTCAAACGCGACCAGCTGGTCGAACTCGTCTGCACCAAGCCGTTCCCGACGGAGTTCGGCGACTTCACCCTGCATGTTTTCCGCGGCACGCTCGACAACCGCCAGCATCTGGCGCTCACCATGGGGCAGCCCGGCGCCGAGCCGACACTGGTGCGGGTGCACAGTGAAAACCCGCTCACCGACGTGTTTCGCGCCAAGGGCATGGGCAGCAGCCGCGCGCTCGCCGCCTCGCTCGAGGCGATTGCCCGGGCCGGGCGGGGTGTGGTGCTTTACATGGAGCCGGCGAACGCCGGCGAGGTGCTGCTGCGCCGCCTCAACGCCGCGCCGGGCGAGGCGGTCTCGCCGATGAGCCTTCGCGACTACGGCACCGGCGCGCAGATCCTGCGCGCCCTCGGCCTCGGCCGGATCCGCCTGCTCTCCAACAGCACGCGCAAGGTCGTCGGCCTCGACGGCTACGGGCTGGAAATCGTGGAGCAGGTGCCACTGTGACCATCGCGGTCTGTAGTTGCCGGGGACCGGAGCGAAAGTCCGCCGTTCATCCTAGCTTTTTGTTTTGCAGCCGTGCGCAATCCGGTTTCCGGTGTCCGGTTTCCCCATGAGTCGTCTCGCGCCCACTTCCTCCGCCATCGATGGATCCGCCCTGACGGTCGGCATCGCCGCGGCGCGTTTCAATGAACGCTTCGTCGAGGCGCTGCTGGACCAGGTCCAGGTCCAACTGCGCGCCGCCGGGGTGGGGGAGCGCCGGATCGTCCTCGTGCGCGTCCCCGGCTCGAACGAACTGCCGGTCGCCGTGCAGCTGCTTTGCCGGCGCCACAGTCTCGATGTCTGTATCGCCCTCGGAGTCATCATCCGCGGCGAAACCCTGCACTACGGGCTGGTGGCCGAGGCCGCCTCCCAGGGATTGATGCGCGTGGCCCTCGAGGCGCGCGTTCCGGTCATCAACGGAGTCATCGTCGCCGAAAACGTGCGGCAGGCCCAGGAGCGCTGCTTCGGCCATATCGACCGCGGCGCGGAGTTCGCCCAGGCCGCGCTCGCCATGGCCACCCTCCGACGAAAGCTTTCCCGATGAGCAAGGGCCAGTATGCCGAGCGCCGCGACGGCCGCGTGGCCGCGCTGCAATACCTGTACGCGTGGAGCCTCAACCCGCCGGCCGACCTGGCCGAGGATCTGCGGGTGTTTTTCGAGGGCCTCGAGAAGCCGCGCGACCAGTATGCGTTCGGCGAGGAGCTGATCCACGGCACCATCGGGCATGTCGGCGAAATCGACGCGAAGATCCGCGCACTGGCGCAAAACTGGGAGTTCGACCGCATCGCCAAGATCGACCTCGCCATCCTGCGCCTGGCCATCTTCGAGATGCTGTGCCGGAAGGACATCCCGCCGGTCGTCTCCATCAACGAGGCCATCGACCTCTCCAAGCAGTTTTCCAACGCCGACGCCAAGCGGTTCATCAACGGCATCCTCGACCGGCTGAAGGGCGACCTGGGACGCGACGCGCGCAAGGCGGCCACGGAATGAATTTTGACCACGGATGGACACGGATGCGTGATTCTGCATCCGCGTCCATCCGTGGCTGATTCCTCGCGATGCGCTCTCTCCTCAAGAAATTCCAGGATGGTCTGACCAGGACGGCCCGCGGCATCGCCGACAAAACCCAGTCGCTGTTCGCCGGCCGCGCGCTCGACGCCTCGTCGCTCGCGGCGCTGGAGGAGGCGCTGTACACGGCCGACTTTGGCGTCGCGACCACCACGGAAATTCTCGAGGAGATCAAGCGCGCCCACCAGCAGGAACGGGAACTCCGCGGGCAGGAGGCCGCCGCCATCGGTGCCGCCGTGCTGCGACGCGTGCTGGCCGGGAGCGAAGGCCGGTTGGAGGGCGGAAACCGCCGTCCCGGCGGGTCAGCCAATCCCGAGGTCATCTGCCTCATTGGTGTCAACGGCTCGGGCAAGACCACCACCGCGGCCAAGCTGGCCTGGATGCTCAAGCAGGACGGCCGATCGGTGACCGTCGCCGCGTGCGACACCTTCCGCGCCGCAGCCATCGAGCAGTTGCGGACGTGGACGCAGCGGCTCGACCTTGAGCTGGTCGCCAGCCACACCGGCGCCGACGCCGCCGCGGTGGCCTTCGATGCCTGGCAGGCCGCGAAGGCGCGCGGCCGCGACTGTCTCGTCATCGACACCGCCGGACGCCTGCACACCAAGAGCAACCTCATGGAGGAGCTGGCGAAGATCCGCCGCGTGCTGCAGAAGCATGACCCGGCGGCGCCGCAGCACGCCTGGCTGGTGATCGACGGCTCGCTGGGCGCCAACTCCATCGAGCAGGCCAAGATTTTCCACCGGAGCTTCGGCCTCACCGGCCTCGTCGTGACGAAGCTCGACGGCACCTCGCGCGGCGGCGCCATCGTCGGCATCTGGCGCGAGCTGAAGCTGCCGGTCTATTTCGTCGGCCTTGGCGAGCAGGCCGAGGACCTGCAGCCCTTCAATGTCGACAACTACGTCAAGGCGGTCTTCGGCCTGGAGGCGTAAGGCCGGAATCCTGAGTGGCCCAGCCGGTCAGAATGCCAGGGTTAGTCCGCCATAGAGGCCGCGCCGCTGGCCGAACTGCGGCGCGCCCACGCCGATGCCGGAGCCATCGCGGAGTTCGTAGATTTCATCGAAGACGTTCACCACGTCGAGGCGGAGGTGCAGCTCACGGGTGCCGGCCAGCCTGAAGGTGTGCTCCACACCGAGGTTGAACGGATGGTAGGCGGGCAGGTGTTCGGTGTTGGCGAAACCGCGGCGCAGGCCGCTGCCGTAGAGCAGGTCGGCGTAGATCACCGTGCCGCCAAACCGGTAGGAGCCGCCGGTGGATGCGCTCACGGTCTGGTCGTGGTCGAGGGACACGTCGTGTGTGGCAATGTAGGCCAGTTCATCCGGACCGAATTGGAATTCGCCCGAGACGATTTCCCGGCCGGTGGCGCGGCTGAGGGCGACATTGGCGTACGCGGAGAATCCGTCCTGCGTGTAGTTGGTGGTCAGTTCGACGCCATAGACACGCCCGCGGCGGTAGTTGAACGGCGAGAAGATGAGCGCCTGGCCGAACTGGCCCTCGTCGAGCTGATTGGTGGCGCGTTTGGAGTAGCCATCGAGCGTGGCGGTGAAAGCGGACGTGAACTGGTGCGAGAGGCCGGCGTCGAAGTAATGGGCGCGCTCGGAGCGCACCGGCGAGCTGGCGGCGATCTCCGGCGCATTGGTCGTGCCGTTGAATTTGTTGAGGCTCGACGTCTGCACGAGCTCGAGCGGCGGCGGCGTGAAATAACGGGCGTAGCCGGCATGCAGACTGGTCGACTCGCTGAGTTGATAAACGACGTTTACGCGGGGACTGAGCTGGTCCTCCGTTACATAAGCCTGCGAGAGATCAGCGCGCGCCCCGTAGTTGATCGTGAACCCGGCAGCGGGCTTCCACTCGTCCTGCAGGTAGGCGCCATAGAGCCAGCCGAGCTTGCGCTGGTTGTCGGGAAGGTCGAAGGGGGTGGTGGAGGTCTGGTCGCCGTTGGCGTCGACCGGAAAGACCGTCGTGGTGGTGCGCATGCCGGCGTTGGTGCCGGTGAGGAGCAGACCGCCGCGCACGGTGTGTGTCGCGGCGGCGGACCACTTGAGGTCGGCCTCGAAGCCGCCGCCGGTCAGGTCGCGATGCACGGCGCTGGCCACGCCGTTGAAAATGAGGTCGCCGGCGCGGTCGGGCGTGAACTGCACGAGGCTGTAGCGGGCGAAAGCGGAGAGCTGCGCGCTGAAGCCATCCACGGTCCGCTGGTAGGCGAGGATGGCGTAGTCGTTTTCCTCGCGCTGGTTTTCGTCTAGGCTGGCGGAATCGAAGCTGCTGACACCGGCAAGCGTGAAGGCCGCCGTCTGCCCGGGATTGTTGGGAATCTGGAAACGGGAGGAGGAGCCGCTGATCATGAGGTTGAGGCGGCTGGTGGAGTCGATGACGTCCGAGAAATAGCCGAACACCTTGAACTGGTCCGTGCGGTCATGCAGCGGATCGCGGCTGGCGGTGGGATTCTCCATGCCGATGCCGCTGGTGCTGTCGCTGGCGGTGACGTAGGCGTGGAGCCTGTCCTGCGACCCGGTCACTTCCGCGCTGGCGCGCAGGGTGTCGAAGCTGCCGCCATAGAGGGCGACATCGCCCGCCAGGGCCGGCGTGCCACTCCGCGTGTGGATGTCCACCACGCCGGCCGTGCGGTAGCCGTATTGCGCGGGCAGCGAGCCGGTGAGCACCGAGGCGGTCTGGACGAACCGGGTGTCGAGCTCCTGGCCGAAGCCGCTGATGCCTTCGGGCAGAAGGACGTCGTTGATGCGATACTGGAGGTTGGCGTGCTCGCCGCGCAGGTGGACCTGCCCGAAGGAATCCTGCGCCACGCCGGGGACGTGCAGCAGCACGCCGCTGAAATTGGCGTTGGCGCCAATGACTTGGGTGTCGATCTGGATCTTGTCGATTTGATAAGCGGTGGCCCCGAGGCTCGGCACGATGTCCTCGCGGGCCTTGTCGAGCTCGCCGGTGACCACGACGGGATCGAGAGCCACCGGGGTCTGGTTGACGGGTTTGTCGTTGGCATTGTCGTCCGCGGCGAAAGCCGCGGCGGTGAAGA
>CAJAKX010000445.1 GCA_903940425.1 uncultured Opitutia bacterium | reverse complement strand
TTCGTCTGGCAGATCTCCTCGCAGGCCCGGCAATGCATGCACATGAAGGCATTGGCCGCTTCTTCCCGCGTCACTTTCTTGTTATTCAGGAACTTCTTGGCCAGGGCGATTTTGCCTTTTGCGCTGACCGCTTCGTTCTGGGTAACCAGATACGCCGGGCATACCGCCAGGCAATTCCCGCATTTCGCGCACGCGTGGACGCTGAGTTCGAAATCGAGTTGATCCACCTTCCGGTCCTTGCCCAAAAGCGTCGTGGCCGCCTTCCCGATGACCGGTGACAGCAGCGTCAAGAGATTCATGGAGAATCCAAAAACGGCGGGATGGAAGACCAGGGTCGAGACCATATTCGCATTGACCCCGAAGTATTTTCCCGGGTTCAGGATGTTGTTCGGATCCACCTCCGCCTTATAGGACTTCAAGTCTCGCTGTTTATCGCGGCTGTGTAGATAGTTGACAAAGGCGGCATTCCAAAGACCAAGTCCGTAGGGTTCCGCACCCAGCTTCACCGCGGCATGGGTGAGCATGGTGGCCAAAGGCAGATCAACGTAGTACCTCCTGCTCCGGGAGTCGCACAGAAACGTCGACATGATGAGCGCCCGGTGTTCATCGACAATGTAGGAGTCGATGCATATCTCCACCGCGAAACGGCGGCCCAGTTTTTTCGCGATGGCAATGAAGGCCGCGGCCGCCGTGATCGGGATAACGACTTCACTCGCCAGGATCGTCGGTCCCAGGCGTTTTGTTTTCATGCCGAACAGGCGCTCATTCCACAAGTAGCCGGCCACGTAGCGCGGCGCTTCTTTGAAACACCCCGTTTGGGTCAGGAATCGAACAAATCGATCATCGTCTTCGACGTTATCGAATTCCACGAGGACGCCGGCGGCTTTCTTGAAGAGGGCAGCCCGCATCACTTCGTTCGTGTCGCTCAGATGGTTTTCATCCAAAAACCGGATGACATTGGGGTTGAGCTCCTGGCGGACCTTGCGCTGCACGAGACGCTCGATGAAAGCGAAGGCTTCCGGATCGCCCGGAAAATAGAGAAGATGTGGGTAGGACGCCCGGGGAACCTCCCGCAATTTGAGGGTTATCTCGACAATGATGCCGAACTCTCCCTCGGTGGAGATGAAGTACGGGAAATCGCGGTCGGCGGGTGTGAGCTTCTTGATTTCCCCGGAACCGGTGACGACCGTCATGGATACGATCTGCTTTGCCAGGTGGCCGTATTTGAAGCTGTTGATGCCGTAGCCACCGGTCGAAACCCAGCCGCCCACCGTCGAGAACTTGCTCGAGGGGTAAGTTCGTAAACACAGGCCCTCTTTCTTCGCGGTGATATCGATGTCGCTCCACCGGGCACCCGCTTCGACGGTCACGGTCTTTTGTGCGGTATCGAGCACAAGGATATTTCGGAAGGGAGACAAATCGATGACGATCCCGGCGTTTGTCGGGATCACGCCGCCGAAACCCCACGAGGCTGCGCCGCGCGGAATCACGGGAATCTTCCGCTCATTGGCAAACGCGAGGACCTGTTTTATCTCCGCTACGTTCCTGGGCTGGACCACAAGATCGGGCTGCGTTTTAAAAAAAGTATTAGTCAGGATCGGCGGGACATCGCCGATGTCATGACTGTACATCTCTCTCTCTGCCGCTTTATCGAGAATTCTTATATCGCTCGCGATTCTTCTGAATTCTTCGACCAGTTTCATGGGTTCCAAGTCTCTTCGGTTGCGATAGGAATGAGGAATCGTCGAATCCCGTTTCTTATTGATCACTGATACACATCTATAGCCGCAATATCGGTGGCGAAATAAGTGCCGAAAACTGGGTTTTTATTATAAATTTGCCGGCGCAATAATGTGCCCGAAGGACTCCGTGATCAATGGATCGTTTTTGTCTTCTACGGCAGGTCGGTGGAGCCTATCAGGTAGCGATCGCACTCGCGGGCGGCGCCGCGGCCTTCGTTGATGGCCCATACCACAAGGCTCTGGCCGCGCCGGCAGTCGCCGGCGGCAAACACTCCCTTGAGGTTGGTCGTGTACTTTTCGTGCTCGGCCTTGATGTTGCTGCGGGCGTCGACCTCGACCCCGAGGTCCTTGAGGAGCGCCTGCTCGGGACCGAGAAAACCCATCGCCAGCAGGACGAGCTGCGCCGGTCGTGTCTCCTCGGTGCCGGGCTGCTCCTTCGGTACGAACTGACCCTTGTCGTTTTTCTCCCACTTGACCTGGATGGTGACGAGTTTCTTCACGCAATTTTCACCGTCGCCAATGAATTTTTTTACCGTGGTGAAATAGATGCGCGGATCGGCTCCGTACTTCGCGACGGCCTCCTCCTGGCCGTAGTCCAGACGGTAAACCTTGGGCCACTCGGGCCAGGGGTTGTCTGCGGCGCGCTCCATGGGTGGCTTGGGCAGGATTTCAATCTGCACGAGGCTCTTGCACCCCTGCCGCATGGCGGTGCCGACGCAGTCCGTGCCGGTGTCGCCACCGCCGATGACCACGACGTCCCTGCCACGGGCGTGGACTGGGCTCGCGTCTGGATTGCCCGTGAGCACCGTCTTGGTGTTGGCGGTGAGATATTCCATCGCGAAATGCACGCCCTTGAGATCGCGGCCTTCGATGGGAAGGTCGCGAGGCTGCGTGGCACCGGTGCAGATGACGGTGGCGGCGTATTCCTTAAGGAAGATTTGCGGCTCGACGTTTTCACCAACGTTGGCGCTGCAGATGAACTTGATGCCCTCCTGCTCCATGAGGTCGAGGCGGCGCAGGAGAACCTCCTGCTTGTCGAGTTTCATATTGGGGATGCCGTACATGAGCAGGCCGCCGAGACGGTCGGCACGCTCGAAAACCGTCACCCAGTGGCCGGCTTTGTTGAGCTGGGCGGCGGCGGCGAGGCCCGCCGGACCGGAGCCGATAACAGCAACCTGCTTGCCGGTGCGGATTCGGGGGGGTTCTGGGAGCACCCAGCCTTCCTCCCACCCTTTGTCAATGATGCTGCACTCGATGTTTTTGATCGTGACTGGAGGGGTGGTAATGCCGAGCACGCAGGAGCCCTCGCAGGGCGCGGGACATACGCGGCCGGTGAACTCCGGAAAGTTGTTGGTCTGGTGCAGGCGTTCGAGCGCCTCACGCCAGAGACCGCGGTAGATCAGATCGTTCCACTCGGGAATCAGGTTGTGGATCGGGCACCCGGAGGCCATGCCGCTGATAAGCTTGCCCGTATGGCAGAAGGGAACGCCACAATCCATGCAACGCGCGCCCTGGTTGCGGAGCTTCTTTTCCTCCATGTGGTGGTGAAACTCCTTCCAGTCGCGCACGCGCTCCAGCGGCGCACGGTCCACAGGCAGTTCCCGCAGATACTCAATGAATCCAGTTGGTTTGCCCATCGTCGTGAAGTCCGGTGTCGGGTGATGAGTTGCGGTGGAATTAGTTGCCGCCAATGCGCGAGAGGTCGCGGGCGTTTTCCTCGAAAGCGACCATGATGGCCTCTTCGCCGGTCAAGCCCTGCTCGTGGACGCGCTTGATGCACTCCAGCACGCGTTTGTAGTCCTTGGGCATGACTTTCACAAAGAGAGGTAGCCTCTGCTCCCAAGTGTCGAGCACCTGCCGGGCACGCGTGCTCTTCGTGTAGGTGAAATGTTTCTCGACCATGGCGCGAACCTCGGCGGCCTCCGCCGGGTCCTCAATCTTTTCGAGACCGACCATCTGCAGGTTGACGTTCCTGGCGAAGTCGCCCTGCTCATCGAGTGCGTAGGCGATGCCGCCCGACATGCCCGCCGCGAAGTTGCGGCCGGTCGGGCCCAGTACCACGACCCGGCCGCCGGTCATGTATTCGCATCCGTGGTCGCCCACGGATTCGACCACGGCATTAATGCCGCTGTTGCGGACGCAGAAGCGTTCGCCCGCCATGCCGCGGATGTAAGCCTCGCCGCTGGTGGCGCCATAGAAGGCCACATTGCCGACGATGATGTTTTCCTCCGGCACAAAGGTGGAGCCGGCAGGCGGGAACACGATGATCCGGCCGCCGGACAGCCCCTTGCCGATGTAGTCGTTGGCGTCGCCTTCCAGCAGGAAAGTCATGCCCTTCGGCATGAACGCGCCGAAGCTCTGTCCGGCCGAACCATGGAAGTGGACCCGGATGGTGTCCTCGGGCAGGCCCTGGGCACCCCACTTCTTTGTCACCTCGCTGCCGGTGATGGTGCCGACGACGCGATTGACATTCCTGATGGGCATTTGCGCCACGACCTTCTCACCGCGCTCGATGGCGGGCTTGCAGAGGGCGAGAAGCACGGTGAGATCCAGTGATTCTTCCAGCCCGTGGTCCTGTGGAATCTGGCAGTAGCGGCCCACCTCCGGGCCGACATCGGGCTGGTAAAGAATATTGCTGAAATCGAGTCCTTTGGCCTTCCAATGATCGACCGCCTTCCTCGGCTCGAGACAGTCGACCCGGCCGACCATTTCCTCGACGGTGCGGAAGCCGAGCAGGGCCATGATCTCTCGCAGTTCCTCGGCGATAAAACGCATGAAATTGATGATGTCCTCCGGCCTGCCGGAGAACTTGGCGCGCAGGCGCGGATCCTGCGTGGCAATGCCGGCCGGGCAGGTGTTGAGGTGGCAGACCCGCATCATGATGCAGCCCGAGGCGACAAGCGGCGCGGTGGCGAAACCGAACTCCTCAGCACCGAGCAGCGCGGCGATGGCGACATCGCGGCCGGTCTTCAGCTGGCCGTCGGTCTCGACCGCGATGCGGTCACGGAGATTGTTAAGCACAAGGGTTTGGTGCGTCTCGGCGAGACCGAGTTCCCACGGCAGACCGGCGTGCTTGATCGAGGTCAGTGGTGAAGCCCCGGTCCCGCCGTCATGGCCGGAGATGAGCACGACGTCAGCGTGCGCCTTGGCGACCCCGGCGGCAATGGTGCCCACGCCGACCTCGGCGACGAGTTTCACGCTAATGCGAGCCTGGCGGTTGGCGTTCTTGAGGTCGTGGATCAACTCCGCGAGATCCTCAATCGAGTAGATGTCGTGGTGCGGTGGTGGCGAGATGAGGCCGACGCCGGCCGTGGTGAGGCGGGTCTTCGCGATCCAAGGATAAACTTTGGTGCCGGGAAGCTGGCCGCCTTCACCGGGCTTGGCACCCTGGGCCATCTTGATCTGGAGTTCGCGGGCGTTGACGAGGTACTCGCTCGTGACGCCGAAGCGGCCGGAGGCGACCTGCTTGATGGCGGAGTTGAGGGAATCGCCGTTGGGCTGTGGCTGATAACGGGCGGGATCTTCGCCGCCCTCGCCGGTGTTGCTTTTGCCACCGATGCGATTCATCGCGATGGCGAGCGTCTCGTGCGCCTCCTTGCTGATGGAGCCGTAGGACATCGCGCCGGTCTTGAACCGCTTCATGACACTTTCGGCTGGCTCCACCTGATCAACCGGGATCGGGCTGCCGGCCTTGAACTCCAGCAGACTGCGCAGTGTGCAGAGGTTCTTCGACTGGTCGTTGATGAGCTTCGCGTACTCCTTGAAGGCCGCGTAACTGCCCGTACGCACCGCCTTCTGCAGCCGGTGAATGGTCTCGGGATTGAAAAGGTGGGCTTCACCATCATCGCGCCACTGATACTGGCCACCCGCGGGGAGCACGTGGCCATTGACCTGACGTTCAGGAAAGGCCTGGTGGTGTCGCGCGAGAACTTCCTGGGCAATGACATCGAGTCCGATGCCGCCCACGCGGGATGGCGTCCACGTGAAGTAACTGTCCACCACATCCTGCCGGAGGCCCACCGCCTCGAAGACCTGCGCCCCGCGGTAGCTCTGGATGGAGGAGATACCCATCTTGGACATCACTTTGATGACACCCTTGGAGGCGGCCTTGACGATGTTCTTACAGGCGGTCTTGTGGTTCACATTGGGCAGCAGGCCATCGTGGATCATCTCATCGATCGTTTCGAAGGCGAGGTAGGGGTTGATGGCGCTGCAGCCGTAGCCGATCAGCAGCGCGAAGTGGTGCACTTCGCGCGCCTCGGCCGTCTCAAGCACCATGCTGATGCGAGTGCGCAACCCTTCGCGGATGAGGTAATGGTGGAGGCCAGCGACGGCGAGCAGCGCGGGCACCGGCGCGTAATCCTGGTTCACTCCGCGGTCGCTGAGGATGATGAGGTTGATTTCCTCTTCCTCAATCATGCGACGCGCCATCACGCATAGCTCCTCCAAGGACTTGGCGAGGCCCTTCTCACCGCGGGTCTTGCGGAAGAGGATGGGCAGCACTCCGACCTTGAAACCAGGCAGGTTGAGGCGCCGCAGCTTGGCGAACTCCTCGTTGGTGAGAATCGGCCACTCCACCTCCACGCGACGGCACGCGGTTGGCTGCGGGTTCAGAAGGTTTCCCTCGGAACCGAGCCGCGTTTCCGCCGAGGTGATGATTTCTTCACGAATACAGTCGATGGGTGGGTTGGTGACCTGGGCGAAGAGCTGCTTGAAATAATCGTAGAGCAGCCGGGGCTTGTTGGAGAGCACCGCGAGGGCCGCGTCGTTGCCCATGGAGCCGACGGCTTCAACGCCATCGCACGCCATCGGGGTGAGAAGGATGCGTTGATCCTCGTAAGTATAGCCGAAGGCAATCTGCCGCTGCAGCAGCGTCTTGGCATCCGGCTCTGGCAGGGTGGGCGCTGGCGGCAGATCATCAAGATGCACGAGGTGCTCCTTGAGCCAGAGGCGATAAGGGCGCTCGGTCGTGATCTTCCCCTTGATCTCTTCATCGGAGATGATGCGGCCCTCCTCGGTATCGATGAGGAACATACGGCCGGGTTGGAGGCGACCCTTGAGGAGCACGTTCTCGGGCGGCACTTCGAGCACACCCACCTCGGAGGCCATGATGACGCGGTCATCCTTCGTCACATAATAGCGCGAGGGACGGAGGCCGTTGCGATCAAGCACGGCGCCGATCTTCTTGCCGTCGGTGAAGGCAATGGAGGCCGGGCCATCCCATGGCTCCATCAGGCAGGAGTGATACTGATAGAAGGCCTTCCGTGCATCGTCCATGCTCTCATGGTTGGACCACGGTTCGGGGATCATCATCATCATCGCGTGTGGAAGCGAGCGGCCGGTGAGCACGAGCATTTCGAGCGTGTTGTCGAACATGGCCGAGTCGCTGCCGTTGGGGTCGATGACCGGGTGCACCTTCCTCATGTCGTCGCCGAATAGGTCTGACTCGAAGAGCGCGCCGCGGGCATGCATCCAGTTGATGTTACCGCGCAGTGTGTTGATCTCCCCATTATGCGCCATGTAGCGATACGGATGGGCGCGTTCCCAACTCGGGAAGGTGTTGGTACTGAAACGCGAATGGACAAGCGCGAGGGCGGTCTCCATCGCCGGATCCCGCAGATCAGGAAAATATTCCGGCAGTTGCTCGGTCAGGAGCATGCCCTTGTAGATGATCGTCTTGTAGGACAGACTTGGCAGATACCAATATTCCCCACCATCGAGGCCGGCGGTGCGGATCTCATTGTAGGCACGCTTCCGGATTACGTAGAGCTTCCGTTCGAATGCCAGGTCATCGACCAGTTGCTTGCTCCGGCCGATGAAAATCTGCCGGATGAACGGTTCGCACGAACGGGCGGTATCACCTAGCGACGCGCTGTTGGTGGGCACGGTGCGCCATCCGAGAAAACTCTGCCCTTCTGACTGGACGATCTGCTCGAAGCGCTCCTCCAGACGGCGGCGGTGCGTGGGATTGCGCGGCAGGAAAACGAGTCCGCAGCCATACTCGGCAGGATCTGGCAGGGCAATGCGGGTTTTCTTGCACGTCTCGGAAAAAAAAGCATGCGGCATCTGAAGCAGTACGCCGGCGCCATCGCCGGTATTGGCCTCGCTGCCACTCGCGCCACGGTGGTCGAGGTTCTTTAGCACCTGGATGGCCTGCTGCAGAATCTGATGGGATTTGCGTCCCTTGATATCGACGACAAAGCCGACGCCGCAGGCATCATGCTCGAACCAAGGATCGTAAAGGCCTTGCTTCGGCGGCAGCCCGGTCCGCCGTGACCGGGGGCCGGAGGTGCTGTCACTTCTTTTGTTCATTTTTTCGGATACCGTGTAGCGTTGACCATCGGGTCAATGGCAAACTGGATTCTTCTGGGCAGAGGGTGAGACCACAAAGTGTCGGCAGAGACAAGGGATGTTTCGCGATGGCCAAGCAGGCGTGGGTGGAAGGGTTGAGGGCGTTCATGCATGCGCAAAAAAGGCCGGTCGCGCGGTGCGTGAGCCGGCCCTGTGAAAACTGAAATGGTTTTGACTGGGTCGGCTCGTCAGAAAAATCGGATGGTTTTGGTGGCCATTTTAGCATTCTCCCCGTCCGCACAGCCGCCGTTGGTCGCCTCCTCGGCCAGAGCGTCGTTGGGTTTAACGAGGTCGTTGGCGAGAAGGTAGTTCTCGACTTCCTCGCCGGAAACATCGGCCAGCATGACGCCGTCGATCTCGACACAAGGGGAAAGGGGCTGACCTGACTTGCGCACCATCTCCTCGTAGTTTGCACCGGTGGTGAGGATGTCGATGTCCTCATAGGCGAGACTGTATTTGTGCATGATGGCGCGGACGCCGCGGGACCAACCGCAGTGTGGTTTCAAGTATGCCCTAATCTTCATGCTTAAACAATGCCGAGAGGCGAAGGCGGCGCAACTTATAGGTGTGATTTCTGCGCAATCAAGAGAAAGCTTGGGCTTTTTTCAGGGGGATAACCCCCGGCCGCCGGCCGCCCAATCATGGTGCTTCGGAAATTTGCCTAGCGGCGCCCCACCCTTTCGTCTAAACCCCGACCGATGAAAGTTCTCGTAACCGGCGCGGCCGGGTTCATCGGCTTCCATATCTGCCAGCGGCTGGTCTCGTCGCAGAAGTGCGAGGTGCTCGGTGTGGACAACCTGAACGATTACGCTTCCGGTGAGTTGAAGCGTGCGCGCCTCGCGGAGCTGGAGAAACTGGAGGGTTTCCGTTTCGTGAAGGCCGACTTCGCCGATGTGACGGCGTTCGGCGGCATCTATGAGCATTTCCGGCCGGATTATGTCGCACATCTCGGTGCGCAGACGGGGGTGCGCTACAGCCTCGAAAACCCGGCGGCCTATGTGCACAGCAATGTCGATGGTTTCGCCAGCGTGCTCGAGGCCGCCCGGCGGCGCCCGCCGCATCATCTGGTCTTTGCCTCGAGCAGTTCCGTCTACGGCGCGAACGCGCGGGTGCCGTTTCGCGAAGACGACGATACAGGACATCCGCTCTCATTTTATGCCGCGACCAAGAAGGCCAATGAAGCCATGGCCTACAGTTACGCCCATATGCACGGCTTGCGTCTTACCGGCCTGCGTTTTTTCACGGTCTACGGCCCTTGGGGGCGACCGGACATGACGCCGATTCTCTTTGCTCGCGCCATCTGCGAAGGCAAGCCGGTCAGGCTCTACAATCATGGCCGTTATCAGCGTGATTTCACCTACATCGACGACATTGTGGACGGTGTCCTGAAGGTCCTGCTCTATACGCCTGCCGAAAAATCCATCCCGCCCTGGCGTATTTTCAATGTCGGTCACAACCATCCCGTCGAAATGGCGCTTTTCGTGCGGATGCTCGAGTCGCTTCTTGGCCGGACAGCACAATGGGAACTGCTGCCGCCGTTGGCGACCGAGATGCCCGTAACCTGCGCTGACCTCACAAATATTCACGCGGCGGTCGGCTACGAGCCGAGGGTGCCCCTTGAGGAGGGTTTGCGGAGGTTCGTGGAGTGGTTCAAGTGCCACTATGGCTGCTCATGAGACGGGCTCCGCCGAGGGCGGCTTTGCCATTGCATCACCCGTTGTCCTCGCACTTCTTTTCGTTTGCGCCGGACGATGCTTTGCAGAAAAAAGGCGTGACGTACGCACGCTTGCGTCTTTCTCCGCCCGGTGCTGTCTTTTCCATAAAACGATCGCGTTTCTAATTCCATAAATTCCATGTCCAAATTCGCCCCCGCCAAAGCCTCACCTCCCCCCACCCGTTTTGACCCGCCCGACCGGGCCGCCGACCCCGCGCGGGACAAGAATATTGAACTCGCCGTCTCCGCCATCACTAAACAGTTCGGCGAGGGATCCATCATGCGTCTCGGTAGTGCGACGCGCATGGTGGTCGACACCATCTCAACGGGTTCGCTCGCCATCGACCTCACCCTGGGCGTCGGAGGTCTGCCACGTGGCCGTATCATCGAGATTTTTGGGCCCGAGTCGTCGGGCAAGACCACCTTCTGTCTGAGTGTCATTGCCGAGGCCCAGCGCCGCGGTGGCCTCGCTGCTTTCATTGACGTGGAACACGCGCTCGACCCCAAGTATGCCCGCCTCGTCGGCCTGAAACTCGACGAACTCCTCGTTTCACAGCCCGACAGCGGTGAAGACGCGCTCAATATCGCCGAGACTCTCATCCGCTCGAACTCCATTGACGTCATTGTCATCGACTCCGTCGCTGCGCTCGTGTCGCGGGCCGAGCTTGATGGTCAGATGGGTGACGCGACCGTCGGTGCGCAGGCGCGCCTCATGAGTCAGGCCATGCGCCGTCTGACGTCGGTCGTCAGCCGAACCAAATGTGTATGCATCTTCACTAATCAAATTCGCGAGAAGATCGGCGTTATGTTCGGTAATCCGGAGACGACGCCCGGTGGACGCGCCTTGAAGTTTTTTGCCTCGCTCCGCCTCGATATTCGTCGCAAGGACCAGCTGAAGACGCCCGACGGCAGGGTCGTGGGCAACCGCACCAAGATCAAGGTCGTGAAGAACAAAGTCGCGCCGCCATTCACCGAGTGCGAATTTGACATCATGTACAACGAGGGTATCTCGCGAACCGGCTCCCTTCTCGACTTGGGCCTCCAGCACAAGATCCTGGAGAAGAAAGGCGCTTGGATCGCGTACAACGGTGAACTCATCGGGCAGGGGCGTGAAGCAGCCAAAGAGGCCCTTGCCAAGAATCCCGAACTGGCCGGGAAAATTTCAACTGAGATCCTCGCCCGCGTTAACGTTACCGGCGGCACTGAAGTCACGGGTGGTGCGCCGGTCGAGTGAAGTACAACTGAATCAGCCGGACGTCAAAGAAAGCGCTCCCAAAAACGGGAGCGCTTTCTTTTTGCCTTCAGCAACAGCCTCGTTTGGGTGGCGGTGTGGCGTACTCCGCTGACACTATTGCTGCGCTGGCCACGCCGGTTGGCACCTCTGCCCTTGCGACCGTGCGTGCGAGCGGACCGCTAGTCGCTGAGCTTGGGGCGGCCATTTTCAACGAGCCTCCCCTGCCCCGCCTCGCACGCCACGGCGACTATCGCGACCGGACCGGTATACTCATCGACGACGCCGTATACATATACTTCCAAGCGCCCAACTCCTATACGGGCGAGGACATCCTTGAAATCAGTTGCCATGGCAACTTGTTCATAGTCCATAAGATATTAGATGATCTTTTTGCGCGTGGATGCCGGCCCGCCGAGCCCGGCGAATTCACCAAAAGAGCCTTCCTTAACGGCCGGATCGACTTGAGCCAGGCTGAAGCGGTCGTCGATCTCATCCAAGCGCACAGCGAACGCGCCCTTGCTGCTGCCAATCAACAGCTCCGCGGTTCACTGGGCCGGCGCATGCAAGATATGATCAGCAGGCTGCTTGATCTGCTCGCAAACGTCGAGGCCTGCATCGATTTTCCCGAGGAAGATCTGCCGCCCGAGAACCGATCTTCCCTGCTTGCCGGCATTCAGCAACTTCTTGCGGACACTGGCCGGCTTCTTGCCACAAGTCATTACGGCGAGATGTTACGCGACGGCGTGAAGACCGTTATCCTCGGTGAACCCAACGCTGGCAAGAGCTGCCTGCTCAACCGTCTTGTCGGCTATGAGCGGGCGCTTGTGAGCTCCGAGCCCGGCACCACACGTGATTATCTCGAGGAGCGTATTGCCCTCGGCCCTCACTGTATTAGACTTACCGATACCGCGGGCCTTAATGCTTCCCCCGCCCCGCTCGAAAAACTCGGTATAACAAAAACACTGGAGCGGGCCGCCGTGGCGGATCTGATTCTTCTAGTTTTTGATGCCACGCAAGTGGCGCCGTTCCTACCCCCAGAGATTCTTTCCCGCCTCACGCCGCAAAATACGTTGGTTGTCATTAACAAAACAGACCTCGTTCCGAATGGTCCCTACCCTCGGCCCCCTGAAAATCTGCCAGCATTAAAAGTCTCGGCTCTCACTGGTGCAGGTTGCGATGAGTTGGTCTCTGCGATTATCCGCCATGCGGAATCATTCCGTATGGAGCATGGCGAAGATTTTATAGCGATTAATGCACGCCATACCAATGCATTAAACCAGGCAACCGAATGTCTGCAGGCAGCAATGTCTAAATTCCCTGTTGAATCTCCGTTAGAGCTGTTGGCCAGTGACTTACGTGGTGTATTGAATGCATTTGGCGAAATCTCCGGCAAAATTGATAACGAGCGGATATTAGATCTTATCTTCGCTAAATTTTGTATTGGCAAATAGGTTAATAATATTGTAACTCGATATCCTTTAATATATTAGAGTAATGATATTCAACAAGACACCATTTGACGTCATCGTATGTGGTGCAGGGCATGCAGGTGTTGAAGCGGCTTTGGCGGCATCGCGAATGGGGGCGACTACCCTGCTACTGACTGGTAACATTGATACGATTGCTCAGATGAGCTGCAACCCAGCAATAGGTGGCCAGGCAAAGGGGCAGATCGTGAGGGAGATCGACGCCCTGGGTGGAGAAATGGCTATTAATACTGATGTAACTGCGATCCAATTTCGATTACTCAATGAGTCAAAAGGTCCAGCCGTCCAATCTCCCCGTGCTCAATGTGATAAGAAAGCTTATCAATTTAGACTAAAGCATACACTGGAATTACAGAATAACCTTCAGCTATTCCAAGCGACTGTTAGTGAACTAATTATTAGCAATGGAATGGCTGTCGGCTGCCGTACTACTCTTGATGTTGAATTCCTTGGGCGCACGATTATTCTCACTACCGGAACGTTCTTGCGCGGCTTGATGCATATAGGACAGAATAAAAATGAAGGAGGCCGCTTAGGTGATTTCAGTGCAAAAACGCTTTCGGGAAGCCTTAGTAATGCAGGCGTCAAGTTGCAGCGACTAAAGACTGGTACGCCACCCAGGCTGCTAGGACGCAGTATAGACTTCACAAAGCTGTATGAGCAGAAAGGCGATGATCCACCGACGCTTTTTGCTTTTCATGATACACGAGATTCTAATGATCTGTTCCACGTGGAACACACTGGTGAGCGTCGTATAGGATGGCCACCGGGTACGAATCAGGTATCTTGCTGGATTACATATACAAGCAATCGTACGGCAGAAATCGTAAGAAACAACCTCCAGAAATCTGCCTTGTATGGCGGCGAAATTACAGGCGTAGGACCCCGCTACTGTCCGAGTATTGAAGATAAATTTGTACGTTTTGCTGATAAGCCACGGCATATCTTATTCTTAGAACCAGAAGGACTGGGTACAAATGAGTATTATGTTAATGGGCTGTCGACTAGCATGCCTTTAGATGTTCAGCTTGATATGGTACATAGCATACCAGGACTGGAGAATGCTGTGCTTCTGCGACCGGCTTATGCCGTTGAATACGACTTTGCACCTCCGACACAGCTTTTCCCGTCCTTGGAGTCTAGGCAGGTGGAGAATCTTTTTTTTGCGGGCCAGATCAATGGGACCT
>CAJAKX010000444.1 GCA_903940425.1 uncultured Opitutia bacterium | reverse complement strand
CGATGCGATCAACCTCCTGACCTCCCATTCGGCCAAGGGTCTCGAGTGGCCGGTGGTGATTCCCATCGGTTTGTGGCGCAACCTGCGTGAAAAGCCCGAAACGGGGCTGCGTCTGCTGGCGGGCGATGAACCGATCGCGCAGGTGTATTTCGACGCGTCCAGCGTGCCCGCGGAGACGGCTGAGGCGCGCGGGCGCGAACGCTGGCGCGAACTGACGCGCCTGCTCTACGTGACCTTCACCCGGGCCCGGCGGCATCTCGTGCTGCCATGGCATTCGCAGTTCGCTCCGAGCCTGAAGGGAAGCTTTGCCGACCTGTGGGGGGCAACGGAACTGTTTGACGCGCTACCGGAGACAGCGGCCGTGGCCGCAAGCGGGTGGCGGGAGTGCGAAGCAATGGCCGAAGAGATGGCCCCTTCCGCCTCCACCCTCACCGAGGGCGGGCCGACAGCGGCGGCAGGAGAAACGAAGGCGCTGCTGGCCTTGCCCGCCCGTCTGCTGCCGCACCAGCTGGCGCATCATCCCGATGCGGTGCGCACGACCAGGCACGAATCCGCGCTCGACGAGCCGTTGATCGGTTCGCCGGGCGACGACCCGATCGACTACGGCCGATGGTGGCACGAGACCATGGAATTCCTGCCATGGGACGGCAGTGAAAAGGAGGTGGAAGCCTATCTGGCCGCGGCGCTCAGCCGCGCACGACAGACGGGCCTCGAGCGGCGGGCGGAGGACGAGATCGCACGGCTGCTGACCGGCGAGTTTTTCCACAACCTGCGGGCCACGCCGGGGCGGCGGTTGGCGGAGCTGGCCGTCTTTGCGCCGCTGCGCCCTGCGGCGTGGATCGATGGCGTGATCGACATGGTCGTGCATGACGAGGTGGCACACAGGGTGAGGGTGATCGACTGGAAGACCAACCGGCCGCGAGTGGACGAGGACGCCCGCGCGCTCCTCCAACGCCTGGGTGAGGACTATCGCCCCCAGCTCGAGGCCTACGGCGCCTGCGTGGCCGGATTTTTCCCGGACTGCACGGTCAGTCTGGAACTCTATGCAAGCGCGGCGGGCGCGGTGGGCGTGCTGCCCCCGACCTAAATTCTGCTTTACAGAGCGGAAAAAGCGCCGCACGGTGCGGTTCTCGCAGAACCTTGGACCACCCATGGGCAACCTGAAGAAGAAACGTCGTCTGAAGATGAACAAGCACAAGCGCCGCAAGCGCTTGAAGTCGCACCGCCACCAGAAGCGCACGTGGCAGAAATAGGCTGCCGCCAGCGAGCACGCGCCTTGGCGAAAATATCCGACCCGCCGCCAGATTTGCGGTGGGTTTTTGTTTAAACGCTGGCGCGGACGTTCGCGGGCAATCGCCTGGCGGCGTCCACCAGCCAGACGTCACCCCAGCTCCCGGTTCAAAGGAATGACTACTGCACGCGGGTGATTTTGAAACCCCTGGAGCGGAGGAGGGCGATCATGCTTCGCGGGCCGACGAGATGGGCGGCGCCGATGGCCACGAAAGCCCCGCCGCGTTTGAGGTAGACCTCCGCGCGCGCGGCCATGACCTTGTTGCGTTGATAGAGGAGGGGATTGGCCAGCTCATGCACCGATGGATTTTTGAACTCCGCCTCGACTTCGGCGGCAATGCGGCCCTCGTCTCCGGAAACACAGGCGTCAAGCAGCCGGTCCAGTTGCGCGTGGCCGGCCTCGAAATCGTCGAGCGACTCGACGAGGAGGGCCTGAGCCTGCGCAGGCTTGAGCTGGTCGAACAGGTTGAGCTGCTCGTCGACGGTCTCCAGCGCGGCGATGGTGAGGCCGCGGGCCTGGCTGTGTTCGTAGAGCTGACCATCGACGGTGGCGCTGATGTCGGTCTCCTCAGGCGGCGCGGCGAAAAGCAACGCGGCCAAGCCGGGACTGAGCCGGTGCAAAAGAAGTTCCGGCAGGCCGAGGCTGGCGCCAGCGACTTTCACGCGTTCCCATAATGGCGGAGGCAGGCAAGTCTCGAGGTCGGGAGCGGTGGGATTGAACAAACGTGCAGCCATTTGTCCGGCAATGTCAGGCGACAGTTCGACCTCAGGATGAAACGATTGGCATGCATCGAGTGCCTTGAACACCGAAGGTGCCATCCCCTTTAGGCGCGGGTCGGAACTGTGCACGGTGCCGTAGAGATAGCTGGGACGCGGTCCTTCCACCCGCCAGAGAAGCGGCGCTGCGGTCCCATTAATCGCTGGAAACGCGATAAGGAAAAGGTAAATGACGCTCAGCGTGAGACTAAGGCGCTTTTTTGGTCTTGTCATGAGCAGGTATTTTTGTAAAAAAAGTCATCCTGTTGTTGTAGCTTAGTCAGTGATTGCCCAGTAGATGCAATCATGATTTAGATCAGCCATGGGTTGCATCGGCCCAATTCCCTTTTAACGCTGCTTAGCGCTTTGTGTCTGCATGTTCTCGCTCTCGAAGAAAACGAAAGGATTTTTCATCGAAATCAACGCACAAACGGCGTTGATCGCGCGCACATCGTCGCCGGAAGTACCCCTGGCGATCGAAGAGATAAAAGAGGTCCCAATCGGCGATGAGCCGGCTGTACAAGCGGCGGTCAAGGACTTGGTGGGGAAAAAAGGTGGCAGCGGCTACATGCATGCGCGGTGTGGGATTTATCCGCCGCGGCGGTTCGTGCGGCGCTTCACCCTCGACCTGAAGCGCGTAAAGGAGCCGGATTATCTCATGGAAATCTGCGCGCAGCAGTTTCGCATGGAGACCGATAAATACGCCATAGCGGTCCTCAACTCAGCGGATGGCACCGATTACGATATGGAGGTGGGGAAGATGGTCACCCAGAAGGAGGTGGTCTTTGTCGGGGGGAATAATAGTGAACTCCTCGCGTCACAGGAGCGGCTGCTGGCACTGGGCGTATATCCGGAGGGGCTTGAACTAGGCACGCTCGCCACGTTGGGCAGCTTGGTAAATTACCACGCCTTTGCCAAACTGAAGGCGCCCACGCTCGTGCTGGAAATAGATCCCGACAACACGCAGTCGTTCATCATCACCGCCGATGGTCTCGATGCGACCCGGTCGATACCACAGGGCCTCGAAGCGATGATTCCGGTCGTCCAGAAGGAACTAAATTTGAAAGACGAGGAATCGGCGCGGAAACTCTTTTTCTCGAACACGTTCGATTTTACAAACATGGGCGTGATGCTCGTCAAAAAGCTGATCAAGGAACTGCAATCCTTGATTGGGTTTTACGAAGTGCAGACAGGGCAGTCGATTGGACAGGTGGTGTGCACGCAAATTCCCCCGAAGCTTGCCTGGTTGAGCAACGTCATTGCCAAGGAACTGGGTGTCAGCGTGCTCAAACTGGATCTCGCGGATTGGTTGAAGTCACGCCAGATCACTTTTGCCAGTCCGTCTGCTTCTTCGAACCTCGACCCGAGGTGGCTGGGCCTGCTTAGCCTCATGGTTTTCTACGATGCCGTCGCTGCTACAAAAAAGTGACCAGCCGCAAGCGCCGCTGGTACCGGCCTGGCACCCGGATTTCCGCAACCCGGCACGGTTACCGGACACGAAGGTTGTCCGGACGCAGTTTTTCGTCAATTTTGCCGCCATCGCCATCGCCGCCGGCCTCCTGTTGTACTTCAGCTACCAGGAATACCGGATCAATAACCTCATCCACCAGGTGGCTTACTGGCAGACACAGATCGACACGAACATGAAGGCCAGCGTGCAAGCGCGCATGCTTTCTCAAAAATTTGCCGCTGAGGAAAAGAAGATCAACGAACTGAACAACTTCGTGAAACCACGGCTGGTGCTGTCCCAATTCCTTTTGAATCTTGGGAGCACGTTGCCTCAGGAGCTGGCGGCAAGCACGGTGGATATCCGCAATACCGGAGTGAATCTGCACGGCATCGCCAATGGTTCGCCCGACGAGGCGAGCGGCCGTACGTCCACGTACGTGGAGCAACTGCGGCAGGACAAATATTTCAGCAGTATTTTCGAAGAAGTCGGACAGAACAAACTTGACCGGGATCAGGCGAGCGGACGGCTCTCGTTTGATTTATTCCTCCGTTTCAAGGGAGCGGTCGTCAAGAAATAGCCATGGCTTTCACGACCCAAGACTTTGTGAGGTTCTTGAAAAAGTATCCCGTTGCCATCGGCTGCGGGGCGCTCAGCGTAGCACTGCTGGCTGGCTCCTTCATCCGGAATGCCCGGGCGGTCGAACTGTCCGCGCTGCTAAGAGAGAAGGAGGGGGAGGGACAGACGATTCTCAGTAACATTCGCAACGGGACCAATCTGCCTGAGCAGTTCGAGACACTCTCCGCCGCCACGAAGGAGCTGGAGTCAAGACTGGTGCACAGTCCCGAACGCGCCCGCAACCAACAATATTTCTACCGCATCGAGTCGGACACTGGCGTCAAGGAACTCAGCTTGCAGGCGAATGCCCCCAGCCGCGTCCCGCCACGCGGCCCCAAGCCACTCTACACTGGCATCAGTTATACTATCGCCGTGCAGGGTGACTACCGCCAGATTCTCAATTTCGTGGGCCGGCTCGAATCCGGACCGCTCTTTTACCGGCTGATTTCCGGTTCCGTTTCCCATCAAGAGCTGCGTGGTGCGGCTGCGAAAGGGCTGCGTGGTGCGGCTACGATCAACCTCGTGCTCACTCTCGAACTGCTCGGCTTGCCATGAAAATGCACCGTCTACTGGTCTGCATGCTGGTCTTGGGAGCTTCAGGGTTGATTTCCTTTGGGGAGGAAGCGGTCTCGAATCCGTCAAAACGGCAGACCACGCTTGATCTGGCAGCCCAGCTGCTCGCGGTAAGGGAAAATCCGACTGAGAAGCTGACAGCCGAACTGGTGGATCCATTCAACCCTCTCGGTTTTGCGGCCGCCCCGGCACCAAGTGGAGGCAAGCCCAGCGAAACCGTTCGCCCGGCCGGTCGGGTCAGTTCCGATCTCGATCTTCTGGAGAAACTCGCCCCACATATCACGCCTTCGGGTGCGCTGATGCTAAACGGCGAGCCGGTGCTATTATTCCGTGAAAAAAAGCTGAAAGTTGGTGATACTCTGACAATTACTTTTGAAGGAACTACGTATATGGTAATCATCACGGCGATAGATCGGAGTTCCTTCAAGATTCGTTTTAACCGCGAAGAAATCACCCGGCCCATCAAATCAAGAAAAGTCCCATGAGAACACGTCTGCTCCAGTTTGCCCTCATCCTGACCGTCTCTGCTGGCTTGCTTTGGAGCCAGGCCACTCCGACACCCCCCGCGGCCAGCCCGGCCGCTCCCGCTCCCGCTGACAAATCCACCGAACCTGCCGTTACCGTACAGGGGACCGAGCCCACTGGCGCGGGAGTCAGCCGTACCCACGACACGCTTTCAGTGGATTTTCCTGATGAGGATATTCGCACCATCCTGCGGAACGTCGCCGATCTGTTTGAACTGAACCTCGTCATTCCTGATACCCTGCAGGGCAAGACCTCCATCAAGCTCCGCGACGTGACATGGCGGCAGATCTTCGAGGTCATCCTCACGCCCGTCGGGTATACTTACATCGAGCAGGGCAGCATCATCAAAATCGTCAGTCTGGAAAGTCTCTCCCAGGAGCCGGTGAACACCGAGGTGTTCATACTGAACTATGCCGGGGCCAAGGAAGTTCAGCCCAGTATTGCATCGCTCGTTGAAACTGCCGCCGGCGGCAAACTCATCATTAATGAACGGAGTAATGCCTTGGTCGTCACTGAGCGGCCGTCGAGGATGGTCAGGATTCGCGAACTCGTCACGAAGCTCGATAAGGCCACCGATCAGGTGATGATCGAGTCGAAGTTCGTCGAGGTCACCAGCAGCGATGTCAAAAACATCGGTGTCAACTGGAGTTCGTTGAACGGCTATAAGGTCGGCGCTGGTCCGCTTACGTCGTCATGGAGCAGAAACCGCGGGCAAACCGGCAGCGACGGATATACCGACAATATTGCTGGTGATAGTGGGACCAACACCTACACGACAACGAGCAACACCGGTAGTCAGTTGCTGCCGACGGTAACCACGGATCCGCTTACCGGCCAAACCACAACCAGCTATACAGTTGTCCCGACCACCACAAACAGCACTTCGACCACCGTTACACCGCCCACCATAGGCGAGAAGTTCACTACCCTCGCATCTCTCGTCAACACATCGGGCACCAGTCGCGTTGCGTCGGCCGTGTTCAGCGCTGATGAACTCAGCGTCGTCCTCAGTGCGCTCAAGACACTGAGCCAGACCAAGATCGTCTCCAATCCCACCATCGTCACCCTGAATAACACCGAAGCCACCATCAATGTCGGCTCCGAATTCCCGGTGCCCAACTACACCTATAATGAGCAGCACGGTTCTTTTGAGGTCAGTGGCTTCACCTACAAGTCGATTGGCATTAATCTCAAGGTCACGCCCCAGGTAAACGCCCGTGGCTTTATCACGCTCAGCCTCGAGCCGGAGGTCAGCCAGCAAAATGGCACCACGACCTTTGGCGGAGCGGGCGGTGCCGCCATCCCGATCATTGCGACACGCAAGGCCAAGACCAAGGTCTCGATGAAGGACGGCTACACCATGGCCATCGGCGGTCTCATCCGCAGCCAGAGCACCAACGGTAGCACGAAGGTGCCGATTCTGGGCAGCATTCCGGTGCTGGGTCGGCTTTTCAACTCCACGAGCAAAGACACCGAGATCACCAACCTGATCATCTTCATCACGGCCAAAGCCATCAACGGGGAAGGCGCCAGCATAGAGGAAATCTTCAATCCCCAGCAGATTCGCGACCTGAATATGCGGCGCGACGAGTTGCCCGGTTATCGCGACCACTCCGATCCCTTCCTGCCACCCGAATCATCCAATCCGAAGAAGTGATCGAGTAGCGCCGTTCACCTGCGGCGTCATCGCCTCTCCGCAGGCTTCTATGAATCTTCGGGCGTGCTCAACGATGGGCACGCCCGTTTTTATTGGACGCCGGCTGGGGGCGCGTCAGCCGCGCGACTATTGGTTAGCCATTTCCGGAAAACCACCTAGCGTCCGCCTTGAATGACCGCGCGCAACGCCCGGAACGCAGACACCCTCCGCCTTGGGGTTGGCGAATTGTTTGTCCGCCTCCAGCCGCATATGCACGAGCTGGATGGTTTCTTGCGGTCGCAACTCGCCAGTTTTGAGCCGGAGGTCCGCGGCCTGGTGGAGTATTGCCTGGATGTCTCGGGCAAGCGCATCCGGCCGGCGCTGGTGTTTTTCAGCGGCTGGCGCGGACCGGATCAGGTCATGCCGGCGCTCGTGCGTGCCGCCGCCGTTGTGGAAATGGTACACCTCGCCACGCTGGTGCACGACGATATCATGGATTGCGCCGAACTGCGCCGCAACCGCCCCACGGCCGCGCGCCGTTACGGCAGCGACGCCGCGGTACTGCTGGGCGACGCGCTTCTCGCCCACGCCGTGCACATTGCCGCGCAATTTCCCTCGACCGAGGTCTGCCGGGTGGTGTCCGACGCCACGCGCCGGGTGTGTGCGGGTGAGATCGCCCAGACCTTCCGCCGGGGCGACACCTCCATCACGCTGGCAGACTACCGCCGCATCATCGATCTGAAGACCGCCGAACTCTTTCGCATATCCTGCCTGCTCGGAAGCCGGCTGGCGGGGCTTGACGACGGCTACGTTGCGGCGGCAACGGAATTCGGCCGGCGCCTTGGCATCGCCTATCAGATTTACGACGATCTCGCTGACTTTTTCGGTGAGGAGAAGCGTATCGGCAAGACCCTCGGCACCGATCTGGCCGGCGGCAAAATCACGCTGCCCCTGCTCGCACTGCTTCAGAAGCTGCCCGCAACTGAACAGGCTGAGTTGCTGGAAGAAATCCGAGAGTGCCGGACACCGCAGTTTAAACGCCGTCGCGCGCAAATGCATGCCCGCGGGGTTTTTGCCGAAGTGGTGGAAAACATTCACGCGGAGTTGGAGGCGGGGGCGGCGATTCTTGCGCCGTGGGCACACTTGGAACCGGTCCCCCTCTTGGGGCAACTGATCGAGCTGCTGCGTGAACAAGTGGATGCTTTAAAGCCCGGCGGGGCTTTCCAGAAATCCGGTTGCGTCAGTAACAGACTGTGATTTGCTACGCGCCGTGGACCTCACCAAGGTAATCAGCAAGACGCTGGCGACGACTCCTGAGCGGCAGCAGGAGGCGGATGCTGATTGGGAGGTGGTGAAAAAAGTTCAGGCCGGTGATGTCGCGGCGTTCGACAAGCTCATCCTGAAGTATCGCGAACGGGTCTATTCCATCATTTACAACCTATGTGCCAATCGGGAGGACGCTGCCGACCTCACGCAGTGCACTTTCATCAAGGCATTCCAATCCATCAACCGCTTCCAAGGGCAGGCATCTTTCTTCACTTGGCTGTACCGGATTGCAGTAAATGCCACGCTGACGCACTTGCGTAAAAACAAGCTCCGGACCTTCTTCAGCTTTGAACGAATCACGGAGGAGGACAAATCCTCGGAAATCATAGAGGCTCTGACGGATAGAACAGGTGCTGACCGGGAGACGTTTGTAAAAGAGCTGCAGGAAAAATTGAACGAAGCGCTCCAAAAACTGTCTATCAATCATCGAATGGTGGTGACTTTATTTGAAATAGACGGCCTGAGCCACAATGAGATCGCTGAGATCATGAATTGCTCGGTGGGCACGGTGCGTTCACGCCTGCACTATGCCAAGCAGCTCCTGCAAGCCGAACTGCAATCCTACCTGCGCTAGTCAACCATGTCCGACCATCGATTCAATCCGCCGTCGCGAGTCACCCTGGAGGACCTGCTGCGTCTGAAGAGGGCGGAGCGCCCTCCGCCTGAGTTCTGGTCCGAATTCGAGCGGGAACTTCGCCAGAAGCAGCTGGCCGCACTGGTGGAACGGAGATCATGGTGGCGTGAACTGGCCGCTGCCTACGGCAGATTCGGACGGTTGCGGTTCCCCTTGGGCGCGACTGCGGTCCTGGCGCTTTCTTTTCTTTCAATCCGGTATTATTCCCAGCTTAGCGGTGAATCGCAGCTGATTGCGGGCGGAAGCCCGGTAAATCAAGCGGTGGCGCTTGCAGCGGCAAAACCGCATGACAATGCCAAGCCGCTCGCCACCGCTCCCCTGGCTCGCGAGCCCGCGCCCGAGGCACCGACCTCCGTCAGCAGCGTGCACAGCACGGCATTGGCTGCCGAGGTTCCCCAGACCACTTCCGGCCAGGTTTCCGCAGTGATTCCGTGGCTGGGTGATGTTTTGGACAATCGAGCCGGCGCTTCCGAGCTTACGCCTTCCGCACGCACGATCGCGGTCAATCTTGCCACGGCGGCCGTCATTGAACCCGAGCTCGTCGATGCGCTCGCCCATCCGCGCGGCTTTGAAGAACGCGCGATGCCGGCGGTGCGCCCGCGCCATACGGCTGAGGTACTTCCGACCGCCGCCGCCGTGACCGAACCGCGCCGCGCCCGTCTGCTGGCTTCCCTAGGCTCGGCCGGGGTCTACGCCCCCGAGCTCTCCGCCCCCGAGCATGCCAAGCGCAGCGTCAACCGCTACCTTGCGCAGGACGGATGGGACCGCTCCATCAGCCGCCTGGAAGCCGAAGGCGACCATCTGTCGATCAAGTTCTAGTCTCCGGACTTCACCCCCGAGGAGACTAGCGGCCCACTTTGGAGCCCCGGGCAGCGGCACGGGGCTTTGCTTTTGCAGCGGATCTGTCCTAGGGTGGATCACACTGAGCCATCTATGAGAATCGAACGTGACTCCATGGGAGAGATGCAGGTTCCTGACGATGCCCTTTATGGCGCCTCCACCCAGCGCGCGGTGCTTAATTTCCCGGTCAGCGGCCGTCCCCTGCCTCCCGCGTTTATCCACGGTCTGGGTCTGGTAAAATTCGCGTGCGCCGTCGCCAATGAGGGGCTCGGCCTCCTCAGCGCCGAAAAAAGCCGCCTCATCCAGCAGGTGGCGAAGGAGGTGAGCGACGGTAAATTGCTCGCCCATTTTCCCGTCGACGTCTTTCAGACCGGCTCCGGCACCTCGGCGAACATGAACATCAACGAGGTCATCGCCAATCGTGCCAGCCAGCTCAGCGGTCATCCCGTTGGATCGAAGCAGCCCCTGCATCCGAACGACGACGTCAACCTCGGCCAGTCATCCAATGACATCATTCCCACCGCACTCCACGTAAGTGTGGCGGTGGCGCTCAACACCCTGCTGGTGCCGGCACTCGAGGAACTGGCGGCGGGCCTCGAGGCCCGGGCTGCCGCCTTCCGCGACATCGTGAAGATCGGCCGCACCCACCTCATGGACGCCACGCCGCTCACGCTCGGCCAGGAGTTTTCCGGTTACGCCGCGCAGGTGCGCAAGGGAGTGGTCCGTGCCCGGCAGGCCATCACGGCGCTCGGCGAACTCGCCATCGGCGGTACGGCGGTCGGCACCGGCATCAACTGTCATCCCGATTTTCCCGGCAAAGTCTGCCATATCCTTTCGAAAAAAACCGGCCTCGCCTTTCGTGAAGCGGCCAACCATTTCGAAGCCCAGGGCGGTCGCGACGATTGCGTCGAGGTCGCCGGCCACCTCGCGACCATTGCGGCGAGCCTCACGAAAATCGCCAATGACATCCGCCTGCTCGGCTCCGG
>CAJAKX010000443.1 GCA_903940425.1 uncultured Opitutia bacterium | reverse complement strand
TGATGCGAAACCTCTTATTTCGCGGCTTCCATTCATGAAAGCCACCATCAAGACCCAGGGCCGGCAGTTCACCGTGTCCGAGGGCGACATCCTGATCGTCAACCGCTATCCGAAGACGGAAGCCGGCGCGACCATTGAGATCAAGGAGGTCCTCGCCGCGGGCGAAGGCGACGCGTTCAGGGTCGGGACTCCGCTGCTTTCCGGTGCAAGCGTCACTGCCAGGGTGCTGGAGAACAAACGCGGGAAAAAGGTGATCGTCTTCAAGAAAAAGAAGCGCAAGGGCTACGAGCGCAAGCGGGGCCACCGGCAGGAGCTGTCGGTGATCAAGATCGAATCCATCAAGGTTTAAGGAGAGCTGTCGTCATGGCACATAAAAAGGGCCAATCCACCACTTTCAACGGACGCGAAAGCCATTCCAAGCGGCTTGGCTTGAAGAAATTTGGCGACCAGACCGTCATCGCCGGCAACATCATCGTCCGCCAGCGCGGCACGAAGCTTCATCCCGGCCGGAACGTCGGCATGGGCCGCGATTTCACCCTCTTTGCCCTCAGGGACGGCGTGGTGAAGTTCGACAAGGCACACCGCCGGGTCAACGTCGAGATCGCGGGCGCCTGAGTCAGGCCGCCTGTTGCCTTCCCGCCCGGGCCCTGCACGGGCTGGGCGTTGGGTGATCACGTTTCGGCGTGATTTTGCCCCGCGGCACGCTAGCCTTCGGCCGGCATGTCCGACCGTCTTCAGGAATTGCTCCGCCAGAAGGCCCTGCTCGCCGAGCAGGCCGCGTGGCTGGAGCGCGAGATTGCCGCTGAACAGGCCCGGGCCGGAGTGACTCCGCCCGTGGCCGCCGCCCCCGCCCCGGCATCGCCGCCGCCGGCCTCCGCCGTTGCCCCCACCGAGGCCCTGTTCGAGCAGTACCGCCCCAATCCGCAATCGGTCCAGCAGGAGGTAAAGCGCGGCTGTTACCTCTATTTCCTAGGCGCACTGGTCTTGCTGGGACTCGCGGTGTTCGCGATCTATCTTGTCTATCGTCACCGGTAAGCCCTCCAGCCGTCGCAAGACGCAGGCCCAGACGTTACCCGCCGCCTCCGCGGCCCGAACCCGGGCGCCTATTTCGCCGTCGGATAGCTGCCCAGCCACTTCACCATCGGACAGAATTTGCGCAGCCGCTTGACCGCCTCGCGCATGGCGGGGTCATCGTAGTGGCCCGTCACGTCGATGAAGAAATAGTAGTCCCAGGGCCGTTTCTTGCTCGGGCGCGATTCGATCTTCGAAAGATTGATGCCGCGCTCCGCCAGCGGCAGGAGCATCTTGAGCAGGGCGCCGGGATGTGCGGCCGCATCATCGCCCAACGAGATGAGGAAGCTCGTCATGTCCCGACCGCCGCCGACGGGACCGGACGGCTGTTTGCCGATGACGAAGAAGCGCGTCGTGTTGTCCCGCTTGTCCTGGATGTTCGCCACCACGACCGGCACGCCGTAATACTCCGCCGCGAGCGGGCTCGCCACGGCTGCCGCCCCCCGTGTTTTTTTGGCGATCTGCACGGCGCTGGCGGTGCTGTCGGAGGAAAGGATTTGCGCATGCGGCAGCTGGCGCTGCAACCACATGCGGCATTGAGCCAGGGCCTGATCCTTCGAATAGACCTTCTCGATCTTCTCCAGCGGTGAGCTGGAGATGAGGGCGTGCGTGATCTCGAGGTAGATCTGGGCGACAACCTTCAGGTCGGAGTCGATGAACTGGTCCAGCGCATCGCGCACCGATCCCTCGGTGGAGTTTTCGATAGGAATGACCCCGTTGTCCGCCTCGCCCTTCTCCACCGCGGTGAAGATGTCCGCGATGGTGGCCATGCCATGGTAGTCCACGCTGGCGCCGAACTTTTTGATGGCGGCCTGGTGGGTGTTGGTCGCCTCGGGCCCGAGGTAGGCGATGAGCAGCGGCTTCTCCAGCGCGATGGCCGCCGACATCACTTCGCGGTAGATCGCGCGCAGGGCCGCGTCCTTGATGGGTCCCTGGTTCTGACCGCACACTTTGCGCAGCACCTGGTCCTCGCGCTCGGCCACATAAATCCGGCCGTCCTTGCGGCGCTTGAGCCGGCCGATTGCAGCCGCCAGGGCGAGTCGCTTGTTGAGCAGCTCGACGAGCTTGCTGTCGTGACGGTCGATCTTCTGGCGGAGGGAGGTGAGATCCATGGCGCGTTAGGTTGGTCCGGCCTGACCGGTTCCGGGCGAAGCAGCCGGCTCGGTGCCGCCGGGTGGCACCGTTGCTTCCTGCACCGGACTGCCGGCGGTGGCCGGCGGTGGCGCTTGCTTGGCCACCGCCGCCCGCGCGGCATCATCGATCGAGAGCTGCTCCTCGCCCTCCTCGGAAAGGCCCATGTCGCGGTCGGAGGGATGCGCCGCGTTCATCGCGCTTTGCAGCCAGTCGTCGATCTGGCGGCGCGAGAGCACGTCGGAGGCGGGCAGTTCATCGAGCGACCGGGCCCCGATGTATTCGAGAAAGGCGTCCGTCGTGCCGTATTGGATGGGGCGGCCGGGCAGCTCGGCCCGGCCGACGATGTAGATGAGTTCGCGTTCCATCAGCCGGTTGAGGCCGGCTTCGGCCGAAACGCCGCGGATGTGCTCGATCTCGGCCCGCGTCACCGGCTGGCGGTAGGCAATGACCGCGAGGGTCTCCATGGCCGACTGGCTCAGTTTGACCGGCAGCGGCTCGGCGCGCAGGATGCGCACCCAGCGGGCAAAGCGCGGATGCGTCACCAGGCGGAAGCCCTGGGCGGTTTCGGTGAGCAGAAATACATCATCGGCGGCGCGCAGTTCGCGTGCGATCTCGTCCATGGTCTCGCGAATCTGCGCGTTGGTCACGAGGGACGGCACCGCCCGGTAAAGCTCATCGTCCGCCGGCGTCTCGGTCGGGGCTTCCGCGGTTTCCCCGGCACCGGCCACCGGGACGGCTTCCGCTCCGGGTGCAGTCCCGTCGCCGTTCTCCGCTTTCGGCTCGACCGGCTTCAGGCCGGCGAGGAGCGTGCCCTGCTCGTGAAAACGTGTGAAGGTTTCCTGGATTTCCTTGATTGAAAGCGGCTGGCTCGAGGAAAACAGCAGCGCCTTCAGGACTTTCTTGAGGTTGAACG
>CAJAKX010000442.1 GCA_903940425.1 uncultured Opitutia bacterium | reverse complement strand
TTAGATGCAGGCCCTGTTCTGCGCAAGACATACCTGCGGAGCGGTCAGCCGGCGATTGGTCCCATCGGGCAACGGACAGCACCCTATGCCGAAGCACGCTGCGGGAGTTCTCTGAATCCTTGCTACGCCCAGGATGACAACCGGCGAAAATCGAAAGGATGAAGACGCAGCCCGATGGCGGGCAGGAGTGGCAAATGCAGAACCCTTGCGGCACCGCCGGTTATCACGAATGCATTGCGGATGCGCGACTCACCATGCATGTCCGTTGATGTCATCCGCGATTGGGCATGATCAAACTCATCGGAATTCTCGTCGTGGCGGCCGGCTTTGCCCTGCGGTTCAACACGCTGCTGGTGGTCATGGCTGCGGGCCTCGCGACGGGGCTTTGCGCAGGCATGTCGTTCCATGAAATCATGACGCAATTCGGGAAATATTTCGTTGAAAACCGCTACCTGACGCTGCCGGTGGTGCTGATCGTGCCGGTCATCGGCCTGCTCGAACGGTACGGTTTGCAGGAGCACGCGGAGCGGTTCATCCGCAACGCCCGGGCGGCAACGGCGGGCCGGGTGTTGCTGCTGTACGCGGCCGTGCGGCAGGTTTTCATCGCGTTTGGGGTGAAACTCGGAGGCCACGCCGAGATGGTGCGGCCGCTCGTTGCCCCCATGGCCGAAGGCGCGGCGCGGGCCCGGCATGGCGCGCTGCCGGAGAAAACCGTGCAGGCCATTCGCGCCCATGCGGCGGCGGCGGAAAACGTGGGCAACTTTTTCGGGGAGGACATCTTTATCGCGGTGGGCGCGGTTCTGCTCATGAAGGGCTTTTTCGACGCCGAGGGCATGAACGTTGGTGTCTGGTCGATGGCATTGTGGGGGATTCCGACGGCGCTGGTGGCATTCGCCGTGTTGTGGTGGCGCTGCCGGAGGCTGGACCGGCGCGTGGTGCGTGAGGCGGCAGCGGCCGGCACGGAAGGGGAGGACCGGTCGTGAAACTGGTCACCATCGAGGTGTTTTATGCCATCGTGGGCCTCATCCTGCTGCTGGTGGCCGGTCGCATCGCCTTGGACGCGTCGCACCCGAAACGCTGGGGTTCGGCGTTATTTTGGGTGCTGCTGGCCGTGACGTTTCTGTTCGGCAGGATGATACCGCCCGTCATCGTCGGCTATCTTGTGCTCGCCATGGTGGCGCTGGCGGCGGTGAAGCAGGTGGGACCTTCGAACCGGCAACGCGCGCCGCGCGCCGAACGGGCGGCGCACGAGGAGCGTCTGCGGCACCGCCTGCTGTGGCCGGCGTTGTTGATCCCGGCCACGGCGGTGGCGGGCACGCTGCTGCTGGGCAAGGTGCGCTTTGGCAGCGTCTGGCTGGTCGATCCCAAGCAGGTGGCCCTGATCTCGCTCAGCCTCGGCGCGCTGCTCGCGCTGGGCCTGGGTCTGCGCCTGACAAGGGCGCCGCTGCTTACGCCGCTGGCCGAGGGCAGCCGGCTGCTGCAAACCATCGGCTGGGCGCTGCTCCTGCCGCAGATGCTGGCGGCGCTGGGCGGCATCTTTGCCCAGGCCGGCGTGGGCGGGGTGATTGCGCAAATCGTGACGGCGACCCTGCCGGCGCAGCATGCGTTTGTCGCGGTGCTGGCCTACTGCGCGGGCATGGCGCTTTTCACCATCGTGATGGGCAACGCCTTCGCGGCGTTCGCCGTCATCACGGGCGGCATCGGCCTGCCGCTCATCGTCCGGATGCACGGCGGCAACCCGGCCATCATGGCGGCCATCGGCATGCTGTCCGGCTACTGCGGCACGCTGGTGACGCCGATGGCGGCCAACTTCAACATCGTGCCGGCGATGCTGCTGGAATTGCCGGACCGGCACGCCGTCATCAAGGCACAGGTGCCCATCGCCGCCGCCATCTTCATCGCGAATGTGCTGTTGATGTGGCTATGTGTCTACCGATTCTAAATTGAACCACGGATCGCACAGATGAACACAGATCGCTTTTCAGGCATCCGTGTCTATCTGTGAAATCCGTGGTCAAAGGAAAATGAAGACTGTTCTGCTCACCGGCTTTGAACCCTTTGGCGGCGGGAAGGTGAATCCATCGTGGCAGGCCGTGCGGCGGCTCAACGGCCGGGTGATCCGCGGACACCGGATCGTGGCGCGGCGGCTGGCGACGGTGTATGACCAATCGCTCGCAACGTTGCGGCGGCACCTCACGGCGGTGAAGCCGGCGCTCGTGATCTGCGTGGGGCAGGCGGCGGACCGCGCCGAGGTGACCCCCGAGCGTGTGGCCATCAATGTCGACGATTCACGCATCCCCGACAATGCCGGGCGGAAGCCGGTGGATGTGCCCGTGGTGCCGGGCGGACCGGTGGCCTACTGGTCGACGCTGCCGGTCAAGACCATCGTGCGCGCGCTCCGCCGGTGCGGCATTCCCGCCTCCATTTCGCCAACCGCGGGCACGTTTGTCTGCAATCACGTTTTCTACGGGCTGATGCACGAGCTGGCGAAGAACGGCAACCAGGTGCGCGGTGGGTTCATCCATGTGCCATTGCTTACTGCATCGACGACCCCCCGGCGAGGCGCGGGGCGGGCCAAGTCCGGCCGGTCCGGTATGCCGCTGGAGATGATGGTGGCGGCGCTCAAGTTGGCGGTGTGGGAGTCGCTCCGGCCGCCACGGCATGACTAGCAGCTTCCCATGCCGGCATCCGGTCTGGCAGACCGGGAAGATTTGCCGTCGGGCATTTTCGTGTTAAATGTATGCGGGTATGGGCAATTTTTCCGCCAATCGTGGAGGAGTGAATGAACCGCGGCCGCTGGGCGCCTGGCGGACGCTGGTCATGGTGCTGGCGATGATCCTTGCCGCCATCGCGCTGTGGGGCGCGGTGGCGGCTTCCCGCCGCGTTTTCCGGCTCGAGGAACGGGTCAAGGTGCTCGAGCAGCCCAAGCCCTATCCGTTGGGCGAGCAAATGGGTTGCCTGCAGCGTTACGTCGAGAAGCTGTATTTCGCCGGACAGGCGCAAAACTGGGAACTCGCGGACTTCTACGCCCGCGAGTTGGACGAAACGGCCGAGGACATCATGTCCGCGAAGGTCGTCAAGGAGGGCGTCGAGGTAAGCAAGCTCATGACTACCATGCTGCCGCCGGCCGAGCAGGGCTTGCAGGAGGCCCTGCAGGCCAGGGACCCGGCACTTTTCCAGACACGCTATGGCGCACTGGTGGACACCTGCAACGCCTGCCATCAGGAGGCAAAGCACGGTTTCATGAACATCACGATCCCGGATCGGCCGTCGGTGACGAACCAGTCGTTTGCCCCTGAGCGCGGGACCGACGGCGGCTCATAAGCAATTCGTGAGATCCGCGCCGGCAGGCATCATATAATCTTCTTCCGCCCGCCGGACGGATTTCCTGAGAAAATGGGATGGCGCAGGGGAGGGCTTTCGCCAAACTGTCCCCGATGTCCCAATCCCATGCCGCGGACGGCGGAAAAGTGCGGGAGTTCTCCCTTCCGATTTTCACCCTCACCGTCCTCTCCGCTCTGCTCAGCCTCATCGTCATTCTGGGGTTGGTGGCGCCGCAGGCTGTCTGGCATGTGCAGGTTTCGGCGAAGTTCTGGCAGTATCTGGTCGCGCTGCTCGCCATCAAGCTCGTGAACTGTTTCGTCGAGTACTTCTTCCACCGCTACCTGCTCCACAAGCCGGCGCTGCCGCTGCTCAGCTACTTCTACCGGCAGCATACGAAGCACCATGCCCTCACGCGCATCGCCCGGCGGCGCCTGCCCGGCGGCCGGGAGATCCCGTTTGTCGAGAACCTCTTTCCGATCACCCGGCCGGAACAGCGGGAGGCCTCGTTCTTCCCGTGGTATTCCCTGCCGGTGTTCGCGCTGCTGATGACGCCGCTGCTGGCGCTTCTCCAATGGTTGCTGCCGTCGCTCCCCTGGCTCATCTCGGGCTATGCGGCGCTCGCCCTGTCGCTCTCGCTCTACGAGGTGTTTCATGCGATCGAGCACTGGCCGTTCGAGCAGTGGGCGCCGTTGATCGAAAGCCGGTGGTGGGGCTGGCTCTGGCGACGGGCCTACAGCTTCCACCTGCGGCACCATGCGGTGATCGACTGCAACGAGGCGATTTCGGGATTCTTCGCCCTGCCGGTCGCCGACTGGCTGTTCGGCACCTGTGTGATTCCCAAGACGCTTTACGCAGACGGCGAGGAGTGGCAGCCGGCGCAATTTCAAAATCCGCGGCCGCGCTGGATCATCCGGGCCTGCGACCGGGCGGTGAACGCCCTGTCGAAACGACGCCGGGCCCGCCTGCACGCCGGGGCGTCCTTACCCTAACGCCGGTCGGCGGCGCGCACCGGGGCCGGGCCGGGACCCACGCTGGCGGATCATTTCGGCAGGATCGGCAGCACGCCGATTTCGATGATGTTGAGGTTCTCGGCGCGACAGCGTTCCAGGACTGCCGGCAGCGGTGCCTTGTCCAGGTTGATGTACGCGATGGCCGCCTCGGCCCCGGCGAAGACCACGTTCTCCATTTCCTGCACGTTGATTTCCGCCGCGCGGAGGGTGTCCAGCACAGTGGCCAGAACTCCGGGGCGGTCCAGATGACGCACGACCAGCATGTGGGTGGCGGGCGTGCGTTGCGCCAGATTGACGACGTTGGGCACCTTGCCGGTTTCCTTGAACGTCTGGATGATGCGCACGGTCTCGGCGGCGATGGCTTCCTGCGCCTGCTCGGTCGAGGCGCCGATGTGATGCGTGCCGTAAACACTGGCGTCCTGGCCGAGCGGGTCGGCGAACGGGCCCGAGCCGCCGGCCGGCTCGTTGGCGTAGACATCGAGCCCCACGCGCAGCTGGCGGGCCTTGATGGCCTGCGCGAGCGCCGCCTGATCGACGACTTCGCTGCGGGCGGTATTGATGAAATAGGCCCCTGCGCGCATGGCCCCGAAGAATCGAGAGCCCAGCAGGGCCTTGGTACCGGCGTTCAGCGCGAGGTGGACACTGACGATGTCGGCGGAAGCCGCGACCTCCTCGGGGCTGGCCTTGTATTTGAGGCCGAGACTGGCGGCGCGTTCCGGCGTCAGACTGCGGCTCCAGGCCACGACCGGCATGCCGAAGCCGCGGGCGCGGGGCAGCATCTCCGAGCCGATCTGGCCGAGGCCGATCAGCCCCAGCGTGCGGCCGAACAAACCGCGCGCCTTGGAATACAGCTCCTTGTTCCATTCGCCCCGGCGCAGGCTGATGATGTTGTCGGCGAGGCGGCGGTCGAGGGCCAGGATCAGCGCGAAGGCCAGCTCCGCCACGGCGATGGAGTTCTTGCCGGGACAATTGGACACGTAGATGCCGCGGCGCGACGCCGTGGCCACGTCGATGGTGTTGTAACCGGCGCCGGCGCGCACCACCAGTTTCAGTGCGCCGGAGACCAGCATGTTTTGCGTCACCTTGGTCGACCGCACCACCAGCACGTCGGGCAGCGATTGCTGGATCGCCTGCACCAGCGCCTCGTCCTTGGTGCCGGGCTGGTAGAGCACTTCACAGCCGATGGCCGCCAGATGGTCGCGGCCGGACTGCTCAAACTTGTCTGCAATGAGTACACGCATGGTTCAATTCCGTGGAAGGTTGAGGGGTTGGAAAAAATTACCGTGATGAGTCCGAGGCTATGAGGAGACGGACGGCGAGACAAGGGCACTCGTGCAGATCCCGCCCCGGAAGCGCCCTGCCTTCGGCGGGAAGGCATCGCCGGCCGCTAGACGTTGAAGCGGAAAAGCGTGACGTCGCCGTCGCGGATGACGTAGTCCCGGCCCTCGAGGCGGTAGTGGCCGATTTCGCGCGCGTGGTGGACGCTGCCGAGTTTCACGAGTTCGTCGTGCGAAATGATCTCGGCCTTGATGAAACCCTTCTCGAAATCGGTGTGGATGACGCCGGCGGCCTGCGGGGCCTTGGTGCCCTGGCGGACCGTCCAGGCGCGCACCTCCTTTTCGTTGTGCGTGAAGAACGTGATGAGCCCGAGCAGGGAGTAGGTGGCGCGGATCAGCGCGGAGGCGCCGGAATCCCCGACGCCGAGATCCTGGAGGAACTCCCGCGCCTCCTCGGGCGACAGATCGGCGAGCTCGGCCTCGATTTTCGCGCTGATGGGCACCAGCGCGGCGTCGTGGTGCGCCCGCACGTACTCGGCGACCTTTTGCACCGACGGTTGCTGCACGGCGGTGGCGAGGTCGCCCTCGGCGACGTTGGCGGCATAGATGACGGGTTTGGTCGTGAGAAGCTGGAACAGGCGCAGCAGGCGCGGTTCATCCTCATGCACCGGAAGAGTGTTGGCCGGCCTGGCGGCGTTGAGGTGAGGAACGAGCCGTTCGAGCAGCGCCAGCTCGGCGTGCGCCTCCTTTTCCCCGCTCCGCTCCCGCTTGTGCGTCTTCTCGATGCGCTTCTTCACCGCGTCGAGATCCGACAGGACCAGTTCGGTCGTGACCACCTCGATGTCGCGGACCGGGTCGAGGGAGCCCATCGGGTGAGGGGCGTCGTCGTCCTCGAAGCAGCGGACGACGTGCACGATGGCGTCGACCTCGCGGATGTTGGCCAGAAACTGGTTGCCGAGGCCCTCGCCCTTGCTGGCGCCGGCGACGAGGCCGGCGATGTCGAAGAATTCGATGGCCGTCGGGATGATCATGCCGGTCTTGAAAATCTGCTCGAGATGGGTCAGGCGGTCGTCGGGCACGTTGACGATGCCGACGTTGGGTTCGATGGTGCAGAACGGATAGTTCGCCACCGCCGCTTTGTGCGTGCGGGTGACCGCGTTGAAGAGGGTGGACTTTCCTGCGTTGGGCAACCCGACGATGCCGGCTTTCAGCATAAGGATGGAGAATTGACGGCGAGACCGGGCCGCCGGGGCAAGCGCAAAACCGCCGGCGGGGAAGGAGCGACCGATTAATAAATGCTAGAAATTCTTAGGACTTCCGCCATAAGTCCTATTCGACCTATAGGACATATGGCAGACGACATCGGCGATTCGCAGGACAGGTCGTGGTCGGGCGTCATTGGCCCGCACGGCGGATACCGCGCGCTGAAGTCGTACCAGAACGCCGAAATCATCCACGATGCCACGGTGGCATTCTGCGGCCGATTCATCGACCGCCGTTCGCGCACCAATGATCAGATGGTGCAGGCCGCCCGCAGCGGAAAACAGAACATCGCCGAGGGCAGCATGGCATCGGGCACATCGACAAAGACCGAGCTCAAGCTGGTCGGCGTGGCGCGGGCTAGTCTGGAGGAACTGCTGCTGGACTATCAGGACTTCCTGCGCCAGCACGCCCTGTCGCTCTGGGGCAAGGATCACCCGCAGGCACAGGCGGTGCGAGGGCTGGCGTATGCGCGGAATAGGTCCTATTCGACATATAAGACCTATATTGAAGAGGGCAGCCCAGAAGTGGCCGCCAATACCTTGATCTGCCTGATTCACCAGGCCAACTATCTGCTCGACCAGCAGCTGCGCCAGCTCGACCAGCGGTTTCGTCAGGAGGGCGGTTTCACGGAGAAGCTTCACCGGTTCCGGAGTCAGGCGAGGGGAAGCCGTTACCCTCCGGACTGAGCGCATCGGGGCTTCGTCTTGCCGCCAGCGGTAGGATGCTGCAGACTGGCAATCATGGCCAAGGCGTTTCATGAACTGACCGAGCGCGAAATCCTCGCGCTCGCCATCGCGCTCGAGGAGGAGGACGGGCGGATCTACGGCGATTTTGCGGAGCGACTGCGCGGCGACTATCCCGCGACGGCCATCGCGCTGACCGCCATGCAGGCGGAGGAGTCGAACCACCGGCACCAGTTGATCGAGGCCTACCGCGCGCGCTTCGGCGAACACATCCCGCTGATGCGGCGGCAGGACGTGAAGGGTTTTGTGGACCGCAAGCCGCTCTGGATGGCCCGCGTGCTGACCGTGGCGCAGGTGCGGCGCGAGGCGGAGATGATGGAGTTTGAGACGCGCCGGTTCTACGAGGCCGTTGCCGAGCGCACGACCGATGCGGGCATCCGCCAGTTGCTGGGCGACCTCGCGCAGGCGGAGCGCCGGCACTCCGAGCTGGCCGAGCACTTTGAAAAGGAGCAGACCACCTCCGGCGCCCGTGCCGAGGAGGAGGCCACGCAGCGCCGGATGTTCGTGCTGCAGGTGGTGCAGCCGGGCCTCGCGGGGTTGATGGACGGGTCGGTGTCCACGCTCGCGCCGTTGTTTGCCGCGGCGTTCGCCACGCGCAACAGTTGGGACGCGTTTCTCGTGGGCATGGCGGCGTCGGTGGGTGCGGGCATCAGCATGGGTTTTGCCGAGGCGCTCTCGGACGACGGCGCGCTGAGCGGCCGCGGGCATCCGTGGCTGCGGGGCACGGTGTGCGGTATCATGACGACGCTGGGTGGCATCGGCCATACGCTTCCCTTCCTCATTGCCAATTTCGGAGTGGCGACGGGTGTCGCGGGCGGCGTGGTGGCCGTCGAACTGATCGTCATCTCCTGGATCCGCCACCACTACATGGACACGCCGTTCCTCGCGGCGGCGTTTCAGGTCATCCTTGGCGGCCTGCTTGTATTTATTGCCGGCATCCTCATCGGTTCGGCGTGAGGAAGGCGGCTGGGTTAAGAGCGGGCGAACCCCTCCGACACCGGGCTTGACAAGCCAATGGCCGCCCGGTGCACTCAGCGGCTTTTCCAAACGACTCAACGTCCGTCTGTATCCGATCCATGGCTCTCAAGATCCGTCTTTCCCGCATCGGCACCAAGCACAAGCCCATCTACCGGGTGGTGGTGGCTGAAGAGCGTTCCCGCCGCGATGGCGACGCCACGGAAATCCTCGGCACCTATACGCCCGAGGCCAAGGGCAACACCCTCCAGATCAAGCTCGACCGCGTGGACTACTGGTTCAGCAAGGGCGCCCGGCCGACCGACACCATGCATGCGCTGATCAAGAAGGAGCGCCGCCGTCAGGCCGCCGTGGCCACCGCCGCTCCTGTTTCCGCGGCGCCCGCACCCGCGACGCCAGCACCCGCGGCCCCGGCAACGACCTGATTTTGCAGGAGGAGCCCACAGAGAGCAGGGAAAAGATTCTTCAGTTTTGGTCACCCACCTCGGACTCGATCTCCGAGGTTTTTTATTCTCCGTGTTCTCCGCGTCCTCCTGTAGAATCATATCCGTATTCCCATGCCCCTGCACATCGACATTTTGACGCTGTTCCCGCGGATGCTCGACGGTTTCCTGGCTGAAAGTATTCTGGGCAAGGGCATCGAGGCCGGACTCGTGTCGGTAAAAGTGCACGACCTGCGCGACTGGACGACCGACAAGCACAAGAGGGCCGACGACCGGCCCTTCGGCGGCGGGGCGGGCATGGTGCTCAAGCCTGAACCGGTGTTCGCCGCCATCGAGCAGCTCCAGAAACCCGGCTGCCGGCGCATCTACCTCACGCCCGACGGCGTGCCGCTCAGCCCCGGTCTGGCCGGGGAGCTCTCGCGCCAGCAACATCTTATCCTGCTCAGCGGCCATTACGAGGGCATCGACCAGCGCATCCGCGACCGCCTGATCGACCAGGAGATCAGCATCGGCGACTACGTGCTCACCAACGGCACGCTCGCGGCGGCGGTGCTTGTCGACGCGCTGGCCCGTTTCATCCCGGGCGTGCTCGGGGAGGAAAAGTCGTTGACGAACGAAAGCTTCACCGGCAAGTTGCTCGACTTTCCTCAGTACACGCGGCCCGCCGAATTTCGCGGCATGTCCGTGCCGGAAGTGCTCCTGTCGGGGCATCACGGCGAGATCGAGAAGTGGCGGCTTGCGCGGCGTATCGAGAAAACCCGTCAGGTCAGACCCGATTTACTGGAGAAGCAGCAACATGAATCCGATCATCAAGGAAATCACCGCCCATCAGATTAAGAAGGGCCTGCCGCCCTTCAAGGTGGGCGATGGCGTGCGCGTGCACACCAAGGTGCGCGAAGGCGACAAGGAGCGGATCCAGATCTTCTCCGGCGTCGTGATCGCCCGCAAGGGGTATGGCATCCACGAGTCGTTCACCGTCCGCCGCATCAGCTACGGCGAGGGTGTCGAGCGCGTGTTCCCGGTCAACTCGCCCAACATCGACAAGATCGAGATCGAGCACGAGAGCGAGCCGATGCGCGCCCGCATGTACTACCTGCGCCAGCGGACGGGCAAGGCGGCCATGGCCGTCAAGAAGAAGCGCTATGAGGAGGAAGTGCCGGCTGCGGCGGCCCCCGCGACAGCCGCTGACGCGCCCGCGCCCGCGGCCGTCACCCCGGCCAGCTGAGGTGGATTTCCGGTAGGAAGGTCGCTTGCGACCGATGATCGCCCGCTCTGCTGGCCAGCAGAGGGCTTCCTACATTCTGTTTTCCGCCAAGCGAGTCCAACCGGACTCGCTTTTTTGTTTCCAAATTTGGGCTTTCCACCGTGCCCGCGAAAACGTTAGACAGACACGCTTGTTTGCCTGCGCCCGCCACGACGCCGGCGCCTCCCGCCTCACAATTTTATCCATGAAGCTTGACACGGAGATTCTCACCAAGGCCTGCGCCCAGGCCCGCGGCCTCGCCATCGACGCCGTCCGCAAGGCCGCTTCCGGCCACCTCGGCCTGCCCCTCGGCGCCACCGAGATCGGCGCCGTGCTCTACGGCCACGCACTGGTGCACAACCCCGACGAGCCGCGCTGGCTCAACCGCGACCGGTTCATCCTCTCCGCGGGCCACGGCAGCATGTTCCTCTACAGCTGGCTGCACCTCAGCGGGTACGACCTCCCGCTTGAGGAGCTGAAAAATTTCCGCCAGCTCCACAGCATGACCCCGGGCCACCCGGAGTTTCGCGTGGCGCCCGGCGTCGAGTGCACCACCGGGCCGCTTGGCCAGGGCGTGGGCAATGCCGTCGGCATGGCCATGGCCGGCCAGATGGCCGCGGCCCGTTTCAACACGCCCGAGCACACGATTTTCGACTACCATGTGATCTGCCTCGCGGGCGATGGCTGCATGCAGGAGGGCGTCGGCATGGAGTCCGTGGCCTTCGCCGGCCACCAGGGCCTCGACAACCTCATTCTCATCTACGACTCCAACGACGTCACGCTCGACGCCATGGCGGCGAAGACGCAGAGCGAGAACACCGCGTTGCGCTTCAAGGCCATCGGCTGGGACGTGCAGACGCTGCCCGACGGCCATGATCTGCCGGCCATCCTCAAGGCCCTCAACAAGGCCAAGCGGGCGAAGTCCGGCAAGCCGCAGCTCATCATCGCCCGGACCATCATCGCGAAGGGCATTCCCGAAGTGCAGGGCACCGCGAAGGGGCACGGCGAGGGCGGCGCCAAATTCGCCGACGCCGCGCGCGCCGGCCTCGGCCTGCCGGCCGACCAGCTTTTCTTTGTGAGTGACGAAGTGCGCGCCTACTTTGCCGCGCACAAGAAGCGCCTCGTCCGCGCCGGCCGGAAGTGGAAGAAGACCTACGAGGCCTGGCGCGCCGCCAACCCCGACAAGGCGGCGCTGCTCGACACGCGTTCCGCGCAGCCCAGCGCCGCCGCGCTGCTGGAGAAGATCCCGCTCTTTCCGGCCGACGCCAAGCTCGCCACGCGCGCCGCGGGCCGCGACGTGCTCCAGCCGGTGGCCGCCGCGCTGCCGCTGCTCATCTCGGGCAGCGCCGATCTCCACGGCTCGACGCTCAACTACATCGCCGCGGACAAGGATTTCGACAAAACCAACCGCGCCGGTCGCAACCTCCGTTACGGCATCCGCGAGCACGCCATGGCGGCCATCAACAACGGCGTCGCTTATGATGGTCTGTTCCGCCCTTCGTGCGCCACGTTCCTTGTGTTTGCCGACTACAGCCGTCCCGCCATGCGGCTCGCGGCGCTTTCGAAGCTGCCGGTGATCTATATCTACACGCACGATTCCGTCGGGGTGGGCGAGGACGGCCCCACGCACCAACCGGTCGAAACACTCTCGTCGCTGCGCCTGATCCCGGGATTCGACGTCATCCGTCCGGCCGATCCGGAGGAAACGGCGGGCGCGTTTGCCGCGGCGCTGGAGCGCATCGGGGGACCGACACTCATCGCGCTCACGCGCCAGGCCGTGCCGACACTCAATGAGATTCCGCCGCACATCCGCCGCGCAGGCGTGCTCAAGGGCGGCTACGTCGCGGTGCAGGAGACGGCACCGCTCACGCACATCCTGCTGGCCACGGGCAGCGAATTGCAGCTCGCGATCTCCGCCGCCAAGGTGCTCGGGCCGGGAGTGCGGGTGGTCTCGCTACCATCGTTCGAGCGTTTCAACCGCCAGCCGGCGGAGTATCGCGACGCGATCCTGCCGCCGTCGTGCCGCAAACGGGTGGCCGTCGAAGCGGGCGTGACACCGCTCTGGCGCGAGTATGTCGGTCTCGATGGAAAGGTAGTGGGCATCGACCGCTTCGGCGTCAGCGCCCCGGCGCCTTTGGCCATGAAGGAACTCGGCATCACCGCCGACGCCGTGGTGGCGGCGGCCAAGTCGCTGTAGAGAAACGCGGCGTTCTTATCGGGACTGGCGGTCGATTTTGTTTCCAGGCAGCGCGATGGGATCGGCCGGAGTACCGCACCATCTAAATATAGAGATTAACCCGACTTCTGCCGCATACAGTGGAGACACCCTGCGGCGTTTTGACTTGTCAGACTAGTTAGGCACCTTACCGTCAGCCTCCTTATTGTTTCTTCGCCCAATCACCGATCATGACGATGCTCCTTCTCAAAGAAGTGCCGAAATACGAATGCCTCCTCGAGAGTTCCAAGCGCTATCCCGAGTTGGATCCGTCGGCCATGGAGGCATTTTTGCACCTGATGCGGACGAGCACCGAATTGACGGAGGCCTTCGGCGCGCTTCATGCCAGGCACAACATTTCGCATGGGCGTTTTATCGTCCTCATGCTGTTGAATCGTGACCCGGAGAAGCCGGTCAACCCCGCCGATCTGGCCGATCGCGCCAACGTGACCCGGGCGACAATAACCGGGCTCATCGACACGCTGGAGCGCGACGGCTTGGTCAAACGTGAACACACCTTGGACGACCGCCGCATGATGCTGGTGCGGCTGACGGCAGAAGGGCGTGGTTATTTCAATAAAATCCTGCCTGATTATTTCCGGCAAGTGGCCAGCGTGATGAGTCATCTGACCGTGGCCGACCGCAAGGCCCTCGTAACGCTGATGGGCAAGATCCAACAGACCATGCCCGCGATCCGTGCCGGTCCGCTGCCCAAGTCCACGGCTGCTTGAAGAACTCTCCTGCTTTTCCCATCCTTTTCCAATCCTCAACCCGCTGCACCTATGGCCAAGAGAATGATCCTGATGCTGCTCGCGATGGTCCTCCTTGTCGGAGGCATCCTGGGCTACAAACTTTTTGGGCGCTACATGATGAACAAGTCCCTCGCGGCGCAGAAGGCGCCGCCAGCCGTGGTGTCCACCATCGAGGCCAGGGAGGAGTCTTGGCAGCCGACGCTGCATGCGGTGGGAAGCTTTGCCGCCGTGCAGGGTATCATCGTCAGCACCCAGCTCGACGGCGCGGTCACCAAGGTCGCGTTCGAATCGGGTGCGACCGTGAAGGAGGGCGACCTCCTCGTGCAGCAGGATATTTCGGCCGAGGAGGCGCAGCTTGCCAGCGCCCAGGCGGGCGCCGTGCTGGCGCAGCTCAACCTCGATCGCGCCAAGGAATTGCGCACCCAAGGCACCAACGCCCAGGCTGATCTCGATGCCGCCACCGCCACCTTCCAGCAAACGCAGGCGAATGTCGCGGCGATCAAGGCCGCGATTGACAAGAAAACCATCCGTGCGCCGTTTGACGGCCGCCTCGGCATCCGCCAGATCAACCTCGGCCAGTTTCTGCGCAGCGGCACCGACATCGTGCCGCTGCAATTACTGGATCCCATCTACATCGATTTTGCCCTGCCGCAGCAGAACGCGGCGCAAGTCGCCGCGGGGCAGACGGTGCGTATGACCGTGGACGCCTATCCTGGCGAGGTCTTTGAGGGCACGGTGAACGCGCTGAATCCCAATGTGGATGGTGCGACGCGCAATTTTCAACTCCAGGCCACGCTCAGGAACGCCGGCGGCAAACTGCGTCCCGGCATGTTCGGCTCCGTGGAAGTGCAGCTGCCGGTTATCGAGAAAGTCATCACCGTCCCGCTCTCCGCGATCGTCTACAATCCCTACGGCAACGCGGTTTATGTCGTGGAGGACCACGGGAAGGACGGGAACGGACTCATCGTGCGCCAGCAGTTCGTACAGTCCGGCGCCAACCGGGGTGACCAGGTGGCCATCATCAAGGGCGTGAAGTCTGGAGATACCGTCGTCACCTCCGGCCAGCTCAAACTGCGCAATGGCGCCAGCATCGTCATCAACAATACGGTCACACCGGGCAATTCCTCGGCGCCCAAACCCGACCATCCCTGATCCGCGATGAACTTCACGGACCTTTTCATCAAACGACCGGTCCTCGCGACGGTCATCAGCCTGCTGATCCTGCTGATTGGATACCGTTCCATCGAGCTGCTCAACGTCCGGCAGTATCCGCGCAGCGACATCGCCATCGTGACGGTCACCACCGTGTATGTCGGCGCCAGCGCCGACCTCATCCGCGGTTTCATCACCACGCCGCTCGAGCGGGAGATCGCGAGCGCCGACGGCATTGATTACATGGAGTCGAACAGCGGGCCCAGCGTGAGCTCGATCACCGTCCACCTGCGGCTCAACTACGACCCGAACGCCGCCCTCACCCAGATCACTTCGAAGGTGAACAGGGTGCGCAACCAGCTGCCCGCCGACGCGCAGGATCCCGTGATCGACGTGCAGATGGCCGAGTCGACCGCCTCGATGTACCTGATGTTTTACAGCGACGAACTCGATTCGAACCAGATCACCGACTACCTCTACCGCGTCGTGCAGCCCAAGCTCACCTCGGTGGCCGGTGTGCAGAGCGCGCAGATTCTCGGCGCCCGCATCTTCGCCATGCGCATCTGGCTGAAGCCCGACAAGCTCGCCGCCTACGGCCTCAGCTCCTCCCAGGTGTGGCAGGCGCTCGCGTCCAACAACTTTCTCTCCGCCGTCGGCTCCACCAAGGGTTCGATGGTCTCGGTGAATCTCAACGTTTCCACCGACCTGCACACGACGGACGAGTTTCGCCGGCTGGTCATCCGGGAGCAGAATGGCGCCATCATCCGCCTCGGCGACATTGCCGACGTGGTGTTGGGGGCTGAGAACTACGAAGCGACGGTCAAGTTTGGCGGCAAACCCACCACCGCCATCGCCATCAACGTTCTGCCCACGGCCAATGCGCTCACCGTCATCAGCGATGTCCGCAAGATTTTCCCCCAGATCGTCTCCGAACTGCCGCGCGGCGTCTACGCCTCGATTCCTTATGATGCCACGGCCTACATCCAGAGCGCGATTGACGAGGTCGTCAGCACCCTCATCGAGGCCCTGCTGATCGTCATTGTCATCATCTACCTGTTTCTCGGCACCGTCCGCTCGGTGGTCATTCCCATCGTGGCGATGCCGCTTTCCCTTGTTGGCGCGTGCTTCCTCATGCTGGCGATGGGCTTTACCATCAACCTGCTGACCCTGCTGGCCATGGTGCTCGCGATCGGCCTGGTGGTGGACGACGCCATCGTCGTGGTGGAGAACATTCATCGGCACATCGAGGAGGGATTGTCGCCGCTCGAGGCCAGCCTCAAGGGAGCGCGCGAACTGGGCGGCCCGGTCATCGCCATGACCATCACACTCGCCGCCGTGTATGCACCCATCGGCTTCCAGGGCGGGCTCACCGGCACGCTCTTCCGCGAATTCGCGTTCACGCTGGCGGGCTCGGTCATCGTGTCGGGCGTGGTGGCGCTCACGCTGTCGCCGATGATGTGCTCGAAACTGCTCAAGCACGATGACGGCGGCCACCAGCGATTCGCCCACTTCCTTGACCGGCAGTTCGACAAAATCCGCAGCCGCTACGAGCGGATGCTGAATGCCACACTCAACTACCGTCCGGTGGTCGTGGTCTTTGCCCTCATCGTTTTCGCCAGTTTGGTGCCGTTTTATCTGCTCTCGAAGAACGACCTGGCCCCGGACGAGGACCAGGGCATGGTCATCGCCATCGGCGCCGCCGCGCCCAACGCGAACATCGATCAACTGGCTGGCTACTCCGACGAGATCACCAAGATCTTCACAAGTTTCCCCGAGACTGCCCAGACGATCCAGATCAGTGGTTATCCCGCCAGCAACAACACCATCACCCTGATGGCGCTGAAACCCTGGAACCAGCGCGACCGCACCACCATGCAGTTGCTGCCGGAAGTCACCCAGAAACTCGGCAGCGTTGCCGGTATGCGCATGCTGGCCTTCCTGCGTCCACCGCTCCCGGGTGCCGGCGGTGCGAATGTGCAGTTTGTGGTTGTTTCGACCGACGATCCCGCCCGCATTGCCCAGGTGGCGGACGCCCTCGTCCTGGAAGCCTTCAAAAGCGGCATGTTTTTCTACGCCGACAGCAACCTGAAGTATGACCAGGCCCAGGCCTACCTCGACGTGGACCGCGACAAGGCCGCCGATCTCGGCGTCAGCATGGCGCAGCTCGGTGCCGATCTTGGTTCCATGCTCGGCGGCAACTACGTTAATTTTTTCAACATCCAAGGTAACAGCTACAAGGTCATCCCGCAGGTCGATCGCATCTTCCGTCTCAACCCCGACCAGCTTGGCAACTACTACGTCAGCACCGGCAAGGGCCGGCTCGTCCCGCTGTCGACGCTGGCCTCGGTGCGTTACCAGGCGCAGCCGCAGACGTTGAACCGCTTCCAGCAGCTCAATGCCGCCACCCTTACCCTGGTGCCCAAGCCTGGCATCACGCAGGGGCAGGCGCTCGATTTCCTGAACGCCAAGGCCCGCGAAATCTTCCCCGAGGGATATACGGTGGATTACGGCGGCCAGTCGCGGCAGTTTGTGCAGGAAAGCGGCACTTTCCTCGTCACCCTGGCCTTCGCCGTCATCATCATTTTCCTCGTGCTGGCGGCGCAGTTTGAGAGCTTCCGCGATCCGCTCATCATCATGCTCAGCGTGCCGTTGGCGGTCTCGGGCGCGCTGGCTTTTATCTGCATCGGTTTCCACGGACTCTCGCTGAACATCTATACGAAGGTCGGTCTCATCACGCTGATTGGTCTCGTCACCAAGCACGGCATCCTCATCACGCAGTTCGCCAACCAGCTGCAACGGGAGGGGAAAACCAGGCGCGCGGCCGTGGAGGAGGCCGCCGGCGTGCGCCTCCGCCCGATTCTCATGACCACGGCGGCCATGGTGCTCGGCGTCATGCCGCTGGTGTTCGCCTCCGGCGCGGGTGCGGTCAGCCGGCAGCACATGGGTCTCATCATTGCCACGGGCATGAGCGTCGGCACACTCTTCACCCTCTTTGTTGTGCCCACCGCCTACACCATGCTGGCGCGCGATCACCATGCCGACCGCCAGAAGCTCGGTGCCGTCGCCGTTGAGCCGGAACTGAAATCCCTTCCGCAGCCGGTCGTCTGATTTATGTCCATGATTTCCCATACGCCTATGAAGCCTCTCGTTGCACGTTTTGTCTTTGCCGCGGCCATGGCTCTCTCCGCCTCTAGCCTCCGGGCCGCGCCCAATCCCGAGCAGCCGGTGCCGGACACGCTCGATCTCAAGAACGCGGTCGCCTTCGCGCTGGAAAACAATTTCACCATCCGGCAGGCGCGCGAGCGCATCAGGCAGCAGGAGGGGGTCGAAATCCAGGTGCAGGCGCGGCAGATTCCGAACGTCAGCGCCAACGGCACGTACACCGGCAACGCCGCGGAGATTTCCAGTTACACGCAGGCGACGGACCGGTATTGGATCATCAACTTGCAGGCGCGCCAGGTGCTTTATGCCGGCGGCGGAGTAATCGCCTCGGTGAAAAGCGCCCGGCTCACTCGAGAGGCCGCCGTGCTCGAACTGCAGGGCATCATCAACGAGCAACTCCTGGCGGTGCGCACCCAATTCTACACCGTCCTGCTCACCCGGGAGAAAATCAAGGTGCAGGAGGAGAACGTACACCTGTTCGAGCAGCAGTTGAAGGACGCCCGAAGCCGCTTCGATGCCGGCACCACGTCCAACTTCGAGGTGCTCCGCGCCGAGGTGGCGCTGGCCAACGGCCAGCCGCCCCTGATCCAGGCGCGCAATGACTACCGCATTGCCATCGAGCAGTTGCGCCAGGTGCTGGGGTTTACCACCAACTACGGTCCCAACGCCACCAAGGTGCCCGAGTTCGTCGGCGCGCTGGAAGTCGGCCAGCCCGCGAGCTACCAGTTGACGGATGCGCTGGCCGCCGCGCATGCCAACCGTCCCGAGCTTCAGCGGCTCGACCGGCTCGAAAACGCCGGCGAGCAGAACGTCAGGGCCAACCGCGCCGGCTACCTGCCCGAAGTCGATCTGGTGGGCAGCTATAGTTGGATGCGGGGCAACACTTCGGCGGGCTGGGACGACCGGCATGACGGCTGGACCGCCGGCCTGCAGGCCCAGTGGAGCATTTTCGATGGACGCGCCACGGCCGGCCGGGTTGTCCAGGCCCGGTCGCAACTTGAGCAGACGAAACTATCACTCGCCGAGGCCACGCTCGCCGTCGAGGTCGAGGTGCGCCGCGCTTATTCCTCCCTCGTGGAGGCGTGGGAGCTCGTCGCGGCCTCCAACAAGGTCATCGAACAGGCCCAGGAGGCACTCCGTCTCGCCAACGTCCGCTACGGCGCCGGCACGGCCACGCAACTCGACGTGCTCACGAGCCAGGTGGCGCTCACGGAGGCGCGCCTGAACCAGCTCCAGGCCTATTACGGCTACAATGTCGCGCTGGCCGCCATGCGCCAGGCCATCGGCCGGGCCGACGAGTTTGTAAGTTCATGATCGGAGGATCCGGCGGCCCGGAAATCCCGCGGCGGATGCGAAGCCCGGCGCGGCCGGCCAGGATATTCGTCCAGCGGCACTTGCGCCGCATTTCGTGGTCAGAAGGTTGCTAATAATGGCGTTTTCCTGAATCTTCGCTTCAACCGTGAAAATTGTCCGGGGTCTGCTCGTCGTTATTGCCGGGGTGATCATGGCGGCCGCACTCGTCGTGATCGCGGCGTTCCTCCCGGCGGTCCAGCGCTGGGTGGTGCTCAGGGCCGCCGCCGGCCGGCCCGGACTGAAGCTGACCGTGGAGCGGCTGGCCATCCGGAGCGGCTCCCTCACGGTCCATAACCTGCAGCTTGACCAGCCGGGCGCGCATGTGGCACTGGCCGATGCCTCGGCCGAAATATCATTATGGGAGGCGGTCGTTCACCAGCGTGTGATCATTCACAATGCCAGCGTCGCCGGCTTGAAAGTGGATTTGACCGGTCCCGCCGCACCGGCGCCGGCGCAGGGTGGGGGCGGCGCCACGCTTCCGGAAACCGCCGTCAGTGCACCCGCAACGGCGGCGGTCCCGGCCTCCACCCTGCGGGCGGCGCCGCGTCCGGTGGCATTCGACGGCGTCTTCAAATATCTTCACCTTCCGTTCGAGATGGTGCTCGAGAAATGCAGCGTCGGGGGGGAGGTCGTTTTTTTCCCGGCGGCGGGCAAACCATCCGCGCATCTGCGGTTGATGCTGACGGGTGGCCACTTCGCACCGGGACAGGAGGCGAAGTTTGCATTTGATGCCGTCGTTCAAAACCCGGATGCCAGCGCACCGGTCGACGAGGTCGAGGCGCAGGGCACGCTGACGGCGACGCTCGACACCCAGGGCAGGCTGGAGCGCATCGGAACCCATCTCGAAGCGGTGGCCAGCGGCCCGCGCGTGCCGGCCCCCGCCCGCCTGCAGGCGGATGTGATGCTGGCGCGCACCTCGGCGGGTGAAGCCTATGCGCTGACCCTGAATTCGCTGGAAGCCGGAGGCGAAAACCGGCTGCTCGGCCTCAACCTCGATTATGTCGCCGGTTCAGCCAGGCTCACGGGATCGTGGCAGGTGAAGGCCAGCCAGCGGCAGGTGGCGCCGTTTGTGCTCGGCGTGGTGCTGCCGGAGTTCACCGCGATCGGGGAGGGGCGGTTTGAAATGAATTCCGCCACGCGGGACGTGCACCTGGCCGGACGGTTCGCCGGCGAAGTCAATCAGCTCGAGATCATCGACCCGCGTCTGCGTGAACTTGGCCGGCTCAGCACGGCGACCACCTTCGACCTGGAATACGGCGGTGACCACGTGCGGGTCAGCGAGCTGGTCGTCAACATCAGCGGCCAGAAGCCGGTACTTTCGCTGCGTGCCATCCAGCCCTTCGCCATCGAGCTCACTTCCCATAAATTGATGGCCGCAAATCCCGAGAAGGAATTGCTGCAGGTGAACATCGAGGGAGTGCCGCTCGCATGGGCCCGGCCGTTTACCTCCGCCTTCGAGGTGGCGGGTGACGAGGTCAAAGGCGGGTTTGTCGCCTCATTGCGTGGCGGGCGGGTATGGCTGCGCACGACTTCGCCATTGGCTGTGCAAGGGCTGGCCGTGACACGGGCCGGTCGTGTCCTCCTGCCGGCCAGCGACATCAGTGTCCAGGCCGAGGTGGAGCATTCGAAGGAGGAGACCCGGATCAGACTGGAGGGACTGACCCTGGAAACAGCGGCTGATGACCGGCTCAACGCCCGGGGCGAAGTGATCATCAAGTCCGGCGCGATGCCGGCGACAACGGTGCAGGCAAGTTTCGAGGCCGTCCTGCCCGCGCTGCTCGCCGCCTACGCGCCAATCGGCCCGGTGGAAGCGCGCGGTGCCGTCGCATGGTCGCAGTCTGGCGGCACGGTCCAGGTTGATCGTCTTGACGCGCATATGCTCACTCCGGACGGGCGCCCGCTCATGGAGTTGTCCTCGGCGGAGGCCTTCCATTTCAACATCGCCCAGTGGAACGTCGCAACCCTGTCAGGCCGGTCCGATGAGGTGCTGAAGGTGAAATTCGGGCGCATCCCGCTGACGGTGCTCCGGCCATATCTGGGCGCGCTCGAACTCGAGGGAGACCTCCTGCCGGGCGAACTGGGGGTGCGCCTCCAAGCGGGGTCGCTGCATGCTGCCGCGGCGGGCCCGCTGCGCGTGGAGAAACTGGCCGCTGGTCGCGCCGGCCAGGCGTGGGTGCGGGACCTGGCCATCGAGATTGAGCCCGTCGTCGATTGTTCAACGCAGGGAGTGACGGTTAGAATCGCCGCGCTGCGTGTGCGCAACGCGGCGGGCGACAGCCTGCTTTCCGCCCAGGCCGAGGCGGCGATCGGTCCGGATTTCACAGTGCCCAAGGTGCGGGGCACGGCGGCTTTCGATCTGTCGGTGCCCGCCCTCGCCGCCCAGCCATTCATGGCCGGTTACACGCCGCCGGCCCAGGGCAGGATGAGTGGCGAGGCGAAGTTTTCCCTTGATCATGATTGGCTCGGTGAGGGCCGGCTTACGCTCAACGGCCTGGTTTCGCCCGCGACGCGCGAGCCGCTGCCCGTGGCCAACCTGTCGTTCCGCGCCGGCTTCAGTGAAAAGGGTGATGTGGCCGTGCAGGTGCCGCTGCTCATCGACCGCGCGGGCGAACGTTCCGACCTGACCGTGGCGGCCACGTCGCACCCCGGCGCATCGGGCCGGTCGATCGACGCCAAAATCTCCAGCCAGCATTTTGTGATCGATGACGTCCTCGCGCTCGTGCGGGCATTTACCGCGCCGGTTGCCGCGGTTGGAGAGGACAAGCCGGCCGGACCGCCGGCGCGCAATCCCGAGGGCAGCATCCAGACGGAACCGCGGCTGCAGCCGCCATCCGCGGCCGTTTCCGCTCCGGCGGAGGCCACGGCCGCATGGGCCGGTCTCACCGGCCAGGTGGCGATCGACCTCAAGTCGCTCGTGTATGGCCGGAATGCCGAGGTCACCGGACTGACGGGCCGGCTGGCGATTGATCCGCGGCGGCTCGCCGTGGAAAAAATCACTGGCAGGCTGGATGCGGACGGGCAGCTGTCGCTCAACGCGGAGGCCCGGTTTGCAGCGGGCGCCCCGCAGCCGTACACCTCCAAATTCGACCTTACCATCAAGGACATCGAAGTCGGGCCGCTGTTCAAGGTTGCCGCGCCCGACAAGCCGCCGACGGTCGAGGGCCGCTTCAACGTGCGCAGCCAGGCCGAGGGCGCGGGGCGGACGCTGGTCGATCTCGCCGAACACACGCGTGGCGATTTTGTGCTGCAGAGCCGCAAGGGTGTTTTCCGCGGTTTGCAACGGGTGGCGGCGGTTTCGCGCACCGCAAGCATTGTCAGCGGAGCGGCCCGCCTCCTCGGCCTGGAGGAAAAGATGGGCGGCCTGGTTTCCAGCATCGAACTGACGGCGGAGCTGGCCGGCATGCTGGCCGAGCTGCCATTCGACCAGCTCAATGTGCGCCTGTCGCGCGACCAGTCCCTCAACGTCAAGCTGTCCGACTTCACGCTGGTTTCCCCCACCATCCGCCTCCAGGGCGACGGGCAGATCACCCATGAACCGGGCCGGAACCTGTTCGATGAGGCGCTGCAGGTGCGGGTGAACATGGGGGTGATGGGGGCGGTGGAAACCAAGGTCTCCCGTGCCAAACTGCCCGTGCTCTCGGGTGAACGCGACGAACTCGGCTACATGAAGCTGCGCGAGCCCTTCGTCATCGGCGGCACGCTCGCCAAGCCGGATGCGAGCCAGCTTTATCTGATGCTGGGACGATCGCTGGCGGAGCGGCTGCTGCCGTAAGCGCGCCGCGGATGATGTGTCCGATGCCGCTGCGGATGACCTGAGCGCATCCACGGGCGGAATTTCCACACCGGCAGGATGCGCCGGACACGGGCCTGCCACGGGACGATGGGGCGAAGTGGACTCCCGCCACGACGGTGCTGCGTCCGCGGTGAATTAACCTTCCCCTTGACCCCGCAACCGTTGCTAATGCCTGCGCCGGTCCCCCAAAACATACTTTCACCTTGCCTGCGCCTCCGGCAGCCTCGACCGTACTTGTTCCCCGGAAACAGCCTGATCCCCCCGGGCGCAATCAAATGACCCGTTTATGAAATCCTATCAGCCTGCTGATATTCGTAACCTCGCCATCGTAGGTCATGCTACCTCGGGCAAGACGATGCTGGCGGAAGCCATGCTCATGTGCGGCGATGTCATTCGGCGCATGGGCGGCATCGTCCAGGGTTCAACCGTGTCCGACTACCACGTGGGCGAGCAGCAGCGGCAGATTTCGATTCATTCCACGCCGCTCAGCCTCGAGTGGCAGGGCCGCCGGCTCAATGTCATCGACACCCCGGGTTACCTCGACTTCAGCAGCGAGGCGCTCAACGCCCTCCGCGTCGTCGATTTCGCGATCGTCGTCATTCATGCCAGCCACGGCATCGGGGTCGGCACCGAGATGATGTGGGACTACGCCACGCAGTTCGGCATCCCCAAGATCATCGTCATCAATGCGCTCGACAAGGAGAACGTGGACTACGACCTCCTCGTCGAGGAAATCCGTGAGCGGTTTGGCGCGCAGGTTTTCCCGATGCAGGTGCCGGTCAATCCCGGCCCCGGTTTCAACCAGGTGTTGGATGTGCTGCGCAGCGAGGTCTGCACCTACGCGGCCGACCGCACAGGCAAATACACGGAGGCGCCGGCGGCGGGCGAATGGAAGGAGCGCGCCGAGGTTCTGCACAAGGAGCTCATCGAGCACATCGCGGAGTCCGACGACACCCTGCTGGAGAAATTTTTCGCCGAGGGCAGCCTGTCCGAGGAGGTCATGCGCACCGGCATCCATCCCGCCGTGCAGAAACAGGTGTTCATCCCGCTGTTCTGCACTGCCGCGGAAAGCAACATCGGCGTGGCGCGGCTGCTCGATTTCATCGGGCGCTTCGGCTCGTCACCCGTCGACCGCGCCACCGTCCCGGCCATCGACGCGGCGGACCAGCCCCGCGAGGTGAGCCTGACGGGCAAGGAGCCGGTGGCGTTCGCGTTCAAGACGTTGTCCGACCCGTTGAGCGGCGACCTCTCGATTTTCCGCGTCTACTCCGGCGACGTGCACACCGGCATGGATCTCTACAACAGCGACCGCCGGGTCACCGAGCGCATCGGCCAGTTGTTCCGTCTCAACGGCAAGGTCCGCACCGCCGTCGACGTGCTCACCGCCGGTGACATCGGCGCCGCCGTGAAACTCCGGGACACCCACACCGGCAACACGCTGTGCGACGCCCGGCACGTCGTCGTGCTGCCGAAGGTCAAATATCCCAAGCCCTACACGCAGGCCGCGCTCAAGCTCAACTCGCGCGGCGACGAGGACAAGCTCGCCGCCGGCCTCGCCGCGCTGCACGAGGAGGACCCGGCGTTTGAATCCCGCGTCGATGGCGAGCTGCACCAGACCATCATTTCCGCGCAGGGCGAGCTGCACCTCGAGGTCCTGTTCGAACGGCTGAAGCGCCGCTACAAGATCGACATCGAGCTCATCCCGCCGCGCATCCGTTTCCGCGAGACCATCCGCCACAAGGCCGAGTCGAAATACCGGCACAAGAAGCAGACGGGCGGCGCCGGCCAGTTCGCCGAGGTGTGGATGCGCATCGAGCCCGCGCCGCGCGACAGCGGCGTCGAGTTCACCGAGTCGCTCTCCGGCCAGAACGTCGACCGCGTGTTCGTGCCGTCGGTCGAGAAGGGCGTGAACACCGCCTGCACCGAGGGCATCCTCGCCGGCTACCGCGTCGTGGACGTGAAGATCGACTTCTACGACGGCAAGATGCACCCGGTGGATTCGAAGGACATCGCCTTCCAGATTGCCGGCTACTTTGCCTTCAAGGAGGCCTTCCTGAACGCGAGGCCCTGCCTGCTCGAGCCGATCCACGAGCTGGAGATCCGGGTGCCCGAGGATTGCCTCGGCAAGATCGTCGGCGACCTGTCGGGCCGCCGCGGCAAGATTCTCGGCATGGACAACGCCGGGCGCCTGCAGGTCGTGAAGGCGCTCGTGCCGGCGGCGGAGCTCCACCACTACGGCACGGTGGTGCGTTCGCTGACCGGCGGCCGCGGCCTGCACAGCGAGAAGTTCAGCCACTACGAGGAGATGCCGGCCGAGTTCGAGCGGAAGGTCGTCGAAGAGGCCAAGGCGGCGAAGGCGGCGGCGGCCGCCGCCCACGGACACTAGGAGAACGGCACCCGGCGGCCCGCCCTGGTGGCCAGCGAAAGCGCCATGCAGAAGGTCTTCCACGAAGGCGGCCGCGTCTCCTGCGGCCTGCCCGTCGCCGACCTCGTTAGCATACAGGCGGAATAGCTGGAGTTCACACGCATGGAGCGGGTGGGTGCCCTTGCCGATGCCGCGCCGGAAGAAATGTCAACTATTAGTTGACATCGCCCGTGGGCCGGCAAGGTGGAACCGACCCGAGTGAAAAGAGAGGGGGGTATGAATCCATTGCGGGTACGGAGGCGCGCCGCCAACTCCTGCGGGTCGTGTCCTAATCTGTCTTGTCATCGCGCGTCCGGTTCTGCTGGCCAGCAGAACGGACGTGGCGATCCAGGTAGATGGATTGCTGCTTCGTCCCCCGCATTCGCGCTCTGCTGGCCAGCAGAGTCGCAATGACAAATCAGGACGCTGCCCCGCCCGCGCCGGCAGTTGCTTTCCACCCCGGGTTTTGGCAGCATCCAAGCGTGATCGCCTCGGTCCAGTTCAAGCATTTCAAGGCCCTGCGCGCCACCAGCCTCCGACTGGGACCGTTCAACCTTGTCATCGGCCCCAACGGCAGCGGCAAGACGAGCCTCATCCAGGCGTTGCTGCGCCTGCGGACACTCGCCCGGCCGCCGGCTGCCGGCCCGCCTGCCGACCCGTCCGCCGGGGCCCGCCGCCCGCCGGAGGGCGCCCCCGAGATTGTGTTTCGTTTTCCCCCGCCCAACGATGACATCGAGGTGCACCTCAGCGGCCGGTCAGAGCACACCTGCGATCTCCTGCAGGCGCGGCATCCGCCGACCGGGGAGGGCCGCGCCCGCTGGGAGCGGCTGCGCGAAAAGCTGGGCGGAATCCGCGTCTATCTTTTCGACCACTACGCCATGGCCGGGCCGGTGGCGCCGGCCGAGGACGGCGAGCTCGCCTCCAACGGTCACAACATCGCCGCCGTGCTGGCCGCGATGCGCGCCAGGCAGCCGGAGACCTTCGCCCGGCTCGCGGCCGAATTCTGCCGCATCCTGCCGGATTTCACCGGCGTCGAGCCGCAAGCCGCGGACGGGGGAAGGGTGGAGCTGGCGCTGCGCCTGGCGGGGGAGGACGCGCTCATCACGGCGGAAAACATCGGGCAGGGCGCGCTCTACGCCCTGGCCATCCTCACCCTGTCGTTCTCTCCGCGGCCGCCCACGATGCTGTGCCTCGAGGAGGCGGACCGGGGCGTGCATCCGCGGCTGCTGCGCGAGGTGCGCGACGCGCTTTACCGGCTGAGTTATCCCGCCAGTTTCGGGGAGACGCGGGAGGCGGTGCAGATCGTGGCGACCACGCACTCGCCCTTCCTGCTCGACCTGTTCCGCGACCATCCGGAGGAGATTGTCATTGCTAGCAAACGGGGCCGCAGCGCCACCTTTGAGCGCCTGAGCGACCGGGCCGACGTGAAGGAGATTCTTCAGGAAGGCTCGCTCGGCGACATCTGGTTCAGCGGAATCCTGGGCGGCGTCCCCGAGGAATGAAGCGGCCTCCGCATCGCCCGATGGGCACCCGGCTTGCGTTCGTCCAGCCCCTGCCAAAACGAACATGTCAACTAATAGTTGACATGTGGTCCTGGGTTTTCCACTCGAAGCCGGTCTCCGTTGGGGGGAGGAGGACAGGGGACTCGCCATGAAGGTCGCCCTGCTGAGCGAGTCGCCGGCGGACGAGGCGGCCTTGCGGTTGCTGGTGGAGGCCGTGCTGGCGGAGTCCATCGCGCCGGTGAGGCCCGGGCTGCGCGCGCGCGGCTGGCCCAACGTCGCCCAGGTGCTGCCCGCCATTCTGCGCCACCTCCATTTCAACACCGACACCGACGGGCTGGTGGTCGTGGTGGATTCCGACGACTCGGTGGTGCACACGGCGGAGCATGAGGCGCCGGACTACTTTCATCCGCAGTGCCGGCTGTGCCAGTTGCGGGGCATCTTTCGCCGGACGCAGAAAAAATTCCCCCCGCTGCACGGACGCGACCGCGTCATGCGCGCCGTGGGCATTGCCGTGCCGGCCATCGAGGCCTGGTATCTCTGCGGACAGGATCCCCAGGTGACGGAGCTCGCCTGGATGGAAGGACAGGCGCGGGCCCAGGCCCCCTACACGCGGCGCGACCTCAAGTGGCGGGTCTACGGCACCGACCGGCCGGGTCTGGGCTTCGAGATCCAGCGGGCCATGGAATGCGCGCGCCGCCACCGCGACCCCCGCCGGCTGGAGGCGGACTTTCCCCACGGCTTTGGCGCCATGGCGCGCGATCTGCGCGGCTGGCGGCCGCAGGACGCCGGGCGGAAATAACTCCCTTCTCTGCGCTTGAAACGACAGGGCGATCTCCGCCATAACCTACGCTTCGGTTTTTTCCATGGCCAACCCCCAAACCCCTTCGCGCTCGCTGGCCTGCCTGCTGGTGGCGCAGACCCAGGTCGTATTGAACGACAATGCCGCGAAGTTGATGCTCGCCGGGCTGGCGCAGTTTCCGGGCATCCTGGACGCGGAGGATGTGGTCGTCGTGATCAGCCTGCTGCCGCTGTTGATGATCACGCCGTTCATCCTGTTTTCGCCGATCGCCGGCTGGTTCTCCGATCATTTCTCCAAGTGGCGGGTCCTGCAGGTGTCGCTGCTGCTGCAGGTCGGCGTCCTGCTGACCCTCACGCTCGCCCTGCAACTGCACAACGTCTGGCTGGCGCTGGCGTTCATCTTTGTGCTCACGATGCAGGCGACGCTTTTCTCGCCGGCCAAGCGCGGCATTCTCAAGGAGCTCGTCGGCTCGAAGCGTCTGTCACGGGCGGTCGGCTGGATGGAGATGCTCACCGTGGCCGCCATTCTGCTCGGCAGTTTTGGCGGCGGGTGGCTCTTTGATCTCTGGACCCGGCTGGCCGGCAGGGATCCCTGGAGCGGGGCCATCCACGTGGGCTGGATCCTCACCGCACTCTCGGGGCTTGCCTTCCTGGTCTTCCTCGGGGTGGAGAAGACTCCGGCCGTCGGCGCCGAGCCTTATCGTGCCAATTTGTGGTGGCGCCATGCCGGTAACGTCCAGGAGCTCTGGCGGACGCGGCCGCTTTTCCGCGCGGGTCTCGGCATCGTTTATTTCGGTCTGATGGGCGGGATCCTCTACCTCACGGCCCTGCAGGTTGGGCGCGAACTGCACGGCGGCGACGTGGGCTCGACCACGGCCACGGGTATCATGCTCGTACTGCTGGGGCTGGGCACGGTGGCCGGCAATCTCGGCGCGGGCTATTTCTCCCGCCGGGGGGTCGAACTGGGGCTGGTGCCGCTG
>CAJAKX010000441.1 GCA_903940425.1 uncultured Opitutia bacterium | reverse complement strand
TTCTGCTGGAAAGCCTGGATCGCCTCGCCCCAGCGCCGCGATGAACGGACTTGCGCAAAAATCTTTCCGCCAGCGCACGCTGCCCGCCGTGCTCCTCGCCGGCGATACGGGCTGCGTTTTTGCGGGGCTGCTCATCGGTTACGGCCTCCGCTACCACACTCCCGCCGGTTCCATCTTCATCGAGGTGGTCGGCGCCCGCCTGCATGACTACCTGCCGCTGCTGCTGCTGGGCACGGCGTTCTTCATCGCCGCCTTTCTCCACCTCGGCCTTTACGATGAACGCCTGCTGCTGCGTCGCTACCAGGCGCTCAACATCATTCTCAAGGGCACCGCCTTCTGGTTTTTCGCCTACCTCGGGGTGTCACTCGTGCTGAAGTTCGAGCCGCCCATCTCGCGCCTTTTCGTGGTGTTCGCGTGCGTTGCCTCGCTGCTGCTCCTTTACCTGTGGCGCAGCGTCTTCTATGCCGTCGTCTCCGCCCCGCGCTGGCGGGAGCTGATCCAGCAGCGCGTGGCCCTGCTGGGCTGGACGGCCGAAGCGCACGCGCTCGCCACCGATGTCGGGGGCACGCCGGCCCATCCCTTCCGTCTCGTCGGGATCATCGAATTCCCCGCCCACGGACAGAGCCGCCCATCCGTTCCGGACGAGCTGCCCGTGCTGGGCGGCTTCGCGGAACTGCCGGCGCTGCTGGCGCGGCACGGCATCGACGTGCTGATCGCCGCCCGGCTTGACCTGCCGCGCGCCGACCTGGCCCGCCTCGTGGATCTTTGCGAACACGCCTACGTTGAACTGAAGATCATCCCCTCGGTGTTTCAGATCTTCGTCTCCGGGCTTCGCCTGCAGACGGTCGGACGCGTGCCCGTGCTCGGCGTGGAGGAGCTGGCCATCAACAAACTCTTCAACCGCGTGCTCAAGCGGGCGATCGATCTCGCCGGCTCCCTGGCCGGGCTCGTGCTGTCCGCCCCCGCGCTCGCCGTGCTCGCCGTGCTCATCAAGCGCGAGTCGCCGTGTGGACCGGTCTTCTTCCGCCAGCCGCGCATCGGCACCGGCCACCGGGTTTTCACGCTCTACAAGCTCCGCAGCATGGAACCCGACGCCGCGGAACTCGATCACGCGAACGTGAGCACCGGGTCAAACGATCCGCGGCTGCTGCGCATCGGCGCTTTCATCCGCCGTTGGAACCTCGACGAACTGCCCCAGTTCTGGAACGTGCTGCGCGGCGACATGAGCCTCATCGGGCCGCGCCCCGAACGCCCCTATCACGTCGACCAACTGGCCGGCATTATTCCGCATTATCTCCCGCGCCATCTGGTCAAACCCGGCATGACCGGCTGGGCACAGGTCAACGGCCTGCGCGGCGGCAGTGCCCTCGAACAGCGCATCCAGCATGACATCTACTACATCGAAAACTGGTCGCTGTGGCTCGACCTGCAGATTCTGCTGCTAACCCTCGCGCGCTGGAGAAACCCGGGCGAGTGACCCCGGGGTGATGAGCGTACGACGCCGGGCCCCGGCTCATGGACCATTTCAAGTAGAACGCCTGGACCGGTTCAGGCGGGATGGTTTTCTACCCGCAGCCGCCTAGCCTGCATATTTCACAGCCTCGGTCGTGGCCACGGTCGTTCGCCCGCTCACGAGGACAGCGTTGGCAAGAGATCGCAGCATATGCCGGCTTAGCCCGGAGGCCCCTGGCGGCCGAGGCCGGCAGAAGCGCGGATAGAACAGACTGTGGCTCTGCGGCGGAGTGAGGTGTGAAACATCCGGGCTAGCCATTCCCGCGGCCACGTTCCTGGTGCGCCGGCCTTTCAAGCTCGCCACCAGAAGGTCCGTCGGACTGATTTCCACCATGTCCGATTCACCTGGCGAAAAGGTTCCGGCGCCGGGCTCAAAGCGCGGCAGATTGCTTGACGCAGCCTCGGTGATCGGAGTGTTTGTCGTATGCCTGATCCGGCTGGCCGGGTTTGTTCAGGATAATGCAGTGGACGTTCTTTGCGAAGACCAGTGGGATTTTCTTAAGCCGCTGTTCGAAGGCCGGGGTCCTTGGAGTTGCTTTTTCTACCAACACGGGCCGCACCGTCTGGGCCTGGGCGGGCTGGTTGACTGGTACCTTTATCATGCCACCAGCTGGAA
>CAJAKX010000440.1 GCA_903940425.1 uncultured Opitutia bacterium | reverse complement strand
CGTCGCATTCGCCGCGGGGTGGCTAGTGTGGCACGCGTTGACGAAACGCCACCAACCCGGCTGCGGCGGCGAAGCGTGCGGCGCGGTCAGCCCCGACGTCCGGGCATTACGCAAGAAGCTTAAAAAAGAGTAGGGTTTCCGGCGGATTGCGGCAAAGTCCACTGGCGTTGTTTGCACATACGCCCCGTCCACCCATGAAAGCCGCCGTTCTCGAGGGAGTCGAAAAACCGCTCGTCATCAGACCGGTCGCCGACCCGGCGCCGCGGCTCAGGCGAATTCCTCCTCACCCGCGGGCGGCGCGACCGGCCTGCCGGTGTGGCGCCGGAGGGTCTCGAGGTTTTCGCGGACCAGTTCGCCCATAGTCTGGCAATGCAGGTGGCGCTCGGAATGAAAATGCTCGGCGAGACCCTCCCGGAGCTGATGCACCTTCTCGTCGGGAGCAATGCGGTCGCGCGCCATGACCTGCAGCAAGTGGCCGAGGCGATGCGCGGCGATCTCGGAGCGCTGCAGCATGAGTGTCTGCTCCTCGCGCTGGTATTGCAGCGCGGTTTCGTACTGGAGGTGCTTGAGGCAGTAGAGGGCTAGGGGCGTGTTTTCCTTGAAGAACTGCGGCAGGTAATAGTTTTTTCGGCCGTTGTAGGACTGCTGGTCAAAATCCATTGCGCGGATGCGGATCTGCGCGTCTTCAAAGTCCGGCATGATGACGACGACGAAGTTGTAGGAACGCATGTCGCCGAGCAGGCGGATGAAGCAGCGCTCATTGAACTTCACGAGCTCCTTGGCGACACGGATGGGTTTCAGGTCGCTGTGATGCAGCCAGCGCTCGACGAAGACATCGCCCGGGATGCCTGGAATGTGCTCCTCGACCAGCATGCCGCCGCAGGTGAGAAAGCTGAGCCGGTTGGGGGAGAGCAGGTGCTCAAGTTCAAGACCGTAGACGCGCGAGGCATCAGCTTTCTTGATATAGAAGTGGTCGGGATTGTCGTTGTAGGCGTTGACGATCCGGATGCGGAACGGCTGCGAGTTGCCGAAGGCGCAGAAATCGATGCGGTCGATGTAGAGGTGCGCCATAACCGAGAAGTCGCCGTCGACCTTGAGCAGGGCGTAGATGCGCTTCAGGTCCTCGTTGAGTGCGCGCATGTCCTCGGCGCGGTAGGCCACGGTCTCCCAGAGCGTAGGCCGGCCGTCGGCGTCAATGAGCGGCGCGGTCTCTTGAAAATCGCGGAGCCGTTCATAAGAGACGGGCAGCTCGCGGTCGCGCCGGTAGCGCTGCAGGTAGGCGCGGAGTTCGCCGATGATGGGATAGCTCGGCTTCTTCTGCGTCTGGTGGATGTTCACCGCGTCTCCAGGCATGAAGGCAGGGTAATGAACTGCGTCGCGCAGGCAAACCCGCTCTGTGCCCCCGCGGCGGCCGGGTAATCCCGCGATGGATTATTCCATTTTCAGCAGCAGCCGGCGCACGCCCTCGAGGGGCGGATCGGTAATGGGTTGCAGCTGCACCGGCCAGGCCTGCGTGGCCGCGAGGGCGCGCAGGGTGTACAGGCAGGGCGGACGATTAAGCAAGATCCCGGAGACGCCGCAGGGAATTGATGATTGCGGATCCCGGCTGCCGGAAGAATTTTTTTGAGCACGCGGTTTACCAGAACTGCAAACTCGGCAAGCGACTCGGCGATGACCTGCTGCGCGGGTCCGCAGCCGTGCTCGGCGAGTTCCACCACGCGAGGCGCAAATGCGGCGATTTTGACGTTCGCGTCCGCCGCGGAATAAAAAAGCCGGGAAATAGCAATGTACCCGCCCAGGCTGGTGTATTCGCAGAGCGCTTCAGCCAGGGGAGACCGCTTTTCTGAATCCGGTTTCCGGTTCCCGGCCTCGGCCGGCCAGCCTTGGAGTTCGAGCAGGGCACGGGCGATGGCGCGGCGGCCCAGGTCATGGCCGCTGCCGGAATCGCCGAAACGCCAGCCAAGCCCGCCGGCGTAGTGCATCGATCCATCCGGCGCGCGGGCGGTGACGAACGAGCCGGTGCCGGCGTGCAGAACCAGCCCGGGCGCGCTGCCCGTGGCGAGTTCGAGCCCGGGCACGGAGTCGGGCGCGGCGGTCACGGTTCCGTAGTCCTTGATGCCCGTGGCGGCCTCCCTCCAGAACGGGGGGCTTCCGGCCATGCAAAGCAGCGTCGCCGAGATTTTCGATCCTGGATACTTGGTTTGGGCTTGGGCCAGCAGCGCCTGGAGCGCCCCGGCCAGGGTTTTTCGCGCCATTTCGGGACCAACCAGACTCGGGTTACAGCCGGCTGCGATATGCCGGGCGGCAACGGCGCCGAGCACATCGATAAGGATGCACTCGGTTTTCATGCCGCCACCATCAACGCCGATCTTGTAGGAGTCCATTTTCACAACAAAGGCACACAGCCGCCGGGCTTTGAAGCAAAGCCGGCTCTTTGAGTCTTGGCGATTTGGTTGTTCAATCTAAGCAAGGGGCCGGCTCAGGCGGCCGGCATATTTTTCTGCGAGTGCGCGGTTACGCTCGATGGTGCCGGGCAGATTCTGACTGCGCAGGATGGGCAGGGGATGACGGTTGGCTTTGAGCCAGGCGATCACCTCAAGCAGGAGAAGGTTGAACAGCATCACCCCGACAAGCAGAT
>CAJAKX010000439.1 GCA_903940425.1 uncultured Opitutia bacterium | reverse complement strand
TTGATGATGGTCTCGACCGTCTTGGCCACGAGTTCGTCACCCAGGGCGATCTCGATTTTCACCTTGGGGAGAAAATCGACGGTGTATTCGCTGCCGCGGTAGATCTCGGTGTGGCCTTTCTGACGGCCGAAACCCTTGACCTCGGTGACCGTCATGCCCTCGATGCCGATTCCGGAAAGGGCGTCCTTAACTTCCTCGAGCTTGAAGGGCTTGATGATGGCGATGATGAGCTTCATTGATGGGAAGAGTTAACAATTAGAAGGTTGGAAGGGCGGATGTTGTCAATCTTGCGATAACCCACGCCGGTTTAATGGCGCTGCGACGCGGTGTACGTCCCGGACGTTCGGCGCTGCCACAGCTGCCAACACAGCAGGCCGCTGTAGCCACCGGCAACACCCCGCACAAGCACTCTTGATGCCAAAGCCGGGTTCCCGTCCCGCTGGGCGTCCTTTGCACAGCAAAGCGGCCCGCCAACGTCTGCAGGCGGGATCGGTGAGCCTGCCCGTGCATACTATCGGACACGCGTACGCCGCGCGTTCCTGCCGGAGAGCGGACCGTCCGGCCTGAGTTTCCCCGGCAATCCGCCCGCGGTCGCCGCGTGGTGTTTCCACCCCGGCAGTATCCCGCATCCGCGGCGCAAGAACCCGTCCACATTGAGGTGGCACGGAAATCGCTAAGGCCTGCTTGATTCCATCCATGTATTTCCATCACCAGTGACAGCCGCGGGCCGTCTGGTTTCGGTTCTTTCCTCCCAATCCACAACCTAGTCCACGCCCATGCCACAACCACCACCCGCCTCCCCTCCGACCGCCAAGTCCACCTTGGGCCTGACCGGTCTGACCATCAATGCCATGGCGCTGATCGCCCCCGGCGCCTTCCTCTGGCTTACCTTCCAGATACAGTCGTTGTACGGCGCCCCGATGGCGGGCAGTGCGATGTGGTTCGGCATAGTGCTGGCCTTGGTCCTGTGCTTCGCCACCGCCGTCAGCTACGCCGAACTCTCCAAGATCTATCCCGGCGCCGGCTCCTCCTACTTTTATGCCGAACAAGCCTTTGCCTCGAAGACCAAGGCCTTCAAGTTCGCGCGCATCGCCAAGTTCATCACGGGCTGGGCCAGCCATCTCTACTACTGGGTCTATCCCGGATGCATGGTCGGCGTCACCGCGCTGCTGGGCGGCTACCTGCTCAACCAGTTCTTCCCGGACACCTTCAGCAGCGCCTACAACAGCCCGCTGTTCATGTACGGGTTCTGCCTCGTGTTCGCTTTGGGCGTCGCCTACATCGCCTACCGCGGCGTGACCGGCACCACCGCGGTCAACATGGCGATCAACATCATCCAGATCACCGCGCTGCTCGTCTTCTCCGTCATTGCCATCGCCTACCGCATGCAGCATCCGCAGGGCGCGACCGGCTATCACCTCTCCAACGGCGTCGCCGTCAATTACGTCGTGGCCCAGGAGGCGGTGAAGGATGACGCCGGCAAGCCCGTGCCCGTGCTCGACGCCGCCGGCAAGCCCACGGTCGATTCTGCCGGCAAGCCGGTCTTCAATATGGTCGATTCCGTCGACAAGGACGGCAACCCCGTCCCGGCCGGCAAGGACGGCAATCCCGTCACCGACCCGAAGCTCGCCGCTCCATTCACCGTGAGTTACGCGCCCGAGGAAGCCATCACCGGCAAGGCCGGCGACGAGAAGGATCCGCTGACCTTCAACTTCCACACCAGCGCCGCCTCCGTCATCGCGCCCCACGGCTTCAACTTTATCTTCATCCAGGCCTGCATCGCCATCCTCATCCTGGTGGGCTTCGAGTCCGTGACCGCGATGGGCGAGGAGGCCAAGAATGCAAAGCGCGACATCCCGCGCGCCGTGCTCCTGTCGCTCGGCATCCAGGGTCTCGTGTGCTACCTGATCGAGTACTTCGCCGCGAACTACCTGCTGCACAATGGCTACACGATCGGGATGGCCGGCGCCTCGGGAGCCCCCATCGGCGACATGATGGTCATCGTCGGCACGTGGCTCTTTGGCAGCTACGCAGCGGGCAAGGCCTTCATGCTCGTCCAGGCCTTCACGGTGTTCCTCGCGCTCATCGGCACCACCCTCTCCTGCCTGAGCACGGGTGCCCGGGTCACCTACGCGATGGGCCGCGACGAAGAGGTGCCCTCGCACTTCGGTCTGCTCCACGGCAGGACGCTCTCGCCGCATCGGGCCATCTGGACGCTCGCAATCATCTCGGCCATCATCGGCTGCTTCACCGTGGCGGTCTACCTCGGCGGCACGACGCCGGCCGCTCTGGACAAGCACAACGTCTGGTACAGCTTCGGCATCTTCAGCCCGG
>CAJAKX010000438.1 GCA_903940425.1 uncultured Opitutia bacterium | reverse complement strand
GGAAATGGGAGAAAAACAAGGCGGGAAAGTTCAAGGTGCCGATGCCGCTGGTCGGGAAACTGACCGTGGGGGATGCACCGGAGCGGATCGAGGCTACGCGCGCTGCGCTCCTGAAACTATGCGAGGTGACGCTCAAGAACATCGCGACACGCATCAATCAGGAGTATGTGTTTCAGTATCCAGGCTACGCGCGGATCATTGCGGGGCCGGGCTCGGAAAAGGTCTTCCGCCTGAACCTAATGCTTCGGCTGGCCGAGGGATTCTACAACCTGCGTTACCTCTTCGACAGCAACCGGGCGGTGTTTGTCCGTGCCGAATTTGACGAACTCGAGGCAAGTTTCCTGGCGCTCAAGGCGCGGGGCTATCCGATGCACAATTTCGCGGACATGGTGTATAGCGACCTGAAACGGGCTCTGGATGCAGAGGCAAAAGCTGCGGCCGCCAAGGCGCCCCCTCCGGGTTGACGGTTAGCTGCGTAACGGTCGCCGTCGGCGCCGACAGGGAGGCGGAGCGAGCACCGGGTCATCAGCCGCGACCAACGGGAGCAGTCCGCCCCGGCGAACGTGGCGCGCAGCCGGATGAGGGCCGGAAGTGGCGGCCCGGACATAGCCCCTCGCTGGAAAATACACGCCCGGAGAGCGGCCAGCATTGGAATCCGATGCATAGCGGGGCCGCGAGTCCGGAGGACAGGACCCCGGAGGAGCCGGACGAAGCCCACTTCCTGCAAGAAAAACGCCCCGAGTTGCCCCGGAGCGGTGACCCGGGGATGACGGTGGCGGAGATCGTTTCCCCAAAGGAAGCCCGCAGTCATCGCCCATTCGGTCAAATCGTGTTTCGCGATAGGCGGTAAGTTGTTGGTTGCCCCGCAGGCACTTGCCGTCTGTCCTGAGCCCGGAAGGCCCGCATCAAAATTTTCCCGCCTGAGCGCTGGCTGACCGCACCATGGCCCGCGCCCGAGGACAAGCCCGCGACGATTTTCCGCAGTCGGTCAAAGACACCCTTGGCCGGCGCGTGGGCTACCAGTGCTCCCGTTGCTACATCAGCACCCTGGGACCGACCATCGACCCCCACGATTCATCGAACACCGGAATTGCGGCACACATCACCGCCGCCGCTGAAGGCGGACCGCGCTACGACCGAAACCTGTCCTCGGAGGAACGCCGCGCCGCGCCCAATGGCATCTGGTGCTGTGCGATCTGTGCCAAGATGATCGACGACGATGACTCGCGCTTCACGACGCCGCAGTTGCGCGAGATGAAGGCGGCCGCCGAGCACGCGGCTGATCAGCGCCGCGATGTCGCGCAACGGCACGCCGCGGAACTGGTCAACGCGGAAGCGCTCAGCCGCGTCGGCGCCTTGGCCATCCTCCGACAGTGGCGCGCCACTTATCACTACGAGCAGGGACAACTCATCGAACTCGACCTCGCGGAGCCCGCGAACGCTTCCAATCCGATTTGGACTGTGCCGGCGCTTGTCGCCGGCTTGAAGCGGCAGCGGACGTTCGTGGTTCGCGGCCGTCCCGGAGCCGGCAAGACGATGACCCTCCTGCAAGTAGCGGACGCCCTCGCCGCGGACAACTCCGCGCCGGTGCCGCTCGCCTTGGCGATCAGCGCCTGGGCGGCAACGGGCCGCGACCTGGCCGGCTACGTGGCGGACCGGCTGGTCGCACACGGCGTGGACGGCGCCAGCGTGCCGCTGCTCTTTCGGATGGGACGGCTCGCGCTGCTCCTCAACGGGTGGAACGAAGCCGCGGAAGCCGATTTGGTCCGGGTCGAGCGGCTGCTCAAGGAATTCGCCGTGAACTTCCCCGGCACGCCGGTGCTTATCACGACGCGGGTCACCGAATCGCGGCCGGCCTTGGTGGGCGAAACCGTGCTCGATGTCCGCCCGCTTTCCCGCTCCAAGAAGATCGAACTCATCCGTGCCGCCGGGCTGCCCGACCCGGACGGGCTGATCGCGCAGGTGACCGGTCGTCCCACCCTCGACCGTGTGACGGACACGCCGCTTTTTCTTTCCACGGCGATTCGTCTCGCGCGGAGCGGCACCCCGCTGCCCGAGACCCGCTCCGGCCTCCTCCAGCGTTTTATCGAGGACGTGGAGACAAACGACGACCACCGGCCGGCCCTGGCTGCTGCGCCCTGCCACGGTTTCCACCGCGCCTATTTGGCGGAGATCGCCGCAACCATGACGCGCCGGGGCCGC
>CAJAKX010000437.1 GCA_903940425.1 uncultured Opitutia bacterium | reverse complement strand
TCGTTTACGGATTGCTGATCGAGCAGCGCGGTGAAGTGGGTGAGAAGCAGGCCGCGCTCCTCGCCTCACACGCCGGCGAGGAGACGGTCCGCCTGGTGCGCGAGTTGCTGCCACACTTCGACCGGCTCGCCGTCGACGCCAGGCTTCCGCTCGCGCAGCTCGCCCTGCCCGCCCTGCGCCAGCTGCCCCCCGTCGGGCTTTCCGCTTTTGCCGCCACCTGCCAGGCCCTCATCGAAGTCGACCAGAAGCTTTCCTATCTTGAGTTTGCGCTCCAAAGGGTGCTGCTCCGCCATCTCACGGTCGCCAGCGAGCCGTCCGCGACCGTGACGCAATTTTACTCGTTCAACGCCGTGGTGGACGAGATCGCCGTGCTCCTCTCCGCGCTGGCCTGGGCCGGGGCGATGCAGGGCCCCGAACAGGCCGACGGCTCCGTCGAGGCCGACCCGCAGGCCGCCGCGGCGGCCTTCCGGGACGGCGCGGGCCAGCTCCAGTTCATCACGGCGAAGCTCTCGCTGCTCAATCCCGGCGCGTGTGAATTCGCGCAGGTCGAAGCCGCGCTCGACAAACTCGCCGGCGCCTCCTTCCCCATCAAGCAGCGTCTGCTCCTCGCCTGCGCCCAAACGGTCAGTCACGACAATCAGATCCGCGCCGAGGAGGGCGAGTTGCTCCGGGCGTTCGCCGATTCGCTCGGCTGCCCGATGCCGCCGTTGATGAGCGAACTCTGAGCTGCTGGTTCGGCCGCTCGCGCGCTGGCCGCCGGCGCAAAGCCAGCCGCGCTTCGCGCCATGCTCCTGCCTCCGGCCACGTTACCCCCCCCAAGGGGTTGGCGTGCGGCCGGGCCGGGATTCTGGAGAGCTTCAGTCTACCTTGCGGTATTTCTCCGGCGGGATTTTGAAGCGGTGGCCGGAGTCGAGGTCGGTGAAGATATGCCAGTGCAGGTCGTCCGTTTTGTGCACGGCGACTTCCAGTGTCTGCCCCTGATCGTAGTGGTATTCTTCCGACTCGAACAGGTGATCGGCGTGCGGCACGGCTTCACCAATTTCCCCGGTGTGGTTCTCCAGAATCTCGATTTTCCAGTGCATGGGAGTTAAGGGGTTCAAGCAACGCTGCGGTCTTCGCCGCAAACGCGCCGCTTATGCTGCGACCGGCCTGCCGCAGGTCAAGTCTGCCGCGCTCCGGCGGACGGCGCCGAAGGAACATAACAGTTTGGACAGGGGCCATCAGTAGGATTATCGCTGATGGCAACAATCCGTTTCCCCATGCTTGTCGTCCATGTCCACGTCCACGTGAAACCCGGATGCGTCGAGGCCTTCACCGCCGCGAGTCTCGCGAATGCCCGCCACAGCATGCGCGAGCCCGGCGTCGCCCGTTTTGATGTCGTTCAGCAGGCCGACGATCCCGCGCGTTTCGTCCTCGTCGAAGTCTACCGCTCGGCCGCCGCCCCCGCCGCACACAAGGAGACTCCGCATTATCAGGTCTGGCGCGACACCGTCGCGCCGATGATGGCCGAGCCGCGCACGAGCGTGAAATTCGCCAGCGTATTCCCCGACGACGCGGACTGGTGAGCGGCCCTCATGCGCTTCGAATTCGCCACCGCCTCCCGCATCCTCTTTGGTCCCGGCGCGCTGCGCGAGGCCGGCACCGCCGCCCGGCAGTTCGGCCGCCATGCCTTCGTGGTGACGGGCCGCGCGCCGCGCCGGGCGGAGCCGCTGCTCGACCGGCTGGCGGCCGAGGGCGTCGCCGCCACGATGTTCTCCCTCGCCGGCGAGCCGACCACCGGGGCCGTGACCACCGCCGTCGCGCAGGCCCGTGCCGCCGGCTGCGATCTCGTCATCGGCTTTGGCGGCGGCAGTCCGCTCGATGCGGCCAAGGCCGTCTCCGCGCTGCTCACCAATCCCGGCGAACTTTCCGACTACCTCGAGGTCATCGGCCGGGCGCAGCCGCTGACGCAGCCCGCCGCGCCGTGTCTCGCCATTCCCACGACCGCCGGCACCGGCGCCGAGGTCACGCGCAATGCGGTCCTCGCCTCGCCCGCGCACCGGCTGAAGGTGAGCCTGCGCAGCCCGCTCCTGCTGCCGAGGCTCGCCTTGGTTGACCCGGAACTGACCCGCGACCTGCCGCCCGCGCTGACCGCGAGCACCGGCCTTGACGCGCTCACGCAGCTCATCGAGCCCTGGGTCTCGTGCCGGGCCAATCCGCTCACCGATGGAATCTGCGCCGAGGGCATCCGTCGCGCGGCGCGGGCGCTGCGCCTAGCCTTCCGCGACGGTGGCAACGCCGCCGCCCGCGAGGATATGGCGCTGGCCAGTCTCTTCGGCGGCCTCGCCCTCGCCAACGCCGGCCTGGGCGCGGTGCACGGCTTCGCCGCGCCCGTCGGCGGCATGTTTCCCGCACCGCACGGCGCCGTGTGCGCCGCCCTGCTGCCCCACGTCATGGCGATCAACCTGCAGGCGGCGCGCACGCGACAACCCGGCGGGGAGACCCTGCGGCGCTACGCCGCGCTGGCACGGCTGCTCACCGGAGATGCCACCGCCACCGCTGAGGATGGCGTGCGCTGGGTGCGCGCGCTGGTCGACGAACTGCAGATCCCCGGATTGCGCGCTTACGGTGTCACTTCCGACCATGTCTCCCTGCTCGTCGAGAAGGCCGCGCAGGCCAGTAGCATGAAGGCCAACCCGCTGCCGCTCACCCGCGACGAACTCGCGGAAATCCTCGCCCGCTCGCTTTAGCGAACCCGCGCCCCGACGCTCTCCGCCGCTTGCGCCAGCGTCCCGGCGGCGTTGTCAACGGGCAGCAAGACTGAAACTGATGGGGTACAACTGTAGGAGCGTGCTTGCACGCGATTTTCATATCGCCTGCGAGCAGGCTCCTACAAGGTCACTTTCCGATCACGCCCTCCTTCTGGAGCTTGGAGACCTTGGGCCTGATCACGATCCGGCAGTAGCCCGCGGTGGGATTTTTCGCAAAATAATGCTGGTGGTGTTCCTCGGCCGGATAGAACTCCGTCAATGGCACGATCTCGGTGACCAGGGGATCGGCATACCTGGCTTGGGCGGCAGCCTTGGATTTCTCAGCCGCGATCTTCTGCGCCTCGTCCGTGTAGAGGATGATCGAACGGTACTGCGTGCCCTCGTCGGCGCCCTGGCGGTTGGGCGTAGTCGGGTCGTGCGCATCCCAGAACACGTCGAGCAGATGCCCGTAGCCGACTATCGCCGGATCGAACTCGATGCGCACCACCTCCGCGTGGCCGGTCGTGCCGGTGCAGACCTCCGGATACGTCGGACTCCGCGTGTGGCCGCCGGCGTAGCCGCTGACGACCGCCTTCACTCCAGGCACGTGCTCATACACGGCCTCCATGCACCAGAAGCACCCGCCGCCGAACACTGCGAATTCAGTTTTGGTTTCCATGGGTTTCTTCTCCTCGGACGCGACGACGGTCGCACGGGTAAGCGCCAGCGCGGCCAGCAGCAAGACAATGGGTTTCATGATACGTGAGAGACGGAAACCATGTTTGGCATTCCCGCAAGGGGAACTCGTCTTCCCCGACCCCCGCCCGCCGGGCCGCCCGGCCTTGCTCACACGACGGGATGCAGGCGGGCGCCCCCGTTCACCATCTCCGCCAGGGCGAGCTTGTATTCGTCGAGGTCGTGGGCCGTGAAGCAGACGAACGTCACGAGACGCGGCTGCGTGTGGTGTTCGAGAAAAGCCTTGGTGGTGCGCAGCGCGATGCGGCACGCCAGCGCGATGGGATAGCCGTAGATGCCGGTGCTGATCGACGGGAACGCCACGGTCGCGAGCCCCTTTTTCGCCGCCAGTTGGAGGGAGCTGCGATAGCACGAGGCCAGCAGATCGGGCTCGCCGGCCGCACCGCCACGCCAGACGGGGCCGACCGTGTGGATGACATGCTTCGCCGGCAGTTGGTAGCCGCGGGTGAGCTTCGCCTGGCCGGTGGGGCAGCCGCCCAGCTTGCGGCACTCGGCGAGGAGCCCGGGCCCCGCCGCGCGATGGATGGCGCCGTCCACGCCGCCGCCGCCGAGCAGCGATTCGTTGGCCGCGTTGACGATGGCGTCAACGGCCAGCGTGGTGATGTCGCCCTGGACCACGGCAATGGGATCGTGCATGCCGTGTGATTAGGGGAACCCGCGGCGCGAGGCAACGGGGCGGGGTGATTCTTACAAAAGTTTGAGAAACGCCAGCCCGTGCACAAGATCGTCTCATCCCTCCACCCCATGAAAAAATACCTCGTTGAATTCATCGGCACGTTCTTCCTCGTGTTCACCGTTGGCGCCGCCGTCCGCGCCGGCGCCTCCCTTGCGCCGGTCGCCATCGGCGCCGTCCTCATGGTGATGATCTTCGCCGGCGGCCATGTCTCCGGCGGCCACTTCAATCCCGCCGTGACGCTGGCGGTCTGGCTGCGCGGAAAATGCGACGCCAAAGACGTGGTGCCCTACTGGATCGCCCAGCTGGCCGCCGGTGTGGTGGCGGCCCTCATCGTTGTCGCCATCTTCGGCCGGCCCCTGCTCGGCGCGGCGCTGCACCCGACGAAGGCTTCACTGGTGGTCGAGTTCCTCTTCACCTTCGCGCTTGCGTGGGTGGTGTTGAACACCGCCACGGCCAGGGGCACGGCGGGCAATTCCTTCTACGGACTGGCCATCGGCTTTACGGTGCTGGCCGGCGTGGTCGCGGTGGGCGGTGTTTCAGGTGGCGCCTTCAATCCGGCGGTCGGCCTGGGCGTGTTCATCATGGGCCTCGAGAAACTCCATCAGTTCGGCGTTTACCTCGCGGCCGACCTCCTCGGCGGGGCCGCGGCGGCGCTGGCCTTCAAGGTGACGCACGACGCTGGCGAATGAAGGCCTTGGCAGGGTGTCCGGCCGCAAATCCCGCATAGCCGTGTCCTGATTTGTCATTGCGAGAAGCCCGCCAACGCGGGCGCCGAAGCAATCCATCTGACTGGATCGCCACGTCCGGCTGCGCCGGACTCGCGATGACAAGGCAATAAAAGGACACTACCGTCCGCGCTGCGGTCTTGACACCCGTTCGTCCTTCTCCCTTCCTGTCCGCCCACTCATGAAACCCTCCGGCACGACGAATTTTTCGCCCCTCGTCCTCGTGGTCGTTGTCGTCGTTACGCTCTTCCGCGCGCCGCGAGGGTCTTGATTGTTGATCTGAATTTGCCCCCTCCGGTGTCGCACCGGAGGGGGCTTTTTTTTGGTCCCGTCGGGTTGCGGCAACGGAGCGGGCTCCACCCACGAACCACCATGAATATCACCGGAGCCGACCTCCTGCGCACCCTGCTCGAACGGCAGGGCATCCGTATCCTGGCGGGAATTCCCGGCGGGGCCAACCTGCCGTTCTACGATGCACTGCATGGCAGCGCCATCCGCCACATCCTCACGCGCCACGAACAGGGCGCAGGATTCATCGCCCAAGGCATGGCCCGCGTCACCGGCCGGGCCGGCGTCTGCCTCGCCACGTCCGGACCGGGCGCGACCAACCTCCTCACGGCGATCGCCGACGCCCGGCTCGATTCCGTGCCGCTCGTGGCCATCACCGGCCAGGTGTCGCAGGCGCTCATCGGCACCGACGCCTTTCAGGAGGTCGACACTTACGGACTCACCCTGCCGGTCACCAAGCACAACTTTCTCGTGCGCCATCCGGCCGAGCTGCTCGAAATCGTGCCGCTGGCCTTCGAGCTCGCCGAGTCCGGCCGGCCCGGCCCCGTGGCCATCGACGTGCCGAAGGATGTGCAGCTCGCCCGGACCGAGGTGCGGGACTGGCCGGAACCCGGCGGCCCGGTCCCGATCCCGTCGTGTCCCGACGAACCTATCGACACGCTGGCGCGCGAGCTGACGGCAGCCCGTCACCCCGTGCTCTACCTCGGCGGCGGCGTGATCACCTCCGGCGCGGCGGACTTGGCGCGGACGCTCGCCCACCGGCTGTCCGCGCCGGTCGTATGCACGCTCATGGCCCTCGGCGCCGTGCCGCCCGATGATCCGCTGTTCATGGGCATGCTCGGCATGCACGGCGCCAAGGGCACCAACTTCCTGCTCGAGGAGGCCGACCTGCTGCTCGCCATCGGCGCGCGCTTCGACGACCGCGCCACCGGCAAGGTGGCGGAGTTTTGTCCGCACGCCCGGATCGCGCACATCGACGTCGACGCCGCCGAGATCGGCAAAATCAAGCCGGCGTTGCTCGGGCTCGTGGGCGACGCAGCCGACATCCTGCGTCGCCTGCTTGACCGGCTGTCGCCGCAGGAGCGTCCGGCGTGGCGCACCCGCGCGGCCGGACTGCGTGCCGCCCATCCGCTGCGCCATCCGCCGCGTGCTGAGGATCCACTGCATCCGGTCAACCTCTGCCGCTTTCTCGGCGAAATTCTGCCGCCCGACACGATCGTCACCACCGACGTGGGCCAGCACCAGATGTGGGTCGCGCAGGCCTACCCGGTCCGGCGGCCGCGCACGCTGCTCACCTCGGGCGGGCTCGGCACCATGGGCTTCGGGCTGCCCGCCGCCATCGGCGCCGCGCTTGCCGCGCCCGGCCGCCGCGTGGTGTGCGTCAGCGGCGACGGTTCCATCCTGATGAACATCCAGGAACTGGCGACACTGGCCGAGCTCGGGCTGCCCGTGGCCGTGTTGATCTTCAACAACGCCCAGCTCGGCCTCGTGCGCCAGCAGCAGGAGCTGTTCTACGGCCGGCGCTATGCGGCCTCGCATTTCACCGCCGTGCCTGATTTCGCCGCGCTCGCGCGGGCCTTCGGCTTGCGCGGAATCCGGCTGGACCCGGACCGCGATCCGCTCGCCGACCTCGCCGAGGCGCTGGCCGCCCCTGGTCCGTGCGTGGTCGACATTCCGATTCACGAGCAGGCCAACGTCTTTCCCATGGTGCCGCCCGGCGCCGCCAACCGCCACATGATCGCCGAACCCGAACTTGCTTCCTCCCATGCCTGACACCACTTCACCCCCTTGCCCTGTGCCCACCCTCCTTCCGGAAACTTGTAACGTATTACGTTACAAATCGACGGAACCTGCCACCGCGATCCTCGAGCTGTGCGTGCGCAACCATCCCGGCACGATGTCGCACATCACCGGGCTTTTCGCCCGCCGCGGTTTCAACCTCGAGGCCATCATCTGCGTGCCGGTCGGCGACGGCGCCACCAGCTGCATGCTGCTGTTGGTTGCCGACGAGCCGCGCCTTGAACAGGTCGAACGCCAGCTCGCCAAACTCTACGATGTCCTCTCCGTCCACCACCGGACCGATCTCACGCCGGAGTCCTTTTATCGCCTGACCGCGATCACCGGGGGCGCGTCGCCAGTTCCAACCGCGTGAGGTGCGCCAGCGCCTCGTCGCGGGTGATTCCGCACATCTCTTCGGTAGGACGCAGGCTCACGCACACGGCCGGACGCTCGGGTTTGCCGAACAGCGCGCAGCGATAATCGGGCAGGAGTTGCACGCACGATACGCCCGCCGGCTTGCCTTGCGGCATGCCGGGAATCGGTGAGCTTATGGATGGAGCTATGCAGCAAGCTCCACATGCGGGTCGGCAGTCCATGAATTAAGAAGATGATGGAACCACGGATTAACACGGATGGGCACCGATATTTCAAAGCAATAGGTCGTTCCCGACGGGGCGGCATGTGCCGCGCCGACCACACAGCCGCGGAGCACCAGAATCCCCACCGATGTCTCCCTCATTCGTGTCTATCCGTGTCCATCCGTGTTTTCCGATTCCTGGGTGCTCCCAGAAGAAATCTTCCCGTGGCGATTAGCCGCGTTGCTCTCCATCAACGGATGCGTCTCTCCCCTTGACGTTCTACAGGAAGGGCCTAATCCCATTCTCCTGTAGAATATCTAGGAGAACACCATGCCTAAAGAAGACAAAACGGATTTGCTGCAAGGCACGCTGGACATGCTCATCCTGAAATCGCTCCAGCTCGAGCCGATGCACGGCTTCGGCATCTCGATCCGCATCCGGCAGATGTCGGACGAGGTGCTGCAGGTGGAACAGGGCTCGCTCTACCCGGCGCTCTACCGCCTCGAGGAACAGGGCTGGATCAAGGCGGAATGGGGCGTCTCAGACAACAACCGCAAGGCGCGGTTCTATTCACTGACATCCGCCGGCCGGAAGCAGCTCGAGGCCGAGACGGCCAACTGGGAGCGGCTGGCGACCGCCATCAATCTCGTGCTGCGCACCGTCTGAAGCTTCAGGCGTTAAGCTGTAAGCGGTAAGCGAAAGGCTCAAAGCGACCACCCCTCCCTCTGGGCTTCCAGCCTACAGCTTAAAGCTTACAGCCACGACTACCATGATCTGGGTATCCCGATTCAAGAACCGCCTCCGCGTGCTGCTCCGCAAGGAGAAGCTCGACGCGGAAATGGCCGAGGAGATGCGCGCGCATCTCGAGCTGCAGGAGCAGGCCAACCGTGCCGCGGGCATGAGCGCCGACGAGGCGCGCTACGCCGCCCGCCGCCAGTTCGGCCACCTCGACGGCATCAAGGAAACCGCCCGCGACCAGCGCGGCTGGGTCTGGCTCGAGGATTTGCTTCGCGACCTTCGCTATGCCGCCCGCTCGCTGCGGAAGAATCCCGGTTTTACCACGGTCGCGGTGCTGACGCTGGCGCTGGGGATCGGGGCGAACACCGCGATTTTCAGCGCGATCAATGCCGTCTTGCTCCGCCCCTTGCCTTACTTCGAAGCGGACCGCATTCAGGTCCTGTGGGTAACCAACCCCAAGTTTGCTGCGATGGGCTACCCTGAGATACCTCCCACTAACAACGACGTCACCGAGTGGCGAAACCAGAGCCGATCGTTCGAGTCTGTGGCGGCTTGCCGCTCTGAGGATCATACCCTCACGGACGGCGACACTCCCGAACGAGTGGGAGGAAGCGGCGTCACGCACAATTTCTTTGCCCTGTTCGGCGTAGCGCCCCGGTTGGGCAGAGGGTTCACCGAGGAAGAGGATTCCCCCGGCCGGAACCGAGTGGCGGTAATCAGTTACGGATTGTGGCAACGTCAGTTTGCCGGCGATCCCGCCATCATCGGCAAAGGGATAAATCTCGATGGGGTAAAACACACCGTGGTGGGTGTCATGCCGCCCGAGTTTCAGTTCCCGCGGGGAGCCGAACTGCCGGCGGGTTATGGTTTCTCGCAACGGGTCGATGTGTGGGTTCCGTTCGGCATTAGCGCCGCAGCTTGGACCGACCGAGGCAATCGCCAGATCGTCGCGCTCGCCCGCTTGAAGCAAGGGATCACCCGCGAGGCTGCGCAGACCGAGCTCAGTGGGATCGCCGCACGCCTTGAGAAGCAATTTCCGGAAAACAACGCCGACATGGGCGTGAAGCTTCTGCCGTTGCGGCATCAGATGGTCGCGTTTGCGCGCGCGCCCCTGCTGATGTTGTTTGGAGCGGTGGGCCTGGTGCTGCTGATTGCCTGCGCCAACGTGGCCAATCTGTTGCTCGCGCGTGCGACGACGCGGCAAAGGGAGATCGCTCTTCGCAGTGCGTTGGGCGCGGGCCGCGCCCGCGTTGTCCGGCAATTGCTCACGGAGAATCTGTTGCTCGCGGGTCTGGGCTCGCTGTTGGCGCTGGGCTTCGCGCAACTCGGAATCACCGCGTTGCTCCATTTCGGGCCAGCGAACTTCCCTCAGCTTCAGGAAACCCGGCTGGATCCGGGTGCGTTTGCTTTCACTGCGGTGGTTACCGTACTGACCGCATTGCTTTCCGGCCTCGTTCCGGCGCTGCAGACTGCCAGGGCCGACCTGCAACAAGTTTTCAAGGCCAGCAGCGGGAGCGTAACGGGTGGAGGCAGGCGTCTGCGCGAAATCTTCGTGGTTTCCCAAGTCGCGCTGGCGCTGACGTTGCTGGTCGGCTCCGGTCTGCTGCTTCGCAGTCTGGCCGCAATCCTGGACGTGGATGCGGGCTTTCGACCGGACTCGGTCCTGGCGTTCGATCTGGAACTCTCCGGCACCTACAACAACGACCAGAGCCGGGTCGCTTTCTTTGATCGGTTTCGCAGGCGCCTCGAATCTCTGCCGGGAGTGGAGGTGGTTGGCGCGGTCTCTTTGCTGCCACTGGGTGGAGGGGCCGAGAACATGCGCGACTTCAGCGTCGAGGGCGCGCCTCCGTCGAAAGATAAGGAATTGATTGTGGCCGAGTGGCGCGAAGTGGCAGGCGGTTATTTCCCGGCTCTGGGCATACCGCTGATTAAGGGACGTGTTTTCAGTGACCAAGAAGTCTCCCAGAGGGCCCAACGGCTCGTCGTCAACGAAACGCTCGCCCGCCGGTTCTTCGCCGCTGAGGATCCCATTGGCAAACGACTCGTGCTAGGAGGTCAGCCTCAGGAGATCGT
>CAJAKX010000436.1 GCA_903940425.1 uncultured Opitutia bacterium | reverse complement strand
TCACCGTCTGGCTCGGGGTGACACACGTCCGTAGTGAAGAGATCGGGGTCTTCACGCATCAATTCCTGATAGGCCAACTCAGCATCCGTGAACGTCAGTATTGTCGCGTCTGGGAACCAAATCCGAATGACAGATTCAAGCATTTCCAAGACGCTACGAAGGTCGTCCATCATGACAATTCTGGGTGGTCGTGACCAGCTGCGCCAAGGTGAGTGCGTCTTGGCGACCATTGATGAATTAGCCGGCGTCCTCAAATATGTGGCCAAAGCGTTCAGCAGACTTTGAATCCAGTTCGAACCTTCAAGGTAAGCATCGGCACCCGGCAGTTCGCAATCCACAGTTTGCCACCAGTGTGTTCCCCAAACGATGATTGGTTTCCCGTACCGTGCTTTGAGGCCGACAAGAAGTTCCCCGATGGAGCTGCAATCAGCATCCTTATCCACGTGCAAAATGAATAGATCAACCAACGCTTGCCCCACCGAGGTGAGTAGGTTCATCGCATTGGTTTCGCTAGTAATCTTCACATCGAATTGATCGCCCCATTGCGATTCGATTATTGCCTTAAAAAGAACGGGCCACCGAATTCCGGAGAACCCTCCGATCACCACGGAAAGAGCCGTTTTAGCTGACGGATTCGTTTTCGCCAACATGAGGGTGTCCGCAATCATGCCGGACAGAATGCGCCTCGCACCCGGAGATGCCGTTTCGAGCGAGTTTGGCTGTTTTGGCACTAACGCAAAGTCATGCTTCACGCCCATGACTGATCCTTCCTAATCTTCAGCACTTGAAGCTGAACACGACCGCCGGGGCTAAACCTTTTTGTGGGTGGCTTCATCGGGTGGACGACTGAACGCCAGTGAGACCAGCAAAATGACTGCGGCTGCTATGTCGAGGTTGTGCCACGTCCCGCGACTGAAATAGAACGGGGCAATCGGGTTCAGGACCAAACCGACGACGGCATACGCCGGGGCGAACGATGGCCACAGCCGGCGATGCAAGAGATAGATCCCCCAGCAGCAGGTCACAAAAACAACCCAGCGTGTGAGGACATAGAAGCTGTACGGATGGCGCGCCGTGGCATAGAGCGCAAAGCCCGCGGCGATCACGCGCGCAAAGGCGAACGCAACCCACGCGACCTTTGTTGTGGCATTCATCGGCAATTACACACCGCCAGAAAGCCGATCACCGAGAAAGTACCCGATGGAAATGAAAACCACGAACCAGAGCAAAACGATCGACAAGAGAATCAGGCCGTGTCGCCGGGCTCTCCGCGTTTTTGAGAAACATAAGACTATGGAGCATATGATCAGCGGAATTGAAGTGAGATAAGCGACGTACGGCACAAACGACGCGACAAAAAGGAGCGAAGAGGCGACAATCAATTTATTGGGACTGTGCGGCCCGTCTACCGGATCGAGGGCATCAAATTCGTGTTCTTCCGCCTTGTTCACAAGGTAGAGCCCGAAAAGGCGCGAGCCAAAGGTGGCGACCAACATGAGAACAAGAAAACCGAATTCCGACCACATGCCCTTAAAAGCCGTGGCCAACATCGCAATGGGGAGAACGCCAACGCCTGCGATGATAAGCCCGACAAACAATGCCACTCCGCCCCACAACTCATAGGTCAGAAGGAGACTCCAAACCCACAACGTTGCACCAAAGACAAAAGAGGCGATGAACAACCCGACGCCCGCATGCCCTCGGGTTTCTTTGAATGCGGCGAGCGGTAATAGGCCAAGAACACTGACTGCAAGCCCATATTCTGAAATGCGTTCGAGCCACGGATATACTAGGGCGCCGAGCCGAACGCCGCCGTGGATGAGCATAGTCGCGATCAGCCCGATACCAACCAACACAGCGAGGTAGAGTACAAAGGTGCCGATGGCCTTCAGTTTTGCTCTCATGGATGCGGACAGCTCGGCCTTGGAGGGCCAATTCGCTTACGCTTTCCGACGTGTTAGTTGAACTGGATTTCCCAACGCCGGCAGGGAACGCCGCCGCCGCGTCGTGCCGGTTTCGGAAACTTCTAGGTAGATGATGGGCGCAAAGCAATCCCCACAAAGGCCGAATTCAAAAACGGCCGGGTCGTCTCGGCTGAGGACCACATCCAACCCATTGTCGAGGTATTCGTGGCTTGCCACCTCCAGCTTCTCCCTCCGCCACGCGGCGTCAGTTCCCGCCGAAGACGGCCTTTTGTTCGCTCGGCATCAAGGGCGGTGTTTCCCCGCGGTAAAGCCGGGCATAGGCGGCCTCCAGAGAGGCCGTGTCAATCAGGCACTCTGTGCCCGGTTTGCCCTCACGCACGATCTTGACCCACGGGTCATCCGGCCGGTGCCGTGCAGACCACAGCATCCGCTGCAAGGTCTTGACCGAGCCCAGCGCGATCCCCGCCTGCTTCTTGGTCACAGCCAAAGGCCGGATTCCATTCACGACGATGCCCGGTGAGGAAGGCGGCAAGACGGCGATGCGATTGGTACTCATACCGGGGGGGCAAGAGCCGGTTCAAACGGCAATCTTCATCCGCGAGTTCCGGCGGCCCGCAAGGTGCACCGTGGCCACTGTTGGCTTCGTCTGCGAAGCGGCGGCCCGGGTCCGGTTATTGCTACCCGCGGCCGCCTCCCCTTGCTTCTCCCAAGCGCCCTCGCCTTCCGCTTCCGGCGGCGTGGCATCGACGGATTCTATGTCCCCGGTCGTTTCCGCGGCCAGCCGGCTCGATGCCTGGTTCTTGGTGATGTCGAGCGCCTGCACGAGATCCGCCTGCCGGCCGACGAGTTCGCGGTAACGCTCTTCATGCTCGAACAGGGTTCCGGCCAGAGAGGACAATTCGCCTAGATTCTTCCTGGTCTGCGCCAGCTCCTCGCGTCGCCGCGCTACCTGATCCTCGATCGACCGGGCGGCATGTTCGAGAGACCCGATGATCCCGACCGGAGACGGTGTCACGTTGGCGCCATACTCGGCCGTGCCGCGCAGCGTCAGCTTGTCTGCAAGGGTCGAACGGTATTCGAGCTTAAAGCCGGCAAATTCCCCCAGGACGGCCGGGCCGTTGCGGCCGTGCAGATGGTCCGTGCGGTGATCCTCGACTAGGTAGATCAGGGCCGCTCCCGCTTCCGGCCGGTCCGTGAATCGCTTCCCGTTGAGCACAATCTGGAACTTCTCGCCATGAGTGTCCTGCCGCGCGGCCAGATCCTGCTCCATGGCCACGATGTGCCGTTCCAGCCGGATCACATCTTGTTCCATCATGCGCATCCGGCTGCGATTGCTATACTGCGCTTCGGCGTGCTCGGCGCGCAGGCGGGAAAGCCGCATCACCTCGGCATCCACCTTCGCTTTTTCGATGACGAGCGGATTGCCGGAGGCGATGGCCTTCACCTCGGCATAGGTGAGCGCCGGGGCATCCAGATCCTCGATCTTTCGGGCGGTGGACTCGCCGGTCATGATCTGCGCGATAAACCGGGCCTTGGTTTCAAGCGTCTGCCACATATAGGCGTCGAAGCTGCCTTCGGTGACGTAGCGCAGGACGCGGACCACGGCATTGGTATTGCCCTGCCGCCGAATCCGGCCCTCGCGCTGCTCGATGTCGGCCGGGCGCCAGGGGGCATCCAAGTGGTGCAGCGCGATGAGCTTTGTCTGCACGTTCGTGCCCGAGCCCATCTTCTGCGTAGAACCCACCAAAATGCGCACCTTGCCGGAACGCACGTCCTTGAACAGCGACAGCTTGGCCGCGTCCGAGTCGTGATCCTGGATGAACTGGATTTCGCCGGCCGGCACCCCGCAAGCGACCAGCTTTGCCTTTATGTCCTGATAGACCGAGAACCCGCGGCCGTCCGCTTGTGGAGTGGAAAGGTCGCAAAAGACCATCTGGGTGAGCCGCTGATCGCGGCTCTCCTGCCAGGCGGAGAAGATTTCCCGGACGGCTTGGTTGACCTTGCCCTCGGCATGGTCCGCCGCTCCGGTACGCACGAGCCGCAGGTCAAGCGCGGCCTTACGGCCTTCGCCGGTGATCTTGAGCATATTGTCGACCCGCGGATCAACGGTGGTCGTTTTCAGTCTCTCGGCCCGTCTCGCCAGCGACGCAACGAACGCCTTGAGTTCCGGCGTGGACGGCGCCCGGACGATACGGGGCTTGCCGCCGTCGAGCGCTGGCACAGGCAGCTTTAGCATGTCCGCCGTCTGGACGTCGGCCATCTGCCGGAAGAGGTGCATCAGTTCCGGCACATTCACGAAGCGCGCGAAGCGGGTGTTGAGCCGGTAGCCCGCGCCATCCGGCGCGAGTTCCATCGCCGACACGGTTTCGCCGAAGGTGCCGGCCCAGGCGTCGAAGTGCTGCAGGCGCTGGCGACGAAGCACGTCCATCTGCAGATAGCGCTGCATGGTGAACATTTCCGCCATCGTGTTCGTCACCGGAGTCCCCGTGGCGAAGACGACCCCGCCGCCGTTCAGCCGCTGGAGGTGCTGCACTTTGAGGAACATGTCGAAGGCGCGCTCTGAGGCGGTCTGCGGCAATCCCGCCACCCG
>CAJAKX010000435.1 GCA_903940425.1 uncultured Opitutia bacterium | reverse complement strand
GGCGCCTTGGCGTCCACCACGATGCGCTGGCCACGCGGCAGATTCACGATGAGATCGGGGCGCTGGTCGCCGGCCGACTCCTGTTCGGTGAAATCACAGTGCTCGACCATGCCGGCCAGCTCGACCACGCGGCGGAGCTGCAGCTCGCCCCACGTGCCGGCGGTCTTGGTGGTGCTGAGGGAGGTGGAGAGCTTCGTCGTCTCCGTTTGCAGCGAAGCCTGGGCCAGCGCCAGCGACTTGAGCTGCTCGGAGAGCGAGCCGTAGGCCGAGGCGCGGGTTTTCTCGAGCTCGCTGATCTTGTCCCGCACGTCTTTGAGCGACTCGGCCACGGGTTTGACCAGGGTGTCGCCGGCGCGCTTGAGAAATTCGTCGTTGTTGCTCCGGAGGGCGTCGGCGGCGAGCGCTTTGAAGGTGTCGGTCAGCCGGTCCTGCGCCTGCTGGAGGGCGTCGCGCTCGGCGGTGAGGAGCGTAGCCAGCCGGGTTTTTTCCGCCTCGAGATCGGGGAGGTGCGTACGCAGCGCGGCCAGGTCGGCCTCGGCCTTGGCGAATTGGTCGGCCAGCAGGCGCTGGCGCTCGGCGAGCGCGGCGGAGCGTGCCTGCGCCCAGAGCCAGACGAGGGCGGCGGCGACGGCGGCGGAGGCAAGGACGAGCAGGGTGGTAAGCACGGTGGAGTCACTTGCTCATGCTCCCACCCGCGTTTCCGCTCAAGAGGAAAAGCAGGCGGAGCAACGGCGGCACCCGGCGAGGTGCGGGCGGCGCTACCTCGCGAAGGGCTGGTTCGATTCCGACGGTTCCTTCGCCGGGAAATACACGGTGATGCGCGTGCCTTCGCGCACCTTGGTTTTCACGTGCAGGAGTCCGCGGTGGTCCTGCACCAGGCGGGAGACGATGGCAAGGCCCAGCCCGGTGCCTTGCTCGGCCTTGGTGGTGAAGTAGGGCTCAAAAATATGCGGGAGCACCTCGGGCGCGATGCCGGGACCCTGGTCGAGCACCGACAGGGCGACGAGTGGCGGTTCATTGGCCAGGGGCTCGCGGCCGACCACGATGTCCTCCGGGCCATCGCACAGCAGGTCCAGCGGCAGGGCCTGGGGCACGGTCTCGGCCGTCACCCAGACGGTCTGGTCCTGGGACGTGCTCTGAAAGGCGTTGATGGTGAGGTTGAGCAGAATCTGGATGAGTTCCGTACCGTTGATCAGCGCGGCGGTGTCCTTGTCCAGCAGCTTGACCGCCAGATGGCCGCCCCGGATGGCGGGATGGTGCTTGAGCAGCGTCTGCAGGTCGGCGAGCACCTGGTTGACGCGCACCTCGCGGTTGGAGAAGTGGCGTTTGCCCAGCGAACGCAGGTAGCGCGTGGCGATGGCGAAGCAGGTGTTCACCTGCTTTGAAATGATGGCGAGGTCCTCGCGCACCGCCTCGAGGTCGGCGCCGTGGAGGAAGGAAACCTTGGCCAGGCGGAGCTCAAGCATTTCCACATAGCCGATGATGATGGTCAGCGGATTGTTGATGTCGTGCAGCACGCCCGCGTAGATCTGGCTGGTGGTCTTGGCCATCTCCTCCCGGAGCGTGGTGTCGTTCAGCTGGTCGGTCAGGCGGTGCAGGCGTTCCTGCGTGGCGAGGACGGTCTCGGAGATGTGGCGCAGCCGCAGCGCGCGTGCGACGGCCTCGCGGATGGTGGGAAGGTCGAAGGGCTTGCCCAGATAGTCGCAGGCGCCGAGCCGGAGCGACTGCCGAGCGGTCTCGATGGTCTCGTAGGCCGTCAGCATCAGGATCTCCATGTGGGGATCGATCTCCTTGAGGTTGCGCAGCACCTCGATGCCGGAGCGGCCCGCCATGCGGATGTCGAGGATGCAGACATGCACGGGATTGTGGCGCGCAAACTCGACCGCCTGGTCGCCGTTCTCGACGGTATGCACCCGGAAATCGTTCTTGAAGACCATGCGCAGCGAAAGGCGCGGGCCTTCCTCGTCGTCGACGACGAGCATGGTCGGCAGATCCGGAGTGGCCGGAGAGGGGGACGGAGCGGCCGGGGCGGGAGCCGGGATCAGGGGTGGACTGTCGGAGGCGTCGGGCATGGTTCCTGGTTTAGAAACGGAAATCGAGCGAGAGGGAAAGGGAATTGATGGCGGTGTCGTAGGCGCCGTCAGGGGTGGAGCCGAAGAGGGTCCGCTGGCCGCTGTTGACATGGCGGGTGCCGGCCAGGGCGCGTTGCAGCGTCAGCATGAACCGAACCGGGCCCTGCGCATAGCCCACGCCCGCGCCCAGGAAATGGCGCGTGGCATCGGGCACGGCGGGATTCCACGTGGCGTCCGGCACGGAATTCTCGCTCAACGTGTAGCCGGCGCTCACCTGCCAGCCGTCCTGCAGGTAGCGCGTGACGCCGAGTTCGTAGAAACAGCTGGCCTGCCAGTTGAACGGCAGGGACACCGGGCCGCTCGCCTTGGAAATCACGACGGTCTTCAGGCAGGTCCAGTTGGTCCAGTCGATGTTCGCCTCCAGATTCCACTCGGGGGTGGGCCGGTAGGAATAGCCGGCGATGACGACCTCGGGAAACGCAAAGTCGGCCCGGGCGGCCTCCCCCATGATCAGCGGGCGGAGGTCGGACGTGCCGGAGACACCGAAGTTGGTCCGCGCCTGGTAGCTCAGACCGAAGGCGTGCTGCTCCGACGGCTGCCAGCGCAGGCCGAGATTGTAGCCGGTGTCAGACCCGCTGGCGTTGAACCGGTAGCTGCCGAAGGGCGCGACACCGCTGAAGTTGACGCCCCGGTTCAGATCGACCTTGAGGTGGTTGAAGGTGACGCCGCCGCCGATCGACAGGGTGTCGGTGAGACGCCAGGCGAAGACAGGGTTGATGGTGGTGTAGGTTTCCTCGTTTTTCGTCGCGAACTCGAAAAGGTCGGTGCTGTTGCTCCAGTCGGTCGAGAGCCCGAACGGGGCGTAGACGCCGAGGCCGACGGCCCATTTCGCGCCGGCCGGCGCGAATGCGTAGTACAGTTGTGGCACCAGCTGCGTCTCGGCCTTCAGGGAGGAGGTCCGGCCGGTGAGCGCGGAGTGATAGTCGGCGTTGAACCGGATAAAATAGGCCGTCGCGGAGATCTCCTGGCCCTGCAACTGCGTCAGGCCGGCGGGGTTGTAGTAGATGGCGGACGGGTTGTCGGCCGTCGCCACGAAGGCGTTGCCGCGCGCCGTGGCGAACGCGTCCTTGAAACCCACCTGAGTACCGGAGGCGCTGAGCATGACCGGGGTCAGGGCCACGAGGCCGGCGGCGAGACGGACCGCCCAGATCGCGAGTCCGTGCACTGGAAGCGTGGGGCGTAGACAGTCGGGGGCGGAGGCGGGCATGGGAATCATCAGTTGGAGGGAAGATGGATGACGAGGTCGGGGTCGTCCGGCTGGCTGCGGGTGTGCACCTCGAGCCGGCCGGCGTGGGCCTCGATCACGCGTTTGGCGACGGTGAGACCGAGACCGACGCCCGTGTTGCGCGTGGTGAAAAACGGATCCGTGGCGCGGGCGGCCACGTCGGAGGTGAAACCGCGACCATTGTCGCGCACCCGGAGGGCAAGCCCCGGACGGCCGTCGGGCCGGGCTTCGGGCGCGACCGTGACGGTGATCCGGGGCGGATCCCCGGCGGACTGGAGGCCGTTGAGGAAAATCTCCTGGAGGGCGTGCAGCAGGCTCGCGCGATGGCAGCGCACGAACGGATGGGGCACCTCGCTGAGAATCTCGAGTTCGCCGGCCTCCTGTCCGAGAAAGGCACGCGAATGGGTGAAGCTCTTCCGGAGCAGCTCCTCGAGGGGCAGGGAGTCGGTGACGCCACCATCCGTCTGCGCGAGGAAAATCATCTGCTCGGTGAAACGCTGGATCCGGTTCGTCTCACGGGTGAGCGCGGTCTTCAGCGAGTCGCGGAACTCGGCGCTGGCGTAGTCGGAGTCGAAGAGCTGCTGGTGGGTGGTGAGCGGGACGAGCGAGTTGCGGATCTCGTGGGCGAAGCGTTTCGCGATGAGGCCGATGAGCTTGAGGTTGGAGGCTTCGATCTCGGCGCGCTGCGCCGCGCGGATCTGGGTGAAGTCCTCCAGCAGCAGCAGCGCCGGCTGCGGCAGCGGGCGCCCGCCGGCCGGGAAGGGGATGAGCGACACGTGCAACACCTTCGGCGGCGGGCCGGGATGTTCGTAGAGGAACGGCGCCACGCCCGAGCCGCGTTCGACCACCTCGTGCAGGCTCGTGGCGAGCGGCGGCGGCAGCCCGCTGAAGTCGAGGCCGGCGGAGGCGGGCGTCGCGTCGCCCTTGAGCAGCCGCAGCAGCGCGTGGTTCGCGAACAGCACCGTGAGGTCGGCACCGATCACGAGCGCGCCGCTGGTCATGGCCCCGAGCACTTCGGAGAACAGACGGTGGCTGGCGGAGAGCTGGTGGTGCAGCCAGGAGTTTTTCACCGCCAGTCCCAGCTCCTCCATCAGGTGGTAGACCAGCAGCAGCTCCGCGTCGGTGAACGGGGCGCCGGTGAGGCGGCCGCCGAGCAGGGCGACGCCGATGGTACGTTCGCGGTCGTTGACCGGCAGCGCGATTTCGCACCCGAGGATCTCAAACTCGCGCCGCAGGCGGGGATCGCTCGTGAGGAACGGGGCGGCGCTCCCGGCGCCGAGGCGGAGGATCTGGCCCGTTTGCAGGATGCACCCGCCCAGGCCGCTTTCGCGCGAGAGCTCAAAGCAGTCGATCAGTTCCGTGGGCAGGCCCACCGCGCCGGCGCATACCAGCCGGGTCTCGTGGCGCGCCATGGACGAACCCAGGGAACCGGCCGATGGCGGAGGCTCGAGAAAGATGGCGATGCGCGCCGCGCCGATGATTTCGCGCAGCTTGAGGACAAAATGACGCGTGAATTGCTTGTAATCGAGCGAGTAGCTGAAAACCTGCGAGAAATCGCGCAGCACCGTGAGCGCCGAGGAAGTGAACGCGGAAGCGGGGGCCGTCCCGGGCGGCACCGGCGGCGCAGCCGCCGGCAGGCCGGCGGTCTGGACCGGCCGTTCATTTCGCGCCGCCAGCCGCTGGATCACGGCGAGGCAGGTGGCCGGATCAAACGGCGGGGCCAGCACCACGTCGGCCCCGGCGAGATAGGCGGCGCGTTCATCCTCGGGCGAGCCCTGCCGCGGGGCGACGATGAGCGGACAGTGGGAGGCCAGGGCGCGAAATTCCGTGATGGCGCGATGCGTCTCCTCCGAAAACGAGTCCACGGCCAGCAGGCACACGTCGAGCATGCCGGTTTCCAGCAGGGGCCGGGCGGCGGCAAGGTTTGGTTTGTGGAGGAGCTTGAAGTCGACGGAGGTGGAGGAGGCCGCGAGTGGCGGAAAGACAACGTTGTCCTCGGCAATAATGAGAAGGTGAATCACTGCAGAAATCTTGGGCCCCAAGCGTGTCGACGGAGACGCATAACCAACCTGTGCAACTTAGTGGCCGATGGGAATATTAAGGCAACGGAAAAGTGGGGTTGATGCCCTGTCGCGATCCGTATGCCAACGGGAGGGAAAGGCGATACTCCGGCGCCGGCCGGGAGGGCCGGGGCGCGAGTTGAGCGTTGCATTCCCCGGCGGATTAAAATTTCTTCTAGGGAATTTGGGAGAGGATGCGGTCCCCGCCATGATAGCTGAAACATCCTATCAAACTGACCGGATTCAAAGCGAACTGGTGTCCTTTCCCCGCCAGGGGCGGGGCAGGATCGCCGCGTTTATCGACCGGGTGCCGGATGGCTCCGCCGGGCGACCCTGGGTGGTGATGGCCCCGAAATACGGCGAAACCAAGAAAAACAACCTCCAGCTGGCCTATCTGCTCGCCGCCAACGGGCTGAACGTGCTGCGCTTTGATCTGACGAACCATGTGGGGGAAAGCGACGGCCGCATGGAGGATTTCACCATCCCCGGCGCCGTGGTGGATCTGCGGGCGTGCCTGGACTTCCTTGAGCAGGGGCACGGCGTGAGCGGCGTCGTGGTGGTATCGAGCAGTCTCTCGTCGCGTTTTGCGATCCGCGCGGCCGTGCTCGACCCGCGCATCAAAAAACTCATCTGCATCGTTGGCGTGGTGAATCTGCAGGCCACGCTGAGGGAAGTCTATCAGGAGGACATCTTCGGCACCTTTCTTGAGGGGCGCCACTGGGGCGTGACCGACATCCTCGGTTTCGACATCAATGGCGTGACCTTTCTGAGCACGGCGGTGCAGGAGCGGTTGCATGACGCGGTGGGCACGGCGGAGGATATTGCGCGACTGCGCATCCCGCTCGTCTACTTCTACGCCGAGCGCGACACGTGGGTGAACTATGAGGAGGTGCGGCGCGTGCTGGGCAGCAACCCCTGCTGCCTGCTGCTGCCGATCCGGGGGGCGATGCACGAGGTGCGCGAGAATCCGCGCGCAGCGGAAGGCGTGTTCCAGCAGGTGGTCTGGTCGTGCCTGACCACGGAACCGTTTCCCGCCGTGGGCGTGAAGCTGAACGTCCCCGATGCCCGGCTCGTGCTGCAACAAAACCGGCTTGAGCGGGAGCGGCTGAAACGCCACCAGCCGGCCACCGAACCGGAGGAGGAATTCTGGGCCAACTACCTCACCAAGTTCAGCCTGCTGGAAAAATCCAACGATTATCGCGCCTACCTCGAACTGGTCGGGCGGCTCTGTGGACCGCTGCGCCCCGGAGCGCTCGTGCTCGACGCCGGCTGCGGCAACGGTTTGTTCGGCCTGTGGGTGCTGCGCGAGGTGCTCGAACGCCTGCCGGCGACGGTGCTGCCGCCGGTTTATGTGGGGCTCGATCTCACGGTTCCCGGTCTGGTCGATGCCAGCAGCCGGCACCTGGCCGTGTGTCAGCACCACGCGGCACGAAAGGCACGGCCGGCGGCGCTGCATCCGGGGCTGGCCTACGGGCTGACCGATTTCGAACAGCTCGCGCCGGACCAGCTCCCGCCCGTGCGGCTGCCCTTTGCCGATGATTGTTTCGACGTCATCTGCTGCAGCCTGGTGCTCTCGTATCTCAAACGCCCCCAGACGCTGCTCGCCGAGCTCCGGCGCGTGCTGCGTCCTGGCGGCAGCCTGGTGGTCTCGAGCATGAAGCCATTCTGCGACATGTCGGTGATCTACCGGGACTTCATCAGCCAGCAGGTCACGGCGCAGGATGTCGAGGGGGCGCGCAACCTGCTGCGGGCGGCGGGCACCATCAAGCTCAAGGAGGAAAAAGGCTATTATGCCTTTTTCTACGAGGAGGAGCTGCGGACGCTGGCGCAGGAAGCGGGTCTGCAGGTCGTGGCCGCCCATCGTTCGCTCGGCGACCAAGCCAACGTGATCAAGGCCGTCAAGTGACTACCTACCTCATCGCCAGCTCGTTTCTGAACTTTCTCGGCGCGCTACTCCTCGCGTTCGCCGTGGTGCTGCGCGGACGCAAGAACCGGCTCAATCTGCGGTTCGGCGTGTTTGCCCTGAGCGTCGCCGCCTGGTCGGCGGGGTATTTTTTGTGGCAAATCTCGAAGGACGCCGAGCGGGCGCTGTTATTCTCGCGGGTGCTGATGATCGGAGCCTACTTTTTGCCGGTCACTTACCTGCACTTTGTGGAGCAGTTGTGCGGAGAAAGCCGGCGGGGATGGAGGGTGGCCGGCTATACGCTCTCCTTTGCCTTCCTGGGCCTGAGCCTGAGTCCGTGGATGGTCAACCATGTGGCGCCGGCGATGGATTTCCCGTACTGGCCGCGCGCGGGACGGTTTTTCGGCATCTATCTGGTCTATTTCGGTCTCTACTTCATGCAGGCGTGGTACCTGCTGGCGAAGCATCTGCGCACGGCGACCGATGCCCGCGCCAGCCAGTTGCGCTACATTCTGCTGGCCTCCACGATCGGCTTTCCGGGAGGTTTCACCAATTTTCCGCTGTGGTACGACGTCCCGGTGCCGCCCATCGGCAACGGTCTCATTCTCATTTATCTCCTGATGATGGCCCATGCGGTGTCGCGCTACCATCTGCCGCTGGTCAGCTATGACTTCGTCAACGCCGCCGTTCACATCGCCATCGGCGTGACGCTGGCGATCTTCTACGTTTTCGTTGCGACCGTGGTCAGCCTGCTGCTCGGTCATGCCGTCACCTCGGGGGACATGCTGGACGGCTTCCTGTACGCGCTGCTGCTGACGCTGTTCTTCCTGTGGGCGGTGCCGCACCTGCAGCAGCAGGCCGAGCGGATCCTGGGACAGGTCTACCTGCGGCGCGGCCACCGTCATTGGGACCGGCTTAAGGACCTGGCCCGGCGCATCTGCACCATGAACGACGAGCAGGAGATTTTCGACACCATCGCGCGGGAGATCGCCGGCGCCATGGACTTCGTCCACCTCGGCATCTTCATCCGCGGCGAATTCACCGAGTCGTATGTCTTGCGCGCGCAGGTGGGCTGGGGGCGCGGCGGCTACACGCTGGGTTCCCTGGCGGCCGACACCCGGCTGGTGCGCGTGCTCGCCCAGCGGCAGGCTCCCATCATTTTTGACGGTTCGGAGGTCGAACTGCCCTCAGAGGAGCTGGAGGACATCGAGCAAACCCGGAAGACGATGCCCTTTGAAGCGGCGTTCCCCATCCTGACCGAGGATTATCTGCTGGGGGTGCTCATCCTGAGCCCGCGGGAAAGACGCGAACGTTACACGGAGATTGATTTTTCCCTCTTCGAGGCCATCTGCCTGCAGCTCGGCGTCACCATGCGGGCGCGCCAGCTTGAGCGCCAGGCCAACCAGGCCGAGAAACTCATCTCGCTCGGCACACTGGCGGCGGGTCTCGCGCACGAGCTGCGCAATCCGCTGGTCTCGATCCAGACCTTCTCGGCCCTGCTCAAGGAGCGCGGCCATGAGCCGGAGTTCCAGCAGGAGTTCGGCGCCATCATGCAGCGCGACGTGGGCCGCATCGCCAGCATTGTGGAGAATGTCGCCGCCTTCGCCGAAAACAGCACGGTGCCATTCGCCTCGGTGAAAATCGAGGAGGTCATCGCCGGCGTCGCCGAAATCGCCCGGCCCGAGCTTTCGCGCACCGGCGTGCAGTTCCGGGTGGACCAGGACGGCGACCTGCCGCCCGTGCATGGCAATTACAGCCAGTTGTTGCAGGTGTTCCTCAATCTTCTGCAGAACGCCATCCATGCGCTCGAGGGGCGGGCGGACGGCCGCATCACCGTGGCGGTGGCGGTGCGGGCGGACGACGTGCCCAAGCCCATGTTCTATATCACGGTCTCGGACAACGGCCCCGGCATCGACCCGGTGCTGCTGAACCGCGTGTTCGAGCCGTTCACGACCACGAAATCCACCGGCGATCAGCCCAGTCGGCGGGGCATGGGATTGGGACTCGCCATCGTACGCCGCATCATCCAGTACCACCACGGAGCGATTGAGGTGACCAGCGAACTCGGCAAAGGCACGACGTTCCACATCTACCTTCCCGCCCACCTGCCATGAGCCAGGGGGAAGCCAGCATGCTGCCGGCCCAGCAGTTGTCCGGACCCCGGGTCCTGAAAGGTCCCGCGGCGCTGCACGCGCTGGCCTCGGCGTTTGCGCACCTGTCGGACTTCGGGCGGTTTGTGGGCGGGCTGCAGGCGGCGCTCGACCAGGCGGAGTGGTTCAGCCGGGTCACGCTCCAGGTTGAAACCCAGCCGGCGGCCGCGGAGCCGCCGTTTGCAAGCGGTGAACTGACGATGCCGCTGCCCGGTGCGAGGGCTCCGCACGGTGTTTTGCGCGCGGCCGGCCGCGACGAACTCCGAATCTTTGGACCCGAGGATTTGCATCTTCTGGCGGGCCTGGCCGATTTTCTCGCGGTCGTGCTCGACCGGGCGCGCGAGTGGCAGGAGGTGGCGCGCCACCGCCAGCTGCTGGGCTTTCTGCTCAACCAGGCGCCGGTCGGCATCCTGGCGTTTGACGAGCAGCACCGCGTCGCCGCGGGCAACGACCTTGCCCGGCACTGGCTGGGCGGGGGAGGCGACCTCTGGGGCGCCCTGCAGGCGGCGCTGCCGGAAGACGTGCGCGTGAACGGACAGGTGCCGCGGGCCTGTTTTCATCTGCGCATGGAGGGCCGCCTGATCTTTGGCGAGCTGCGCACGACCGCCGGCTCCGAGGGGGCGGGCGGCGTGTGCGTGGTGGTGATGACCGACCTCACGCCCGAGCAGGCGCGCCTGCTCGACGCGCTGCGCCGCGAGACCTATCGCTGCCAGTGGCGGCGGCTGCGGCTGGGCTTCGCCCTGCTGGAATCGCCGCGGATCCTCGGCGGCCTGTTGCAGCAGCTGCCCGAGCTGCGCGCCCGGCTGCCGGCCACCGTGACGGCGGGACCCTACGACGCGAACCGCGTGGGGCTGGTTTTCCCCGAGGGCGGGCACAGCACCGTCATGGCGCATTTGCGCCGGCTCAAGCCGCTGCTGGCCGACGCCCCCGTGCGCGCCGGCGTGGCCGAACTGGGGCGGGAGGGCGGCGAGCCCGAGGCCCTGCTGCAGGCGGCGCTGGCCGGCTTGCGGCCGTTCGGCGAGGCGATGCGGCCCGCGCTGCTGCTGCACGACGACAACCCGGCGGTCAACGACATGCTCGCCTACGTGCTGGGCCGCGATTTCGACCTGGTGAAGAGCACGAGTGTGGAGCACACCCGCCAGCTGCTCCGGACGCGAAGCTTCGACGCGCTCATCACCGAGGTGGAGTTGCGCGGTGCCAGCGGGCTGGAACTGGCGCGGCTGGCGCAGGAACTGCAGCCGGGCATCCAGCCTTTCTTCACGACGATCTCCGAGCTGCCGGCGGGGGAAGCCGGGGCGCCGGAGCTGGCGGACGCCGTGGTTTTCCAGAAACCGTTCGACGTGCGGTCGCTGGCGCTGACGGTGCGCGAAAAGCTCGGCGTGTGAGGTGGCGGAGTTCCTGCTCCGCCGCCATCACCCCTGTTTGCCGAAAAGCTCGGCGATGATGTCCTCGAGCGGCACGTCCTCGATGGTGATGTCGGCCACGGGCCCGGCGGCGAGAATCTGCTGCGACACCGCCACGGCCTGGTCGCTCGGCACGTGCAGCACGTACTCGCCATTTTCGGCGGGCTCGGCCCTGCCAAACTGCGGACTGAACGCGCCCGGTGAGAGCACGCCGTCGGTGGGCCGGAACTTGATGATCTTCTGGCGGCTGCCGGTGGCGTCGAGGCGGTCGATGTTGCCGTCGTGGATCTTGCGCCCCTTGTGGATGACGATGACGCGTTCGCACAGCGCCTTGATGTCGGCCATGTAGTGGCTCGTGAGCAGGATGGTGGTGCGGTGGCGGCGGTTATAGTCGCGCAGGAACGAGCGCAGGGCCTTCTGCGAAATGACGTCGAGGCCGATGGTGGGCTCGTCGAGAAACAGCACGCGCGGGCGGTGGAGCAGGGCGGCGATCAGCTCCATCTTCATCCGCTCGCCCAGCGAGAGCTCGCGGACCATGACGTTGAGCTTGTGGCCGACGTCAAGCAGCGCGATGAGCTCGTCGAGCGTCTGCCGGTACTGCGTGGCGTCGAGACCGTAGATGTGGCGGAGCAGGAGGAAAGACTCGATGGCCGGCAGGTCCCACCAGAGCTGGTTCTTCTGGCCGAGCACGAGGGCGAAGATGCGGCGGTAGGCGTTCTCGCGCTTGGTCGGATCGAAGCCGGCCACGCGCGCCCGGCCCGAGGTGGGGTAGATGAGGCCGGAGAGCATCTTGAGCGTGGTGGTCTTGCCGGCGCCGTTGGGGCCGAGGAAGCCCACAAACTCGCCCTCGGCGATAGTGAAGCTGATGCCGTCGGCCGCGCGGATCTCCTCGAACTCCCGGCGGAACAGCCCTTTCACGCCGCCCCAGAAGCCGGGCTGCTTCTTGTAGGTGCGGAAGACGCGCGTAAGGTTTTCGACTTCGATCATGCGCAGAAAGAATTCAGGAGCGGGGAGACAGGAGCCAGAATAATCAACCGCGCAATGGAAGCTCGTAAGTCGTCAGGGCGACTCTCATACGATCTCGCCCAGCCGGGTGTAATCGAGGATCGTGTGGCTGATGCAGCCTTGGGCGAGGGCAGCGCGGTCGGTCAGGGGCTCGGCCGGCGAGAGATCCTGGCCGAGGTGGAAGACGAAGCGGTGCGTGCCGTCGTCGGCCGCCGGGCTGAACAGTCCGGGGATGACCATGCGCGCCGGCACCGTGCGGCGGAGCGGCGAGTCGGGCCGGCACGGGTAGGGGAAATTCACGTTGTGTACGATGAAGCCCTGCGGCGGCGGCGCAGCGACGAGCTCGGACACCAGGCGGCCGGCATGTATCGCCGAGGTCTTGAGCGTGGCGCTCAATTCGGCATCGGGGGCCCCGCCATGATCTTTGAGGTGATCGTAGGTTTCGAAGCTCAGATCCTGCGAGAACGCCACGGCGGGCAGGCCGTGCAGCACGCCTTCGAAGGCGCCGGCGACGGTGCCGCTGGCGAGGATGAAGCCGAGCGAGGCGTTGAGGCCCACGTTCATGCCGCTGACCACGGCGTCGGGCCGCGTCTTCACGAGGTGGGCCAGCGCGATGTTGACGCAGTCCGACGGCGTGCCGTCGACGATCCACGTGGGGCAGCCGAGGCCGCGGTCGACCTTGGTCGAGCGCACGGGGCGGGTGCGCGACTTGGCCGCGCTGATCCAGCTCTGTTCGGTCTTGGGCGCGGCGACCGCCAGCTCGTGGCCGGCGGCGCGCAGGCCGTGGACGAGTTCGTGCAGGAACACGCAGTCGATGCCGTCGTCGTTCGTTACGAGAAGTTTCATGAGAGCAACCACGAATGAACACGAATTGGCACCCAGGGAGAAGCGGGAAGTGGAGCCGGAATGGCCGCAAAAGGACCCAAGGAGCACAAAAAACCGGAGGCGGTGAGGCCGCCGGCTCAGGGGGAACGGCGCGTTTCGGATAACGTGTCCTACCTTACGGCTGCGCTTGCTCGGCGGGCGGTTCGGCCGGGGCGGCCTGCGGCGCGGCTTCGCGCTCCTTCATGGCGGCCCGGCGTGAGAGACGGACCTTGCCGGTGCGGTCATCGATGCCGATGCATTTGACCCAGACCATGTCACCCATCTTGACGACGTCCTCGGTGCGGCGCACCCGGAAGTCGGCCAGCTCGGAAATGTGCACCAGGCCTTCTTTGCCGGGCATGCACTCGACGAACGCGCCGAACTCCTTGGTGCCGGTGACCCGGCCCTGGTAGGTCTTGCCCATTTCAATCTGGGAGCCACCGCCGCAAAGGCCATCGATCTCCTGCACGGCACGGGCCATGGCGTCGGCGTTGTTGGAATAGATGTAGACCTTGCCGGAATCGTCCTCGGCGATGTCGATCTGCGCGCCGGTGGTCTCGGTGATGCGGCGGATGGTCTTGCCGCCCGGGCCGATGAGCAGGCCGATCTTCTCGGGGTCGATCTGGATGGTCTGGATGCGTGGCGCGTAAGTGCTGAGCTGCTTGCGCGGCTCGGGGATGGCGGCGAGCATCTTGCGCAGGATCTCGATGCGGGCGTCGCGGGCCTGGAAGATGGCCTTCTTCGCGATCTCGAAGGGCAGGCCGTTGATCTTGAGGTCGAGCTGGAAGCCCGTGATGCCCTCGGTGGTGCCGGCGAGCTTGAAGTCCATGTCGCCGAAGTGGTCCTCCTCACCGAGGATGTCGGTGATGGTGACCCAGCGGCTGATGGCGCCGGAGGCGTCGTTTTCGGTGATGAGGCCGCAAGAGATGCCCGCGACCGGCGCGACGATGGGCACGCCGGCGTCCATCAACGAGAGGCAGCCGCCGCAGACCGAGGCCATGGAGGTCGAGCCGTTGGAGGCCATGATCTCCGCGGTGACGCGGATGGAGTAGGGGAACACGTCCTCGGGCGGGACGATCGGGAGCAGCGAACGCTCGGCGAGCGCGCCGTGACCGATTTCGCGGCGGCCGGGCCCGGTGGTGCGGCCCGTTTCGCCGGTCGAGAACGGCGGGAAGTTATAGTGGAGGATGAAGCTCTTGGACCGGGCGCCGCCGGTGAGGGCGTCGAGTTCCTGCGCCTCCTTGGTGGGGCCGAGGGTGGTGAGGACGAGGCCCTGGGTGTCGCCGCGTTGGAAGAGGGCGGAGCCGTGCACGCGGGGCAGCACGCCGACCTCGCACGAGAGCGGGCGGATCGTCGTGGCGTCACGGTTATCGGCGCGCACACCCTTTTCGAGGATGGAATGGCGGTAGGCCTTGTACTGGAGGTCCTCGAAACCGATGGCGAGGTCGTGCTCCTCGAACTTGCCTTCGCCGAGCTCGGCGAGCAGCGCGGCCTTCGCCTCCTCCTTGAGGGCGTCGACGTTGGCCTGGCGGACCTGCTTCTCCTTGCCGAAGATGGCGTCGCTCATCTTCGGGCCGGCCACGCGCTCGATGATGGCGCGGGCCTCGGGCTTGGCGGTGACGAGCGGGAAGACGGCCTTGGGTTTGCCGGCGGCGGCGACGAGTTCCTTGATGGCCTTGATGACGGGCTGGATCGCCTCATGGGCGAACGCGAGCGCCTCGATGAAGCGCTCCTCGGGCAGCTGGTCGGCCGAGCCCTCGATCATCAGCATGTCCTTCTCGTTGCCGACGTAGATGAGGTCGAGGCTCGACTGGAACATCTGTTCGATGGTCGGGTTGGCCACGAACTGGCCGTCGATCTGGCCAATGCGCAGCGCGCCGATCGGGCCGTCCCACGGAATGTCGGAGATGGCGAGCGCGGCGCTGGCGCCGTTGACCATCGAGATGTCCGACTCATGCGCCTGGTCGGCGGAGAGCAGGATGCCGAGGATCTGCACCTCATTGAGGAAGCCGCTCGGGAAAAGCGGCCGGCACGGACGGTCGCACAGGCGCGAAGTGAGGATTTCCTTCTCGGAGGGGCGGCCTTCGCGCTTGAAGAAGCCGGCGGGGAAGCGGCCGGCCGCGGCGTATTTCTCGCGGTAATCGACCGTGAGCGGGAAGTAGTCCTGGCCGGGCCTCATGGTCGAGGCGACCGTGGCGGAGACAAAGACAGTGGTTTCGCCCACGGTGACGGTGACGGCGCCGTTGGCGAATTTGGCGAGGGTGCCGGTCGCGAACTTGATGCCAAGTCCGGGGACGGTGACGGTATGTTTCTGGTTCATGGTCGGAGCAGGGTCCTGATCCGGGACCACCCGCGCGTCGTGCGCGTCTGGCGGGAGAGCAGGGTTGGTTCGTGCCGCGCGGCTAAGGCCGCCCCGGGCACACGGGATTCTCAACGGTTTTCAACCGGCTTTCGCTCCCTGCATCAGACGCGAGAGATTTCGGTTTGGCGCCTTGGGCCTGTAGGGTCGGGCGCAAAGCCCGACCCACTGTCAAAGCAGCAAGCGGAAATGTCCCGGTCTGAAGGTGAGGGTCGGAAATGACGGCGGGCGGTCCGCGGATCGGGCCGCCCGTCGAGGAAACTGGTTACTTGCGCAGGTTGAGACGCTGCAGCAGGTCGTTGTACTTGGTCAGGTCGTGCCGCTTCAGGTAATCCAGAAGCTTGCGCCGGCGGCTGGCCATCTGGAGAAGGCCACGGCGGCTGTGGAAGTCCTTGCGATGCGCTCGCAGATGCTCGGTCAAGTGATTGATCCGGGCGGTGAGCAGGGCGATCTGGACGTCGCAGGAGCCGGTGTCCTTCTCGTGTACTTTGTACTGGGTGATGATTTCGGTTTTGGCTATCGGCATGGTCTTGTGTGGGTTGCACGACTGAAGGGAGCCTCGGAGGCTCCGCACCACCCGCCCTTGGCAACAGGCCGCGGGCCGGTGGCACCGTTCAATCCCGGCGAACCGGGACCAGTCATGGTGGCAGCCCGCAACCGACGGGCTGTCACTAACGCAAGGGCGCACTATCCGTGGCGTTGCGGGGTGGCGCAAGCGAATTTTCACGCGCCGGTGGCGTGGGGAAAGCGGGTTCAGAGTTCAGGGCTTCGGGTGGCGTATGTCAGCAACAACTCTGAACTCCGAACGCTGAACTCGTCACCGTGAAATCAACCTGCCCTGAGGTTGACTTCGCGCACGTGATCGCAGCCGGGCAGCTTCTGGATTTTCTCCAGAATGGCGGTGCGGTGCATGAAAAGCTCGTTGCGGACGACGCTGTGCGAGACGAGCACGAAGAGCGATCTGCCGCGATCGATGCGGACGGGATGCGAATAGGCGGCGTTGGCCGCGCCGACCATCTCCACCCAGTGGTCGCGGATGGTCTGCTCGGGCGAATGGCGGCCGACCTGGTATTTGACGAGCAGTTCCTCGATCAGCGGCGCCATCGGCTTGGTCGGCCGGCGCTTCATGTTGCGCGGCTCGTCGAATGGAATGCCCCGCAGGTCGCCGATCAATTCCTGGGCGGCTTTGCTGAATTCCTTGGGCTCGTCAGGCATGGCTAACCGCTAATGGGCGCTGATGAATCTGAATCAGCCGGAATGAGCGTCAATGGGCGGTTCCTTCCTTCTTTCCGCCTCATAGAGCCGGCTGTAGCGCACCAGCGCGCCAAAGGCGTTCGCCCACGCGATGTAGAAACCGGGATAGCCGTCGAGGCAGCCCAGCTTGAGCACGTAGGCGCGGAAAAAGCGCCAGCCGGGGCGCAGGACGGCGGTGGCCAGCGAAAACCGCCCGTTGCGCGCCTTCTGCTGCTCCACGAAGAGGTCGGCGAACGGGTTGATCTTCGCCACGTGCCGGCTGAGGGAGGGGAACGAATAGTGATGCAGATCGCCGGTCAGTGTCGCCACCGGGCTGTCGACCTCCACCTTCTCGTGCACAAAGGCGTCGCCGCCCCAGCGGGCCCGTCCGCGATGGAACAGCCGCAGGTTGTAGTCGGGATACCAGTCGCCGTGCATGATCCACCGGTCGATGAACCACACCTTGCGCGGGAAGCGCGCCCCGGCAAAGCTCTCATGGTCGGCGCGCCGGAAAAACGCCTCAATGCCGGCCCGCAACGCGGCCGACACCTCCTCGTCGGCGTCGAGCGCGAGCGCCCATGGCCGGGTGGCGTGATCGAGCGCCCAGTTCTTCGTGTCGCGGTAGCCGCGCCACTCGGTCTCAAACACGACGGCGCCATGCTGTTCGGCGATCATTTCGCTGTCGTCGGTCGTCCCATTCAGCACGACGATGATCTCCGCGACCCAGCCCTGCACGCTCGCGAGGCAGCGCGGCAGGTTGTGCGCCTCGTTGCAGGCGACGATGACGACGGAGAGGGGGAGGGTTTCAGCCACGGCTGGTTTTAGATGGGCACAGATTAAAGCCGGAGGCAATCCGACAGCACGCTCCCTCGTTCTGCTCCGCGATCCGGTTTTTCCGGCTGGCAAGCATCCTGCGCTTGTCACAACCGGCCGGCTGTACCTCAATCATCGCTGGCGATGAAACTGCGAACCGGCAAACCCCGCTTCTTCGGCCGCGCCCACCGCGCGGCCGGGACTCCGTTCCTGTGAGCCGCGCAGCGCTTACCCGTTTCGCCTGGATTTCCATTGCCGCCGCCATTGTGACGATGGGGATGAAGGCGGCGGCCTACTACGTGACGGGCTCGGTGGGGCTGCTGTCGGATGCCATCGAGTCGCTGGTGAATCTGGCGGGCGGCATCATGGCGCTGGCCATGCTGACGGTGGCCGCCCGCCCGCCCGATGAGGACCACGCCTATGGTCATGGCAAGGCGGAGTATTTTTCCAGCGGCGTCGAGGGCACCTTGATTCTGATCGCGGCAGTCAGCATCTGGGTGACGGCCGTGCAGCGGCTGATCACGCCACGGCCGCTCGAGGCAATCGGCATGGGTCTGGCCGTCTCGGTGGCGGCTTCGCTGGTGAATCTCGGCGTGGCGCTGCTGCTGCTGCAGGCGGCGCGCAAGCACAATTCGATCACCCTCGAGGCCAACGCCCGTCACCTGTTCACCGACGTGTGGACTTCCGTCGGGGTGGTGGTGGGCGTGGGGGCGGTCGGCCTCACCGACTGGAAGTGGCTGGACCCGGTCGTGGCGCTGGTGGTGGCCGCGAATATCATCTGGACCGGGGTGAAAATCGTGCAGCGGTCGATCGCCGGACTCATGGACAAGGCGATACCCGCGGAGGATGTCGCGGTCATCCAAAAGGTGCTGGATGGATTCCGCAAGGACGGGGTGCAATTCCACGCCCTGTTCACCCGGCAGGCCGGCGCGCAGAAGTTTGTCTCCCTGCACGTGCTCGTGCCCGGCGACTGGACGGTGAAACGCGGCCATGAGCTGTTGGAGCGCATCGAGGCGGAGATCCGCCTTGCCGTGACCAAAACCCTGGTCTTCACGCATCTTGAGCCGCTGGACGATCCGGCTTCCTGGGATGACGAAAAACTGGAACGACCCGAGCCGCCCGGCTCCTGACCGGCGGGCGCCGCCGTTTCCACCCGTCGCCGGCACGCCGGTTAGTCGCAAAAAGGCAATGGTAGCGGCTCCGCAGAGTTTGAGCAGAACCGCCTCGACCTTCCGCGTGGGATTTGTAACGTAATACGTTACAAAAGATATCTGCCCGCGGTGGCTTCCGCCTGTGAAGGTCGTAACGTAATACGTTACAAAGGGCATCTACCCGCGTCGGCTTCTGCCGATGGAGTTTGGAACGTAATACGTTACAAAGGGGAAATCGCAGGACGCGAATGCGGGCGCCTACACTTGGCCCAGGGCCGAGCGCAGGATTTGGTAGAGATAACCGCAGGAACGCCAGGCGCGCACGAGGGATTTTTTGGTGTCGCCGGTGCGGAGAACCACCAGGCTGAGGAGCGCCAGCACCATGAAGCCGGGCGCCTTGAAAATATTGCCGAGGAAACGCGAGGCGAGGTAGCCGGACGCGCCGCCCTGGCTGACGCGGTCGACGACGCGCGAGCGCGCCGAATCGAAGGCATGGCGCGAGGCATGGCGGAAGGTCATGCGCGTCGCCGGCAGCTGATGGAGCACCCTGGCGGCGGGCGCGAACCAGATCTCCAGGCCCGCGACGCGCAGCCGCCGGATCATCTCGCCGTCGCCACCGGAGAAGAGGGCCTTGCCCTGGCGGTCGAGGGTGGTGCTGAACGAGCCGTGGGTCACGAACACCCACTTGGGGATGGCGAGATTGGCCCCCATCGGTGTCTGCAGCGGGGACAGCGGTCCGGCATCGGTCCGAAAGGCGAGCGGGGCATGCCATTCGGCGATCCACGGCGGCAGGCCGTCGGGAAACACGGGGAGTACTTCTCCGCCGACCGCGCCGATCCGGCGGGCGGTGTCGGCCAGCAGGGGTGCGGTGAGTTCGCGCAACCAGCCGGGTTCCACAAGAATGTCGTCGTCGGCAAAGACGATGATTTCGCCGCGGGCCTCGGCGATGGCGCGGTTGCGGGCGTGATCGAGGCCCTGCCGGGTTTCGAGCACATGGCGGGGGGCGGGCCGCGCGGCGGCGAACGCCGCGACGGCGGCGCGCGTGTCATCGCGGGAGTTGTTGTCGATCACGATCACCTCGCAGCGGTCGGCCGGGAAATCCTGTTGCATGACGCCGGCCAGCGTTTGCCGCAGCAGCCCGGCGCGGTTGTAGGTCGGAATGGCGACCGTGATGCGGATTTCAGAGGCCATCAGGCGAGGAGTTTGAGGAATTGCCACACCCAGCCGCTCGGCAGCGAGCTGAGCGGGATGCGGCCGAGTGCGCGCGCGCGGGCGAGTCCGGCGGGTTTTTCCGGAAAGCGGCGCGTGAAGGCGCGGGCGCTGCGGGCGGTGAAGAAGCGCGCCAGCCAGCGGCCGAGCCGCGGCCGGTCGGGCAGTTGCTGGCGGGCGATGCGCAGGCGCAGCAGATGCATCTGGCGCAGCATAACGGGCCATTGCGATTCCGTCCACTGCCCTTCGGCGACGCGGTAGAAGGCGCCGACCGTGCGCACGACCTCGGTGGTTCCGGCCGCGGCGAGCCGGTACCAGAACTCGTAGTCGGCCAGCGGACCCCAGCGTGGATCGAAACCGCCGAGGCGCAGGCCGAGTTCACGGGGGAAAAGCACGCCGGGGAACGGCGTGAACGCGCTTTTGAGGAAGTAAACCGGCGGATAATTGCGCACCGCGGGCTGGAACGTCGGACGTGGCAGCACGGGCGGAGTCGCGCCCTGCACCACCAGGGTGCAGACCGCACCGATGCCGTCGCGCAGCCGCGCCGCGACGGTGTCGAGATACCACGGATAAAGCGTGTCATCCTCATGGAGGATCATCACCCAGCGGCCGCGGGCCTGCTGCAGGCAGCGGTTCCAGTTGCCGACGCCGCCGAGTGCCGGACGGTTGAGATAAAGCGCGAAACGGTCGGCGGGAAATCCGGCCACGACGCGCGCTGTTTCGGGCGAGCCGCCGTCGTCGCAGACGATCACCTCGTAGTCGTGTCCGCCGGTTTGCGCGGCGAGGCTGGCGAGCGTTTCGCGCAGCAGGTGAGGGCGGTTGAAGGCCGGGATGGCGAAGGTGATGCGCGGCGCCTCGCGGCGGCGGCCGTAAGCGGGAGGTTCGGCGGGCGGCACGAGACTCATGGATGGGCGGCCGGCCGGGCCAGCTGGTCGCGGATCGCGGCGAAGACCTGCTCCACCGGGATGTTGCGCACACAGTAATTGCGATAGGAATCCCCCGGCACGCAGATCCCGGGGGCGACGCAGTTCCGGCAGGGCAGGGGTGGCTGCAACACGGTGTGGCCCGGACCGGGCGGCGCGAACAGCACGGGATTTTGCGAGCCGAGCAACGCGACGACGCGGGTGCCGACCGCGGCGGCGACGTGCATCGGCCCGCTGTCGTGGCAGAGCATGAGGTCGAACTGCGTGGCGAGCGCGGCGAGCTGCGGGACCGACAGGGGCTGATCAATGACCGGCTGGCCGGCGCCCCCATGGATGAGAATTTGGCGGAGAACATCTTCTTCTCCGGCCCCGGCGATCAGGACCACCCTGGCCTCCAGTTCACTTTTGACCCGGCGACAAATTTCGCCAAATCGCTCCGGCGGCCAGAGCCGAAACGGGCTCCGCGAGCCTGGATGCACGAGGAGGAAACGGGTTTGCGGAGCATTCGCGGCGCCAGACAACCGGTCGAGCAACTCGCGGACAAAGGCGACATCAGTCTCGTGCGGCACCAGACGGACTTCGTGTGTGACGACGGGGACGCCGGCGGCGGGCAAGGCCTGGAGATAATATTCGGCAATGGAATGGGTCTCGTGCTCAGCCGGGGGATGGTAGGCGGTGTGGGTGTAGCTTCGTCGCAGTCTTACCGCAAAGCCTCCGTGATGCAGTGCGATGCGGAAGGATGCGCCGGTCAGGCGTGTGAGGAGTGCAGTC
>CAJAKX010000434.1 GCA_903940425.1 uncultured Opitutia bacterium | reverse complement strand
TGGAGCATCGAAAACCAAAGCTGGCTAAATCGGTAAGGGCAGTATATCCCGCATTGTTAAAATTCCCAAAAGGTCTGTTTCCACCCAATGCCTATTCAACCTGAAGAGCGCAGATCATGCCACGACTCGGCGGCAAGATGCTTCGGGACTGCTTACATTTTCGAAACGCGGGCTGCTCCTCTGAGAATCTCGATTAAGTTGTTGGCTTTCTCAAGTCTGGCAGGACCGTTGGCAATCGGTGCTCTCGTGCTTTCTTTTGGCGCAAAAGCGGCATGGGTTGGGGTGGCTGTCTGGGTGGCACTGGTCCTGAGCATTTTCCAGATTGTTCTGGCGCTATGGTCTGTTGTGGCGCAGTGGACGGAGAACCTCGCGGAATACCTGGAGGCCAAGAAAGAGAACTACTACCTATCGGATAGGTACACGGAGCTCGGAAACAATACCACCTATACAGACGCTGAGTGGAGAACAGAGTTTGCCGTGCTCGAAACGCGGGGTCTCTATCGTCTGAGGGGAGACCTATCTCATGACATCACGGACGAGGAAAAGCGCATGGGCATGCGGATTTCCCTCAGGCAATTTAGGCGAAAGTGCAGCAGTTGCGGTGAGATTCCGCAGAGTGTCGATGCATCGGCTTGTCCAGTTTGCGGCAATTATAAGAAACGGAAATGGAGGTGGTTAATATGAATAACTATAAGATGTTGCGGGTATTGCGGGGCTTCGCTAGCCTTGAGTACGAGGAGCGATCGGCCCTTTTAGACACGATGCAGGACTATCAAAAGAACATCGACAATGCGTACCGCGATAAACTGGTGAAACTGTATGAGTCTCGAGCAGGAGTACCTCTTGGGCCGACTGACGAAGGTAAATGCCCATGCTGCGGAAGGTGAGTGTCTGAGGAAGTGATCCCAAAAACGTTCCCAAATGATATTCGCAACGGGTCAAATGCCGCCGTTTGGAGTCGCGGCCTGTCGCAGAGAAGTTCTCCTGCAAAAAGCGCCACGCACCGTGGTTAGACGGCCTGTGGCGCTTCCAGTCGCGTTGAGCCAAATGGTCGGGGTGGTCAGATTGGAGGTGCGATCATGAACATGAATAAGAATCCAAATTTGACTGAACTGAAAAGATTTGTCTCAAGGATTGATGATAGTGCCGGCAACCATATTGTCTGGGTAGATTTGGAGGGCAATGTGCATGCGTCTAAGGTGGCAAGAGGTGACAGCCCTGCTGAATGGGCAAGAAGGATGGAGGGGAAGTTCAGGTGCCGCCTTGAAACCCTGATAAAGGGTAATGGATATCTTGGGAAAAAGGCCGCAATGGACGATCAATGGATGAGGCAGATGCTTCACGAACTTGGCGAGGGATGGGGAAAGGGGAAAACGGACGTTTATACTGGATGCTGAGATTGAAGACCGTCTTGAAAGAGACACACAAAACCACACACAAATGCCGGTCTTTTCCAGTCTCTCGCAGTCGCAGGGGGTGTGTAGGGGCGCCTTTGGAAGGCCTTCGTCAGCGCCAGGACATGCTTGAGGTGCCTTAGATGTAAGGCGCGTCGTCATTGGCACGTCTCGTGGTCGTCAAATCATCAATAGAGGCGCCTGGATGATCCCTTGCAGAGCAGAAGTGATCGCTTGCGGCGGACATATCAAGACTCGCGCAAATTGAACGATCGCTTGAGATGTCCGGATAGGGACCCGCAGGACATTATTTGCTGCTGTCGCTCCATGAACCGCGATTGGCGATGAATGTAAGAACTCTCGCTCGGCTTAAACCAAGCCTCGCGGTAGCGAAATCAAAACTGGCGGTCAATAAATCGACGAGCACGGTGCACACAAGGAGACGCGTCGCCGTCAAATGAAGACTCGCAGCGGTTGGACGGTGGATACCTGACGACGCGGCGGCATTTCAACTCGTGTTCCCGCACATGGTGCCAGAGGTAGAGACGTTTCGGCGCGATCTTGAGAGAGCAGGAATCGCGTTCGTGGATGAACTAGGACGGCGGGCCGATCTGCACGCGCTGCGCAAGATATTCGGAACGGCGTTGGTGCTCAACGGCGAGCAACCACGCGTAGTTATGGAGGCGATGCGACACAGCGACCTGAAATTGACGATGAAGCTTTATACCGACGCGGGACAGCTGCCGGTCGGGGCCGCACTGGCACGGCTGCCATGGAACAACGGGGCCAAGAGCGAGGAGGAGAAATCAGCGTGAACGCTTCCGGAGGTCCAAACGAGCGACAGAAGCAGTTGACGCGGGGATTTTCACAAAAAACTAAACCATTGATTGATGCGAAAAATCGTCATACACGATTCTTTGGGGTGACTAACCTGTGTGGAACGGAGGAGTATGACCAAGAAAGAGTATAAGGAAATACGAGATCGGGAGAAGAAGCTTTTCTTCAAAACATGTCCGGCGGGGCAAAAGCCGGTGCTTTCGATTTTGCGCGTGCACTTACTTACTGAATATTATCTTGAGAGAATCATCGCGATCAAACTGCCGCGCGGCGACCGGCTGCTGGAAGATGGAGGCTTGAGTTACGCGCAGAAGATCGCGCTCGTGGACTCTTTCAGTATAGTCGAAGATAGCCTTATTGCAGCACTCAGGGGTCTGAACAAAGTTCGAAATCGCTTCTCACATGAATTCAATAAGGCGATAGATGCGTCGGACATCGATGTCGTTGGTCGCCCGTTCGGCGTCGAGTACACGAAAATAAAGCGAGAATATGGGCAAAACCTGCGCGAAATGTTACACTTTGTGTTGATCACCATTGGCGCTCGGCTTGCCGGTTGGACGAATCATTTGGAGGAGATCGCAGTAAAGGATGCGAAGGCAGAGAAGAAAACGAAGCGGACAGGGACGGTCGAACCAACGTCTATAGCGGAAATAAATGGTGGTGGGAAGTCGATAGGCCCGAAACGTTCAGAAAAGACCAGCCCGTGAAATACTGTTCCCAAAAACGTTCCCAATCTTTAGCCGCAACGGGTCAAATGCCGCCGTTTGGAGTCGCGCCGAGTCGCGGAGAGATTCTCCTGCAAAAAGCGCCACGCACCGTGGTTAGACGGCCTGTGGCGCTGCCAGTCGCGTCAGGTCAAATGGTCGGGGTGGTCAGATTCGAACTGACGACCTCTACGTCCCGAACGTAGCGCTCTACCAGGCTAAGCTACACCCCGATTTTGGAGCGTTGAGAGTTGCCGGATTCGTCCGGCCATAGCAACACCAAATCGGGATTTTAAGGAGCTCCGTCGTTGCCTGGACTCGTCCGCGAGTCGGTCGAGGGGATATCCGGCGCGGCTTTGTTCAGCAGCTTGAACGCCCCGTAGGCAAAAAGCTCATAGGCCGTCACTGCGCCGCCGACCACAAACGCGCACACGAAGACCAGCGCAATGATGTTAAGCGGGTGTGTGAAGTGCCGGTCATAGCTTTGCGCCTGCTCGGCGAGATATGCCGCCCGGTCCGTCTGGCCAAGTTTGACGAAATACTGGTGAACGGCCATCACCATCATGATGGTCAGCAGCATCGCTGAAATAATCCGACTGCTTGCACGATTCATGGTAGGTCTTGGTTCAATCCGTCGATATCAACCAGTGGGAACGGACCGCTGCCACCATCGTCCTCCGTTCCCAACTCCGTTTAGCAACACATATCCCTCAAAGCTATCTCCCGACCTCGAAGACGAATTCGTGCGCCTCGCCGCCGGCCGTGACCACGAGCTTCAGCGGCTGACCGCGGCTGATGAGTGCCGGGTCGAGCTTGACGATGCCGCCGGCCGTCGCCCCAGGCGCCACGGTGTGCGGCACCAGCATCAAATTCGCCTCGTCCAGCAGCTCCTTCCGCCTGAGATAGATCGCGGTCCGCCGGTTCTTGGCGGATTCCTCGATTCTCGCCACGTCCGCACCGGAGGAGCTGGCTTCATGAGTAGAGAAGTCATGCAACAACGTGCCATTGGCGCCCACCACCGGCCCTGAGTCGGCCACAGCAATCGACGCCTGCATTTTCTCTTCCGCCGCCAATTGCCGCGCCGTTTGCACATCGACGCCGTGCAACAAGGCGACCGCGTGCAGCGTGATGGCCCGGGAATACTCCTCGCGGGTGAAGACGTGGACGGAATCTTCCCCGGATAAGGCAGCGACGTTGACGAGCGAGAAATCAAAGGTCTTGTCCCCGCCGTTGCTGACGAGCACCCGGAAGGCCGGCGGTTCAAACTCGTTCAGGTCGGCTTGGTATTCCGGGGTGAGCAGCCAGACGGTCACGGCATTCCTTTTCACCGACCGCAGGCACGTCACCCCTTGTTCGGAGGTCGCCGCCGTTGGATTTGCGGGGGAGACCGACAGGGTGCGCGTGGTCGTGCACCCGCTGCCGAGTGAAATCGCAAAACCGAGGCCACATGCGAGCGCGGTTTTCACCTTTGGTGCATTCTGATCCATCCTCTTCTTCAAGCAAACCCATTCCCCGGCCCCCCCTCGTGGTCTCATTCCGAAGCCAAGAAGCCATGAAGTTTTGTCTCTTGGATTCCTGGTTTCTGAATCGAATCCTCAGCTGCCGCTGCGCTCGGTGCATGGCTTGGAGAAGACGGACGCCCTTCCGGATTTCATTCCGAAGCCAGGAAGCCATGAAGTTCGTCTCCTGGTTTCATGGCTTCTGAATTCAAATCCCAAGCTTCCTTTTGGTTTTATTCCGAAGCCAGGAAGCCAGGAAGTTCATCTCCTGGATTCCCGGCTTCTGAATCGAATCCTCCACTGCCGCTGCGTGCTCCGGTAAGAAAAGATCCTAGCCCAAAAACGGATTGTACTTCCGCTCGTTGTCCACGGTGGTCATGGGGCCGTGGCCGGGCGCGATGACGGTGCTGGCTGGCAGAGCCTCGAGGATGCGGCGCGCGTGCCGCAGGAGCTGCGCGCAGGAGAAATAGCCGCCGCCGAGCGAACCGGCGAAGACGAGGTCGCCCGAGATGAGCAGCGCGCGGGCCTTCGGCACGTTTTTCGGCCGCACGAGGTAGCAGTTGTGCTCGGCGCAGTGCCCCGGCGTGCTGAGCGCGGTGATCTGGTAGCCCGACGCCACGACGGTCTCGCCCTCGCCCAGCGGCCAGCACTCGGGCCCGCACGGGGCGTTGCGCGGACCGTAGAAGGTCGCGAGCCCGTGCTGCCGCAGCGCCCCGGCCACGCCACCGATGTGCTCGGCCTCGGGATGCGTGAGAAACACCGCCTCGATGCGCGTCACCGCCTTGGGCCAGACCTGCTGCAGCGCCTCGAAGCCGATGCCGCCGTCGAACAGCACGCCCACGCCCGTGGCGCAGTCCACGACCGCGTAGGCGTTCACCACGCCGACGCCGAACGGCATGTGGATCGGATAAACGCAGAACGGCAGGCCGGTGATGCGGGGCCGCGGATATTTGTTGCGGGCGAGCGCGCACAGGCCGACCTCGTTGAGGCGCAGCGCCGCGGCCAGCCGGTGCAGGTCGTCGTCCGTCAAGTCGTCGTAGCGATAGTCCTCGAGGTTCTGAATTTTGTCGACCGCCACACCGCTGCGCGCGGCCAGCTGCTCCTCGTTGAGGCCCGCGCAATGCATGGCCTTGTCGAGTACGTCGCCGAGTTCGTCTTCGAGCGGGATGAGGGGCATGGGAGTAAACGATGACTTTTAACCACGGATGACACGGATGGTCACGGATGAAAAGCAATGCCTCCCATCCAAAGGAGAAGGCAACGGCCGTGTCGGAGCCAGAAATCCGGGAGGCGGACTTCATGGCTTCCTGACTTCGGAATAAGACCTAGCGGATACGGAGGATTCGATTCAGAAGCCAGGAAACCAGGAGACGAACTTCCTGGCTTTTTGGCTTCGGAATGAGACCCGTCGGAAGCGGAGGAATTGATTCAGAAGCCATGAATCCAGGAGGTGGACTTTCATGGCTTCTTGGCTTCGGAATAAGACCTAGCGGATACGGAGGATTCGATTCAGAAGCCATGAATCCAAGAGGTGGACTTTCATGGCTTCCTGGCTTCGGAATAAGACCCGGCGGAAGCGGAAGATTCGATTCAGAAGCGTGCAAGCACGCTCCTACAAATCCATCC
>CAJAKX010000433.1 GCA_903940425.1 uncultured Opitutia bacterium | reverse complement strand
GTGACTTCAGGATCTGACGGCGGTGTCTGGAGGACGACGCCTGTGGGCCGGCATTTATGGCGGGCAACCACGCCGGTTATCACTCCGGTCTGCGCCGGGGCGTCCCGCCGGCGGTCAACGTGTCCCGCTGTTGACATACCGGCCCGGGAGATCTTCCTCTGGGGCGGTTTGGCGCGCGGCATGCGCGGAATAAACCCATGGATTCCAACCGGCTCACCGTCATGTCGCGCCAGGTCGTCGCCGAGGCGCAGAACCAGGCCCGCCGTCGTTCCAACAACGAGGTGGACACCTGGCACCTGCTCGCGGCGTTGCTCGGGCAGGAGGGCGGCATCGTGCCGGCGTTGGTCGAGAAACTCGGCCTGACCGTAAGTGCCCTGCAACTCGCGGTCGAGCGTGAGCTCGACCGCCTGCCCAAGGTTTCCGGCAGCGTCGACGTGTCCAAGATCTACGTCACCCAGGCCGTCAACGAGGTGTTCACCCACGCCGAGGAGGCGGCGGCGAAGCTCAAGGACGAGTACGTCAGCACCGAGCACCTGTTGCTCGGCCTCGTCGACGTGGCCAAGCCCGAGGGGTTGAAGAAGTATTTCAAAGCTTCGGCCTCGACCGCGCCAAGGTGCTGAAGGCCCTCGTCGAAATCCGCGGCAATCAGCGCGTGACGTCCGACAATCCCGAGGGCACCTACCAGGCGCTGGAGAAATACGGCATCGACCTGGTGCAGCAGGCGAAGAAGGGCAAGCTCGACCCGGTCATCGGCCGCGACGACGAGATCCGCCGCACCATCCGCATCCTCTCGCGCAAGACCAAGAACAACCCCGTGCTCATCGGGGAGCCGGGCGTGGGCAAGACCGCCATTGTCGAGGGCCTGGCGCAGCGCATCCTGCGCGGCGACGTGCCCGAGGGGCTCAAGGACAAAACCATCTTTGCCCTCGACATGGGGGCGCTGCTGGCCGGCGCCAAATACCGCGGCGAGTTCGAGGAACGCCTGAAGGCCGTGCTCAACGAGATCAAGCAGAGCAACGGCCGCATCCTCCTGTTCATCGACGAACTGCACACCATCGTCGGCGCGGGCAAGGCCGAGGGCGCCATCGACGCCGGCAACATGCTCAAGCCCATGCTCGCCCGCGGCGAGCTGCACTGCATCGGCGCCACCACGCTCGACGAGTACCGCCGGCACCTCGAGAAGGACGCCGCGCTCGAGCGCCGCTTCCAGCCCGTGCTGGTCGACCAGCCGAGCGTCGAGGACGCCATCTCGATCCTGCGCGGCCTGCGCGAGCGCTTCGAGGTGCACCACGGCGTGCGCATCCAGGACAACGCGCTCGTCAGCGCCGTCGTCCTGTCCAACCGCTATATTTCCGACCGTTTTCTGCCCGACAAGGCCATCGACCTCGTCGACGAGGCGTGCGCGATGATCCGCACCGAGATGGACACGATGCCGGCCGGGCTCGACGAGCTCACGCGACGCGTGCTCCAGCTCGAGATCGAGGAGGCCGCGCTGAAGAAGGAGAAGGACGAGGCCAGCCGGCATCGGCTCGAGACGCTGCGCAAGGAGCTCGCCGACCTGCGCGAACAGGCCGGGGCGTTCAAGGCGCGCTGGGAGGGCGAGAAGAAGGCCGTCGGGAAGGTGCGGAAGGTGCGCGAGGAGATCGAGCGGGTGAAGCTCGAGATGGAGCGCGCCGAGCGCGCCTACGACCTCAACCAGCTCGCCGAACTCCGCCACGGCCGCCTGCCGCAGCTGGAGCGCGAACTCGCCGCCCTGGAGAAAAAGGGCAGCGAACGGGCGCTGTTGAAGGAGGAGGTCTCGCAGGAGGAGATCGCCGAGGTCGTCGCCAAGTGGACGGGCATTCCCGTGACCCGGCTCATGGAGGGCGAAAAGGACAAGCTGCTGCGCCTCGACGAGGTGTTGCATCAGCGCGTCATCGGCCAGGACGAGGCCGTGCAGCTCGTGGCCGAGGCCATCCTTCGCGCACGGTCCGGCATCAAGGATCCGCGCCGGCCCATCGGCAGCTTTTTGTTTCTCGGCCCGACGGGCGTGGGCAAAACCGAGCTGGCCAAGACGCTGGCCGAGTCGCTCTTCGATTCGGAGGCCGC
>CAJAKX010000432.1 GCA_903940425.1 uncultured Opitutia bacterium | reverse complement strand
TGGCGATGCTGTCGCCGCGCGTCTACATCCCGTTGCGCGCGCTGGAGCAGACGCACCTCGTGCAGGCGGGCAGCCTCGTGCGCTACCGGACCTATTTCAAGTTCCCGCCGTCACTCGACGTCGAGGCGCTGGTGCGCGACCTGCGCGAACGGTTCCGCGGGCTGCAGCTGGGCCTTGACACCGTCGAGCATCGCAAGCGCGACCTCGGGCGCGCGCTGGAGAACGTGCATTCGTTCCTGAGCCTGGTGGGCTTCATCGCGCTGTTCCTGGGTGCGATCGGCGTGGCCAGCGCGATGCACGTGTACATCCAGCAGAAAGTGGCGACGATCGCCATGCTCCGCTGCCTCGGGGCGACGGCGCGGCGGAGCTTCGCCATCTACCTTGTACAGGGGCTGGGCCTCGGCCTCCTCGGCGCGGGACTCGGCGCGGGACTCGGCGTGGCGGCGCAGCTGGCGCTGCCGGCGTTGTTCCGGAGTTTCCTGCCATTCGAGGCGGACGTTTTCGTGTCCTGGCGCGCGGTGGCCGGCGGCATGGCGGCGGGGCTGGTCATCTGCCTGCTGTTCACGCTGCTGCCGCTGCTCTCGATCCGCCGGGTGTCGCCGCTGCTGGCGCTGCGCTCGGGGTTCGGCGAGGAACCTCCCGCGCGCGATCCGCTGCGCTGGGCGCTGTATGCCCTCATCGGCGCGGCGGTGCTCGGCTTTGCGCTGTGGCAGACCGACCGCTGGCAGCGCGGCGTGGGCTTCGCGCTGGCGCTGGCGGCGGGTTTTGGCGTGCTTACGGGCGTGGCGCGGCTCCTCGCGTGGGCCGCGCGCCGGTGGTGCCCGCGGCGGCTGCCCTATGTCTGGCGGCAGGGGCTGGCCAACCTGTACCGGCCCAACAACCGCACCGTGCTGCTGCTCGTCTCGCTCGGCCTCGGCACGTTTTTGGTCCTCACCCTCTACCTCGCGCGTGAATCGCTCCTGCGGGAGTTCCGCGGCTCGACCGGCGACGACCGGCCCAACCTGCTGTTCTTCGACATCCAGGACGACCAGCTCGCCGGCCTCGAGGCGCTCGTGCGCACCGCGGGTGCGCCGGAACGGCAGGAGGCGCCCATCGTCACGATGCGCGTCAGCGCGCTCAAGGGCCGGCCGGTCGACGCGGTGCTGCGCGACCGCGCGCTGCGCATTCCGGCGTGGACCCTGCGCCACGAGTACCGCTCCACCTACCGCGGGCATCTCACCGACACGGAGCGGGTCACCGCCGGCTCGTTCACGGGCCGGGTGGCGCCGGGCACGGAGGTCGTGCCGGTTTCGCTGGAGGAGGGCCTGGCGAAGGAGATGCAGGTGCAGCTGGGCGACGAGATCACCTTTGACGTGCAGGGCGTGCCGGTCCGGACGCGCGTGGCGAGCCTGCGCGCCGTGGAGTGGCAGCGGCTGCAGCCGAACTTTTTCGTGGTGTTTCCCGAGGGCGTGCTCGAGCCGGCGCCCAAGTTCCATGTGCTCGCCGTGCGGGCGCGGTCGTCCGCCCACTCGGCGGCGGTGCAGCAGGCCGTGGTGCACGCCTATCCCAACGTGTCGGCCATCGACCTCGGCCTCGTGCTGCAGACCTTCGACGGCATCTTTGCCAAGGTGTCGCTCGTGGTGCGGTTCATGGCGATGTTCGTGGCGGTCACGGGGATCATCGTGCTGGCGGGCGCGGTGCTCACGGGCCGCTTCCAGCGGGTGCGCGAAAACGTGCTGCTGCGCACGCTCGGCGCGACGCGGCGGCAGGTGCAGCGGATCATGCTGGTGGAGTACAGCGTGCTCGGCGTGCTGGCGGCGGTCACGGGCAGCGTGCTGGCCGTCGGCGCGAACTGGCTGCTGATGCGCTTCGTCTTCGAGACACATTTCGTGGCGCCGCCGCTGCTGCTGCTGGCTGCGGTGGCGGCCGTGACCGCGGTGACGCTCGCCACGGGTCTGCTGTCCAGCCGCGGCGCCTGTGACCATCCGCCGCTTGAAGTGCTGCGGCAGGAAACCTAGGGCTCAGGTTTGCTTCCAGTCGCCAAGTGTCTCGATGTAGGCGGCGGAGCCGTCGCGCTGCCAGATGTCAAGCTGCGCCTGGTCCTTGAGCTGCTGGCCGCGGGCGCGCGGCACGGCGGCGAAGACATTGGCGCATTCGGCCAGCGCGGTCATGTCACCCCAGAGTTTTTCGAACTGCGCCACGGGGTACACGTCCTCCTGGCCGTGGCCCCAGCGTTTTTTGACGTCCTTGAGCGTCACATAGGTCGGCATGCGCGCGGCGAGGGTGCGCACGGCCGTCGCGGTCTTCTCCAAGTTGGCCAGATCGCCGCGGCTCAGTCCGAAG
>CAJAKX010000431.1 GCA_903940425.1 uncultured Opitutia bacterium | reverse complement strand
CGGATGTTTTCCGGCTTCTTGTTCTCGAAACGGATGAGCGCGTAGCCGGGCAGCGTCATCATTTGCCAGAAGATGAAGAAAAACCACATCATGTCCGTGGTGCTCAGCAGGCCGTACATCGCGGCGAGGAAGAGCAGGAAGTGCGGGTAGTAGCGCGCCACGCCGTAGTCCTCGTAGTGCCGCATGTAAGTGATGGAATAGAACGCCGCCGGCACCGCGATCACCACCGAGAGCAACAGGAAGACCGCGGTGAGGCCATCCACGTAGATGCGCAAGGCGAAACCGAACGCCGGCATGGTGAAGAACTGCGCCGGATGTTCGGGGCCTGAAGCCAGCACCTTGACCACCGCCGAAAGGATCAGCACTCCCGTGACCGCCGTGATGAGAAACGCCAGCCAGCCCGCGACGGTCTTGTTCCGCGCCACCAGCAGCGTCAGCACCGCCCCGGCAATGCAGAGGAGGATGGACGTAACGACGGTTTGTTCGGGAGTCATCATGAGAGTGCCATTGGCCGATGGCCCTTGACTGATTGGGCAGGTGAAGGCGCCGCCGTTTCACTCAACACCTCGGCCAGCATTTGGAGCGTTCGCTGCACCGTCGGTGATAAATCCAAGCCGGGCTTGAGCGATGCCGGCTGCACACCGAGCAGCCAGGCCTGCGTTCTTCCGTTCGCTTCGACCCATTTGGCCAGCGTGCCGAGCGAAATCTTGTGCGTGGAGATTTGCGGGAACCAAGCGGTTATCTCGCTGGCTTCGAGGAAGACCACCGAGCCGGGCGCGCCGCCGAATTCGACGGCGTCGAGAAAGATGATCTGGTCATAGTGTTCGTCCGCGATGCGGCCGAGCACACGTTCGGGCGTCGTGCCAGCGATGATCACGCCGGAGGCGCGGGCATTGATGAGTGTCTCCGCCAAACGCACGCCGAAGGCGTCGTCGCCATAGTCCGGGTTGCCGAGGCCCATCAGGCAGACTCGGCCCTGAAAGCACTGCTCGAGTTGTTCGCGGAGGTCAGGCATCAGATGTCCTCGCCCAGTTTCTTGATTTGTTCGTAGGTGAACACCGGTCCGTCCACGCACACATAGGCCACGCCGATGCAGCAATGGCCGCATTTGCCGACGCCGCATTTCATGTAGCGCTCGAGCGTCGAGACGATGCTCCGCTCCGGCAGGCCCATCGCCAGCAGGTCCTGGATCACGAAACGGAACATGACCGGCGGGCCGCACACGAACGCGACGGTGTTGTCCACCGGCACCTGCACGCCCGGCTTCTTGAACAGGCTGCCCACCACGCCGACGTTGCCGGTCCAGCCGTCGGTGCCGCGATCCACGGTGAGATGGCATTCGGCGCCGGCGGACTTCTCCCATTCGCGGAGATTGTCGCGGTACATCAGGTCGCGCGGCGTCCGGGCGCCGAGGAAAATCTGAATGCGGTTGAACTTATTACGGTGCGCCAGCGCGTAGATAATACACGAGCGTAGCGGAATCAGTCCGATGCCGCCCGCGACGAACACTAGGTTCTTCCCGTAATAATCCTCCATCGGGAAGCCGTTGCCGTACGGGCCGCGGATGGCAAACTTCTCCCCCGGCTTCATCGCATGCAGGGCGGCGGTGCAGCTGCCGACCGTGCGGATCGTGAAGAAGGTTTCGCTCTCCGTCGGACTCGGCGGCAGGGAAGCGGGAAACTCGCCCGTCCCGAAAAGTGACACCTGCGCAAACTGGCCGGGCTTGAATTGCCGGAACTTCCGCTGCTCCTCCGGATCGTCGAAGTGCCAGTAGAACGTCTTGACCTCGTTAATCTCGTCCACCACGCGGTCGAGGACGGCCAGTTTGGGCAGATAGATATTCTCGGTGGCGGCGCTCATGGTTTTACCGCCTCCGCTTTGTCCACCTCCACCGTCGCCCGGCGGATCATCTCGACCACGCTCGGCATGCCCACGTCGCCGTGGCAGACCGCCACGCAACGACCGCAACCCACGCAGGCCATCGAGAGTTCGCGCTGGATGAAGTGGTGCGCCAGTTTGCGGAAGAACCGGCGGTTGCGGCGGTCGTGGACGGCCTTGCGCGGATTATGTCCGCCCGCCATGCGGGTAAAGCCGCCCAGCGCGCAGGAATCCCAGATGCGGACGCGTTCGATTTCGTCCGGCCCGGCCTGGCGGTCGCTGACCGTGAAGCAGGTGCAAGCTGGGCAGACGTAGGTGCAGCCGCCGCACTCGAGGCAGCGGTTGCCGATTTCCTCCCAGGTTTTTTCCAGGATTTTCCCTTGCGAGACGTAACGGACCGTGGCCGCGAACCAGCTCGGATTGGTTTTGAATTGCTTCCGGACTTCACCGAGAATGGCGCGGCGCTGCCCGAGATGGGCGGGGGTTCCGGGCCGGAAGAGGCGGTCGGCCAGCATGGCCTCGCCGGCGGGCGAGCCGGCCACCGCCATGAATTCTCCCCCCAGATCCATCAGTTGCAGGTCAAAGTGCTCGCGCGCGGCGGGCCCGGTGTCGGCACAGACGCAGAAACATTCGTCGCTGAGATCGCGCTCGGCATCGGTGCACACCATATTCACCAAAAACAGGTTCTTCCGCCGCCGCTCGTAATAGACGTCGCGATAATCGCGGCCGAGATAAAATCGGTCGAGGTGGGCAATGCCCGCAATGTCGCACGAACGGATGCCGAAGATGGCGAGCTTGGGTTCCGCGACCGTCGGCTCGATCTGAAGTTCGCCGTCGCGACGCCGGACTTTGAACAGGCGCTCGATGTGCGGCAGCACGAAGCGCTTGGGCGGATAATAGGGATTGGGCAGGTGAATCTGCATCCGCGTCCGATTCTCGTCGGTCACCGTATCAAACGAGGTGTCGCGCTCGCGCCCCCCAAACGGCGCGATGACCTCGTAGCCCTGCTGTCGGAGCAGGTCCACGATCTTCAGCACTTCCGTACTATCGACGATGCGAGCTTTCATGCCGGCTCCTTTTCCACCCGCACCGGCACCAGCAAGACCCCGTTTCCCGTTGAACCGCGGATCTGCTGCTGCACCTGGCGGACAAAATGCGGCACGAAAATGGCGCCGCTGCGTATTTCCGGTGTCACCCGGGCCGCGACCACCGCTGAACCGCCGGCCGAGCGCAGCCGGATCTTCTCCCCGTCACGAATGCCGAGTTGCTTGGCGTCCCCGGTGTTCAATTCCACAAACCCCTCCGGGTAGTCGAGCAGCAGGATGTGATACTCGCGTTTGAGGGTCTCGCTGTGCTGGATCAACACGTTCTGGTGCCAATAATAGAGCGAGTGCCCGAAGATCAGCGTAAAGGGATAATCCCCGGGCGCGGCGACTGCCGGCGGGGGCCGGGCAATGGGGACAAACCTGAAGCCGCGCTCGGGCGGACCCTCTGAAAAAAGAAACCGTGTTCCCAATGGACGGTCCTTGGTGCAGGGCCACTGACGGCCGTATTCGCGGGCGAGGTTGTCGTAATTCGCCCCGCTGTAGAAGGGCACCACCGTGCCGATTTCGTCCATCACCTCGGCCGCTGAACGATACTCCCAATCAGCGCCGAGTGCCTGCGCCACCTGGGTCAACTGCTGCCAGGCCGGAGTCGTCCCGCGCAGCGGGTCGATGACTTGGTCGGCCAATTGAATGCGCCGCTCCGTGTTCGTAAAGGTGACCCGCTCCTCGCCAAAAGCGGTCGTCGGCAAAACCACGTGGGCGTACTTGGCCGTTTCAGTGAGGAACAGTTGCTGCGCCACGACCAACTCACACTGCTGGAGCACATTGGCCGCCTCGCCGAAAAAGGCGGTGCTAACCGGGTCGTAGCGGCAGAGCCAGATGGCCCGCACCTGACCGTGACCGCGATCGGTCAGCAAGGTACTTGTTGCCAGACCCGGCTTCGCGGGCAGCTTGGTCCGCCATTTTTTTCCAACCTCCACGCGGGCCGACTCGCTCTCTACCGCTCGGTAGCCAGGCAAACGGTCCGGCAACATGCCCATGTCGCAGACCCCTTGGAGGTTGTTGTGCTCGGTCAGGGCGAAGATGCCGGCGCCTTCCTTGCCGATTTGCCCGGTGAGCAGGACCAGATTCACGATGGCCTCCACCGGCCCGGCCTCCCGGGCTTCGATGCCGGTGGAATAAAGGACGGCGGCAGACCGGGCCCGGGCATAGGCCAGGGCGACCTGCTCGATGAGTTGCGCCGGTACGCCGCAACCCGCCGCCGCCACCGGCAAATCGTAGTCGTGCACCTTGGCAAGGAACTCCTCGTACCCGTGGCAGTGCGCCTGGACAAACGGCAGGTTCACGTACCCGCGATCCACGATCACTTTCGCCATCGCCCCGTAGAGCAGGGCCTCCGTGCCGGGCTTGAGCTGGAGGAAGAAGTCAGCGCTCTCCGCCAGGCGATGACGGCGGGTATCGATCACGACCAGCTTGGCGCCATGGAGCCGGGCCCGGATGACGATTCCGCCGATCGTTGGCATTTGCCGGGCCAGATCCACGCCATCGACGACAATGACTTCACTCGTGGCCAGCTCGCTGACAGAGTTGGTGGTGGCCGGCACCCCCAGCATGTCGAGCAGCACGTTGATCGAATTATTGCAGTAAACGCCAGCCCCATGGTCCACGTTATTGGTGCCAATGACCGCCCGCGCCAGTTTCTGGAGCAAATAGGCCTCCTCGTTGGAGCAGCGCGGCGAGTTGAGGAAGGCGAGAGCATCGGGACCGTGCCGGGCCCGGATCTCCTGCATCCGCCTGGAAATGAAGCCCAACGCCTCCTCCCACGTCGCCTCCTCGAGCCGGCCGTTCTTCCTGAGCAACGGCGTCTTCAGCCGGTCGGGGGAGCTGATTACTTCGTGAATATTCCAACCCCGCACGCAGATGCGTCCTTGGTTGGTCGGATGAGACATGCTTGGGCAGACTCCCACCGCTTGGTTGCCGACGGTTTCAACATAGATGCCGCACCCGACCCCGCAGAAGGTACAAGTTGTCAGACGGTAAGCCATGCTGCGCCAGAGCTAAGTCCGTCCTCGTTCGATGACTACGGCAGAGCCTGCCGGTTCATGGTTGGATGTTCGTGTACGCTGCGAGGAGCGGCGGTGGCGCCGCGGGCGGTGGCCAGTTTGATCGCCAGGGCGAAAATTCCGGTGAAGAGCAGATCCCCCAGCAGCGTGTTGCGGAAAAACCAGAGGGTGCACGGATACTCGGGGTGGCCCGTGGTCAGGGCCTGGCACCAGCCGGCCAGGGTTTTCGCATAAAAGGGATCGGCGGCCCAGGCGACGGTATTGGTGCCGATGTAGAAGATCAGGGCGCTGCCGAGTATGCCGCCGAGGAGGGTAAGCCCGTTGCGCCGGCGCGCCACGAGCCGGCCGACGCCCACCGCCGCGGCAAAGCAGAGCAGACGGAGCAGGATTTCGCCAAACGACCATGTGAAGCCGAACTGCGTCGCATGATAGTAGTTGAGCCACAGGTCGGACAACGTGAGCGCCAGGAAGGGGACCAGCCACCACCGCCAGTCGCGGAAATACGCCGCCCCGCAAAACGCGAGCGCCGTGATCGGGGCCACGTTGGAGAGCGACGGTTCAAACGCACTCATGATGCGCCAGAAGGCGGCGAGAAGAATGAGGCCGAGGGCAAGGGTTGTGTTTTTCATAAAAAGGGCGGGTTAGGTTTACGTCAAAACGAGGGCAGCGGCGGGCTGATCAGGGCCGCGCGGAATCCCGCCCCCCGCGGGATTCGACACGACGCGGTCCGCGAGTTCCAGCAAAACCATTTGGAAAAGCGACAGGGCGTGCTCGCGCCGTGCCGTGGCCCAGACCCGGTCCAGGCAGACGACCAGTTTGCGCGGCCAGCCGCAGGCACGGTCAAACTCTGCCACCAGGCCCGCCGCGGCCAGGGCCGGCACTTCAACAAAAAGCCAGTCGGGGCGGGCCGCCGCCACCAGCGCGCACAGCGCTCCGGGCAAGTCGGCCAGGGCCGGACAGCAAATGCAGGGCAGGAGGAGCCGCCGCACGGTCACGTCCGGGGTGTCCTGGGCAAATCCCTCCATGCGCGTGCGTCCCTCCTCCGCGAGCAGAACCGCGCAACGCGCGCCGGGCTGTTTCTCCGACAGATCGTGAATTTGCAGTTGCAGCCAGCGCGTCTTGCCGGCCCTGCGAGGTCCAGTCACGAACACGCAGTGCGGCGGAGTGGTCGGAGCGGAGGTCTTGTGCCAAAAGAGTGAAGGCTCGGTTTGCATCGGTCCGTCCTTTCAGAGTCCTTGGAGTCCATACTCCACCGGCAGGTATTTGGTGGGGTCGGCCAAGGCCATCTGTTGGGCAATAAAGGCTGCTTCATCAGCTGGTAATTTGTCGAGCTGGGCAGCCATGGAGTCGAGAAAGCCGAGTTCACGCTGGGCGATCTTGAGCGAGCCCGCGGCGTGGCCGGCGCGCAGGAGATCGACGGCGCAGCGCGCGGCGGCAACGCCCGCTTGGTAATGGTCCGGCGCGTTCACGATCGCGCGGGCGATCGCCAGGACGCTATCCGGTGTCAGCACCCAAGCCTGCGGATCGAGCCCCGCGTCGGACTCGACCAGCCAGCGCCGCAGGGTGAGGGCGGCGGCCTTCCCCTCGGCTAGGGCCCGGTTCATCAAACGGCAGTCGTAGATCAACTGCTCCATGTAGCAGGTCGGGGCCATGCCGGCGAGAAGGCGGACGTTCTGCACCGACTCGTTGGACCACGTGTCGGCGTAGGCCGCGGCGATGTTGCCGAGCGGGCTGAAATGCGCGCAGGCGGAGGTCTTGCCCTCCATTGCCACCGGATAGCCGGTGATGGCCTTGAGGTAAGGGTTTTCGTAGGCGCAATCCTTGCCCGGGCCAACGGCACCATGTTCGTACGCCACGAGGGTGCGCACCGCCGTGACGGCGCGCACGACGGCGGCAAAGACCCGGGGAATCATCTTCTGCTCGGCCAGCACCATCGCGGTGTTGCCGAAGCCGCAGGCGGTGTCGCCCGCGCAGATGACGCCGTGGCGGCGCGCGATCACGGCGAGCTGCTTCCACAGAAATTCCATGTCGCGCACGCCGAGCACGCACAGGGCGAAAATTACCTGCCCCAAGTCGCAGTTCATGAGAGCCTCGTCGTGCAGCTCCTTGCCGCCCACCGATTCGATGCTCAGCAATTCGGCGCCGGCGCGGGCCGAACCCTCAAAAAGCTCCAGCATCCGTTCCCAGTGCTCGCCCGAGCGCATGACCGGCGGGCGGGCAAACTCCCGGTTGTCGTTGGGCGTCATGCGCAGCACCGTCGGCAGACCGTACTGGCGGCGGGCCGCCTCCATGCCGGCCAGGAGAATCTGCACGATTTCGAGGCCGAAGGCCGGGGTGGCGGTCATGGGCGGCAAGGTCTCAAACTCGATCACCACGCCGGGGGCTTCCAGTTCGGCCGCGCGACGCAGCGCATCCTTGATGATCTCCTGGTAGTGGCGGACCACCGTGGGCATCGTCGCCGCCGTCACCTCCATCGTGGGCAGCGTGAAATTGAGTTCCGGGTACACCAGTCCGCCGCCCAGGCGCAGCCCTTGGCGGGTCACAAGGGGCTTGGGCGCGCTGCCGAAAAGCAGGTCGTCCGAGTTCGCGATCGCAAGGCGTCGGTATTTCATGGGCAAAGGAAATGAGAACCCGGCATCGGCGGCACCCGCCGCGACCAGAGGACGGGCGGTGTCGGTCTCACACAACGCCGGCGAGCGTCTTGGCCTTGTCCGCGGCTGAGGCCGCGTCGGGGGCGTATCCGTCGGCACCGATCTCGTCGGCGAACTGCTGACTGATCGGCGCGCCGCCCACCATGATCTTGACCGGCGGGCAGCCGCTGGTGCGGATGGCCCGTACCGTTTCGACCATGGCCGGCATCGTCGTGGTCAGCAGGGCGGAAAGACCGACGACCTGCGGCCGGTACTCGTTGATCGCGGCCACGTACTTGGCGGGGAGCACGTTGGTGCCCAGATCGATGACGCGAAAGTTGGCCCCCTTCCACATGACGGCCACCAGGTTTTTGCCGATGTCGTGCAGGTCGCCCTGCACCGTGCCGATCAAGGCCGTGTATTTAGGCGTGATGCCGGCGGCGAGCAGCCGTGGCTCAAGCACATTCATCGCCTCCCTCATCGCCCGGGCCGCAATGAGCATCTCGGGCACGAAGATCTCGTTGTTTTTGAACTTCTCGCCCACCGCGGCCATCGCGGGCACCAGCGCCTGGTCCACGAGGTCACCGGGCTGGGCCCCCTCGTCGAGCGCCCGTTGCGTGAGGGCCTTGGCGTCCTTGCTTTTGCCGGCGGCGATGGCTTGGGAAAGTTGTTCGAGCGTTGTCATGATGGGGGCGGCGTTGAGGGAACGGGTCGCAGCCTAGCAGAAGCCGGGGTGGCCGGCTTGGACGGCGGTGCTTTTGTTTGGGACTTTGGTGCGTCCGGCGGATGGCCATGTCGGTAGTCGCCGGGCGTCTGGCCCGTGCGTTTGCGGAAGACCCGCGTGAAATAGCTCTGGTCGCCAAAGCCGCACTCGAGGGCGATCTGGGCCAGCGGGGCGTCGGTGCGGATCAGCAGCTGGCAGGCGCGGTCCACCCGCAGCCGGGTGAGCAGCTCCGTGAACGACCAGCCGGTTTTCGCCCGCATCAGGTGCGAAAAGTGGCTGGGGGAGAGGCCGGCCACGCGCGCCACCTGCTCGCGCGTGAGGTCGTCGGCCAGGTGCGTCTCCATGAACTCCAGCGCGCGCGCGAGCAGTACCGAGTTGGGGCGCCGGGTGTTGGCTTCGATGGCGTCGATGAGCTGTTCGAGCATGTCGCACAGCCAGACTGCCAGGGCCTCCTGGTCGGCGACGTCGGCCAGCGTGGTGAGCGACCGGTAGTTGAGACCGAGGATCTTCGTGGGATCGCCGCCGGCCTGCACCGCTGCCCGGGTCATCATGACGATGAGCTCGAGCGCCAGGCTCTTGAGCAGCTCGGTGTGGGCCTGACCGACGGCGTAGATGGCGGTCAGCACGCGGTTGATGATGCGGCGGGCCTCGGTGCGTTCCCCGCAGCGAATGGCGGCCAGCAACGCCGGCTCCTCGTGCAGATAAATGTTCCGGATGTCGTCGTGCAGCCGGTCCTTCAGGGTGTGGAGCGCCTCGGCCTTCTCGCGCTCGCGCCGGGCCGAGTGGCGCCGCTCGCCCAGCAGCGCGGCGTTGGTGAGATTGTGCTCGGTGGCCAGCGCCAACAGGCGGGCGCAAGCGCCGAGAATCCGGCGGTCCAGGCTGCCGGCGCGGCTAGGCCGTTTGAGGGCGACGCCGGCCACGAGCAGGCCGCCGTGCAGGCGCTGATTGCTCATCACCGGCACGGCCCACAACGCCCGGTTGCAGGCGCAGCAAAGCACGCAGGGCTCGCCCCACCGCAGCGCCTCCGCCACCGCCTGCGCTCGAAACAACCGGCACGCCTCATTCCGTGCGCACGCGGGCACGCCGGGGCCGCCGCGCAGGAAACGACCCCCGGCGTCGACCGCCGCAAGCGCAAAACCCGTCGCCTGCCGGAGGCAGCGGGCCAGCCGGTCGAACCCAGAGGCGTTGAGCAGACCGGGGAACACGTCATGGGTGGGGCGAACGGTCATGTCAGGGCAGGACCAGCTGGTCGATGTAGGCGTCTTCGAAGCCGGGCTGCAGATTGAGTTCGATCGCCTCCATGGTGCGGCACGCAACAGCCATCTCCTCGAGCAGGCTACGGTCGTGCAAGGCCAGAAAGGCGCCCCCGAGCGAGGTGTTGCCGACCACCTGGATCTGTTCGACCGCAAAGCCCGGGAGCAGGCCGCAGCCGATGGCGTGCTCCAACGAGAGATGCAGGCCGAAGCCGCCGGCGAGATAGAGCCGCTTCACGTCGCGTGGCGCGGTGCCGAGCAGATGCAGCAGCGTCGAGATGCCGGCCGCGATGGCGGCCTTGGCCTGCAGGAGTCGCGCGACGTCCAGCTCGGAAACCCAGACGGGGCCGGCAGCGCCTCGTGAATGCAGCCGCAATTTGCGGCCGTAGGTGTCGCGTTGGACATTATCACCGGCGCGCGCACAGAAGGCGTCGTCGAACCTCCCCTTCGCCTGCAGGAGACCCGTGCGGCGCGCCTCCCACAGGAAGTCCACGTAGGCCGAGCCGCAGATGCCGAGCGGGCGGTCGGTCGAACCGATGAGGCCGAACTCCGCCGCAAAGGGATCCGTCCGCAGCCGCACGCGCTCGATCGCACCGTGAACGGCGCGGGTGCCGCTCGTGAGGCCGGCACCCTCGAAGGCGGGGCCGGCGGCGGTGGCGCAGCCGATCAGCCGGTCGCCGACCTTCGCGATGATTTCACCGTTGGTGCCCACGTCCACCAGCAGCGCCGGGCCCTCGTCATAGAGGAGTCCGGTGGCGACCATGCCGGCGGCAAGGTCGGCTCCCACGTAGGCCGCGGGCCCGGGCAGCAGGTGCACCTGCGCGACGCCGTCGCCAAACTCCAGGCCGAGGTCACGCGGTGCATAGATGCGGTGCTCGAGAAAAACCGGCCGGAACGGATGGACGCCCATGGACGTCGGATCCACGCCCGCGAGCAGGTGCAGCATAGTGGTGTTGCCAGCGACGGTCATCCCGCCGATTTCGCGCGGCGCCACGCCGGCCTGGCGGCACGCGTCTTGGAGCAGCGGATTGATGGTCTCGACCGCCACGGCGCGCTGCAACTGCCTTAGGCCCTCCGGGTCGGTGCTGCACAGCTGGATCCGCGTGAGGACATCCTCCCCGAAACGGATCTGGGAGTTGAACGCCGAGGCTTCTCCCATCACGCGGCCCGTCGCGAGGTCGCACAGCAGCAGGGCGACCGTGGTCGTGCCAATATCCACGGCGACGCCGTGGCGCGCCTCGGGGAACAGCGGATCGCGCGCCCACGGAATATTGAGGCGGAACTCCGCCACCACCGCCGGCTCATGGCGCAGCAGCGAGCGCGCCGGCACCACCAGTTCGATGGGCTCTCCGCCCAGGCGCATCTGGCACGACTTGAGGCGCGCCGTGGCGTCAGCTGCGACGCGGGCTCCATCGGCGATGCGCTGCAGCGAGCCCGCGCACAACTCGACTTCGCAACCTCCGCACAGCCTGCGACCCCCGCAGCGGGTGTTCAAGGGAAAGCCCCGGCGCGCGAGCAACTCGGAGAGCGGCAGCCCCACCTCGCCGCCGGTCACGGTGAGGTCATGCCGTCCGTCGGGCGTGAGGACGCGAATGTGAACGGCGCTCACGACGGGGACGGCGCCGGGACCGTGCGGATGATGGTGTCGTCTGCCGTTAGGGCGATGAAGTGGTGCGGCGGCACGATCAGAAAGCGGTTCTCGTCCCAAGGGCCAGCAAGCAGGTCGCGCAGCAACGAGGCGTCGCCGGGCACTTGGTCAAACGTCCAGCCCAGGCAGGCAGCGCAATGACGGGTGTAGTTTTTGCCACGTTCGGTTTCGCCAACCCCCAGATCCACGTAGGCAGCCCGGTCGTATTTCGCTATCCACTGCTGCTCCATCTCCATCAGGTATTGCACCTCCTCCGGCTTGAATTTGGCGGCGTATTCGCCGCGGAGAAAGACGGTGCGATCGGGGCCGGGCGGCGCGTAGCTTTTGATCCAGCCCGGCGTGTACCAGTAGGTGCCCGGATGCTCGCGCAGGTACGCGGCATAACGTTTCTTGTTGCCGAGGAATAACGTCACGCAGTCGTGTGCGCGCGCGATGACCAGGGGGCAGCGCGCATGACGCAGGTTCTCCACGCCGCGGCCGCACAGCCCGTAGACCAGCACGATAACCTCGACCTCCGGGCGGGCCTCGGCCCGGTCCACCGCCGCCTGCAGTTCGCGCCGGAGCCGCGGCGGCTCGTTGTGCAGCCCTTGCGGCAGGATGATCAGCTCGTGCACATGGGGCAGATCGGCGACGAGGTGGCGCACTTCATCTTCGAGCACGGCGCAGGCGATGACCGCAAGGGAAGGGGTGGAGCTCATGGGTGGCGGATCGCGAAGCGGGGCGGAGCGACTGCCAGAAGTCGGGGTGGTTGGGCCGGGATGGAACTTGGGGAAGCGGGCTCAGGAATCTCCGCGGCGCCGGAGCCGCTAGAGCAACTGGAGTAGCAGCGGCTCTAGAGCGACAGCCCAGAGCTCATAGCCTTCGGCGTTGGGGGGCAGTCGGTCGGAGCCGAGACCTTTCCAGTTGTCGCCTTCGGGCGTCAGGAGCGCCGCGAGGTTGAGGTAGTAGACGTCGCGATTGTTAGCGTAGAATTGGGTGATGGTGTTGACCGGCGCCATCTTTGCTTTGGCACGCGCATTGGGCAGGATGCTCAAGAGGACGATTTTTGACGCCGGGGAAGGTCTGTTGAGTCTTCGCGATCACTGCTTTGGTGCCAAGGGCGATCTCCTCCGGCGTGTTCTGCTAATTGTTCATGCCAATCATCGGTCATGGGATCAGGGAGTCCTACGGTGTGCCGCACGGTTATAGACGACAAGGGAAGATGCGAAAGCCAGTCAGCGGGCTTGCTTCCAGCAAGGCGCGGGTGATGGGCACCCAATTCAACTCCGAGCGCGCTTGTCTGCATGAGTGCCGCGAATCGCGCGCTGTTCGCACAGGCAAAAGCGTCAATGGCGGTACATTCCACCAAAGTCGCTCCGAAGTGAGCCAGAAGCGAGGGCTGTGCGGCTTCCGCAGCCCACACCATCTGCGCTGCGTAAAGATCGCGCCAAAGGCGGTACACGGACTT
>CAJAKX010000430.1 GCA_903940425.1 uncultured Opitutia bacterium | reverse complement strand
TTGTGCGCCTCGGCATAATCCGGCTTCAGGCGCAGCGCCGCTTCATACTGGCCGGCCGCGTCGTTCAGCCGCTCCGGCAACTGCGACCAAGCGTTGCCCAGATTGCAGTGCGCTTCGATATAATCCGGCTTCAGGCGCAGCGCCGCCTCATACTGGGCAATCGCATCCTGCAACCGCCCCGGCAGCTGCGACCAGGCGAGACCCAGGTTGTGGTGCGCCTCGGCAAAATCCGGCTTCAGGCGCAGCGCCGCCTCATACTGGGCGATCGCGTCATTCAGCCGCCCGGGCACCTGTGACCAGGCGTTGCCCAGATTGTTGTGCGCCTCGGCAGAATCCGGCTGCAGGCGCAGCGCCTCCTCATACTGGGCGATCGCGTCCTTCAGCCGCCCGGGCACCTGCGACCAGGCGAGGCCCAGGTTGTTGTGCGCTGCGGCATGATCCGGCTGCAGGCGCAGCGCCTCCTCATACTGGGCGATCGCGTCCTTCAGCCGCCCCGGCATCTGTGACCAAGCGACGCCCAGGTTGTAGTGCGCTTCCACGTAGGCCGGCTTGATCCACAGCGCCCTCTCGTAGAGCGCGATGGCTTCCGGAATCCGGCCCGATGAATAGAACACATTGCCTAGCTGGTTGCGTTGGGCGGCATAACGATCGAGGGCGGCCAACAGGTTGAACGCCACCGAAAAAGACAGCAAAAGACCCCAACCCGCCCGGGCGACGAGACGCCAGCGCGGCCGGCCGGCCAGGGCGCGCTCCACGCCAAGAATGCCGATGACCGCCAGCAGGACCAGCGCGGGCAGGAAATCCACTTCATAACGGATGATGCACCACCAAAACAGGCACAGGAACGCGGCACAGGCTACGAAGAGCATGGCCACTGCGGCGACAAATCCGCGCAATGCGATGCGCGCCTCCTCCGCGCGGCCACGCCAGACCAACGGCACCGCCAGCGCCAGCCACACCACCGGGATGTTGGTCAGTGCACCAAAGGCATCCTCCACACCACCGTGCCCGGGCGGCACCGCCGGTGACACGATGTCGCCGGCGAACGGAAACCGCCGGCTCCATCGCACCGGCTCCAGGAAATAGACACGGAAATTGAACCAGAGATAATGCAGGCTGAAAAGCCGGCCTGTGTCCTGACGTTGGGCGGACAGCTGATAGCGCTGGCCAAATTCAAACGGATTGTCGAAGCGCAGGTAGTTGTAGAGCATGAGCCCGAGGCCGCACACCAGCAGCGGCAGAAATGCAGCCGCCAGCAAGCTCCACGACGGCCGCCTCGGGGTCGCCGATGACGATTGGTGCCACGCTTGTATGAGTGGCACGACCAGAATCGACGCGCCGAGCAACAAGAACGGCCTTGCCCCCACGGCCAGACCCAGCGCCAAGCTTGCCGCGGCCAGCCACCCGACCCGCCGCGCTTGGTCATGCATTGCCAGCCAGACCGCCCCCAGCGCCAGCATGGTCAGGGCATATCCGCAGCTGATGGCTGCCTCATAGAACTCAGCCCGTTGCTGCATAACCGGCACGCCGGAGGCCAGGCCCAGCGCCAGCACGCCAACCGCCACGACCGCGCCTCCGACCTCTGGAAAATAGCGCCGCCATATTGACCGCAAAATCGCCGCGCCGGCCAGAAAACCGATCATACAGAAGACCGCCACGGCATAGCGTTGAAAGAGATAGTGGCCAGTAAGAGCCGTCCAGGGCCAGAACAGGAGCAACGCCGGCGTTATCCCGGAATAGAGATACAGCTTGCCCTTGTAGTAACTCATGTCGAGCAGCCCGTAAGGTTGCCCGAAGGGTAGGCGAAATCGGTGGTTCGCGACCGGATCGTAGGGATCGGCGAGCTGCTTGAGCTCCGGTGGCGGCGTTTTGTTCAAGCTCAGGTGCCCATGTTGGAAACCCTCCACCAGCAGATTGTAGTGGCTGGTTGCGGGCGGATATACGCCCATTTCCGTCACGCACGCCTCTCCCATCCAGGCGTAACACCCGACGACCAGCGCGCACACCCCAACGAAGGCCATGAATGAGGTGAATGAAGTTTTGTCCTTCAGCATGAAGTGCCTCTGCCTTTCTTAACGGTCCTGGCTTGGCCGGAGCGCCGCGGCCAGCGCCTGCCGGGCCGCGGGATCATTGGGCGACAGGCGCAGTTCCTCCCGGAAGGCGGCGGCCGCCGCCGGCAGATTTCCC
>CAJAKX010000429.1 GCA_903940425.1 uncultured Opitutia bacterium | reverse complement strand
GGCGGATGTGATGCACCACGGCGCGGCCCTCCGGCAGTTCCTTGGCCTTGGCCAGGCGGCAGACGGTGTCGATGTCGAGCGCGCTCACGCAATTGTCGGCCGCGTTCACATTGACCGCCGCCTCGTTGTAAAAGCCCTCCAGGTGCGCCCCGGTCTGCGCCAGGTAGACGACCTCGACCGGCGCGCCCGCCCGCTCCTCCGCGGCCTGAATGGCGGCATGCGTGCAGGTGCTCGCCTCCTTGTAGTCGACCACGCCGCCCTTGATCACGCCGCGCGACTGGCAGGAGCCGAGGCCGATGATGTTGAGGGTGCGCCCGCGCGTGAGTTCACCCACGAGGACGGCCACCTTGGAGGTGCCGATTTCGACGGCACAGATGAGTCTGGTCTTAGAAATCACGTCTCTGTTTAGGTTGGGAGGTTGTCTTGGGTAAAGCGGAACGCGCCGGCTTCAACGGAGCGGACTCCTGCAGCTCGACGGGCACCTGGCCGCCCAGCGCAAGGTTCACCCGTTTCATGGGCGGGGCGTCATGCGTTTTCAAGGATGCGACGATATAATCCAGTTTCGCCAGCTGGCGCGGGAAGTCGCCTTGGGCGTCAAAGATAATCTCCGGGATTTCGCGCGAGCGCACGATGATCTCCTGGTCGGAGGCCAGCCGGGCGAGGGACACCACCTGCCAGTCCGCACAGAGCAGCGGGATGAGGCCCTGGGCCGCGGTCAGCAGCCCGGCAATCCGTTCCATGCCCGCGATGGGTTCAAAGCCGCTCCTGGCCGTGCGACGCAACCGGACGCCGTCGAGCCACGGCAGCCGTTCGAGCACCGTCCGCTCATAGCCGGCGCCCTCGTAAACCACGCCATCGCGCGCCACCAGCCGCAGCTGCGGTGAAGTCCCGCCAATCTGCACCATCACGCGCGCGACCGGCGAACGTTCCTGCACGGTCACGACCAGCGTGTTGTCGGCAAACCGCCGCCGGAGCACGACGCTCTGCACCTGCCCCGAGGCCAGCAGCCGGTTTTCCAGCGCGGAAAGATCCAGCGTCATGAGGCTGGTGCTTCCCGGCAGCACCAGGGTCTGGTCGAGCCACGCCCGCGCGAGCACACCGTCGGTGGCGAACACGACCTGCTTGAGCGGCACGGCCTTCACCGGCTCCTTGAGCCGGGCCGGGTTGCTCTCCCATGTCTGGTAAACCTCGAAGGCCGCCCAGCCGCAGCCGAATACGACCACGCACACCACCGCGAATTTCACACTCGCGAACACCATGCGGCGGCGTCCCCCCTTCGACATGGCCTGCGTGCTGACCCCCTGGCGGATATTCTTCCAGGAGCGCGAGGGCGGCGGAATGGTGGCAGGCTGGCTCATGGGAGGAGGGGGACGGACCGGGCGGTGCGCGCCGGCCGGAGGTGGCGCGGAGTGTCGATTTTGAGCAAATGGACCGCCAACCCGGGGGCACTCACAGCACGTCCCTCCATTCCTTGCCATAGAGCAGCACCTCGGGCTCCAGCGAGATGGCGCGCGCCTGCTGCACCCGCTCGCGCACCCGGCGCATGAGCGTGATGATGTCCGTGCTCGTGGCCTGGCCGCGGTTGATGATGAAGTTGGCGTGCACCGGCGAGACTTCGGCGTCCCCCACCCGCTCGCCCTTGAGCCCGAGTTCGTCGATGAGCTTTCCGGCCGAGGTGCCGGGCGGATTTTTGAACACGCAGCCGGCGCTGGGCTCGCGCGGCTGGGTTTCGTGGCGCTTGCGTCGGTAGACGTCGATCTGGCGGCTGATGGCCTCGGCCTCGGCCTGCGCCGCCGGCTTGAGCAGCGCGCCGAGCGCGACGGCCTCGAGCAGGTCACGGCACTCGCGATAGGCCACGCGCAGTTCGGCCTTCTTCAACGTGCGGACTTCCCCCGTGAGGGTCATGAGCTGCACCTCCTCGACCACATCAAACATCCAGCCGCCCATGGCGCCGGCGTTCATTCGCAGCGCGCCGCCCACGGAGCCCGGAATGCCCTCCAGAAATTCGAAGCCCGCCAAGCCGGCCTTGCCGGCAAAGCCGCACAGACTCTTGAGGCGCAGCCCGGCCCCCGCCCACAGACGGCCGGCCGGCCGCAGTTCGCAGGCCTGCCAGGCGGGATGCGCGAGACAGACCACCAGCCCGTCGACTCCTTCGTCGGGCACGATGAGATTGGAGCCGCGGCCAAGAAAGTAGACGCGCAACCTGCGCGTGCCGGCCTCCCGCAGCAGGGTCTGCAGATCGGCGATACTCGCCGGCTCGCTGTAGCAGCGCGCCCCCCCGCCGGTCCGCATCGTGGTCCGGGGGGCGAGCGGCTCCTCGCGCATCAGGCGGGTCCCGGCGGAAAGCCGCGGCCTCATCTCCGCGACAAACCGGTCCCAGCACTGGACGCGGGCGGAGTCCTCCTCGAGCCGGGCCGCCAGCTCGTGCGCCAGCTGGTCGATATCGCCCGCCCCGACAAAAACCAGCCAGTCGCCCGCCTGCAGCGCCGCGCGCAGCACGTCGAGAAAGAGGCCGTCGCGGCCGGGCAGGTAGGTGACGGACACGGGCACGCCGGATTTCTTGATCTCGGCATAGATGTCGGCCGTGGTGCCGCCCGTGACGGGCGTCTCGCCGGCCGGATAAACGTCGAGCAGGAAAAGCTGGTCGGCCAGGCTCAGCGCCGCGGCGAATTCGGCCTTGAACTGCGCGGTGCGGCTGAAGCGATGCGGCTGGAATACCACCACCAGCCGTCCCGTCTTGCGCTGGCGCAGACTGGTGAGGAGCGCCCGGATTTCCGCCGGATGGTGCGCATAGTCCTCGATGAGCGTGAGGCGGTCCGTCGCGCGCAGCACGCTTTGCCGCCGCCGTACGCCCGGATAGTCGGCGAGCAGGTCCGGCGCAAGCCGGGCGCCCATCAGGTGCGCCGCGGCCAGCGCCGCGGTGGCGTTGAGGGCATTGAAGGCGCCCCGGGCACGGACGGGCATCTCCAGAGAGGGAAAACCGGCATCCAGCCGGAGCACGAGTTGGCTCTCCGCTTCGCGCACCACGCGCGAGCGGTAATGTCCGTTCGCGCCGAAGGTGAACGTGCCGGCCCTGGCGCCCGCCACCGCCCGCACCGACATGGCGCAGGCCGGGTCGAACACCACCGCCCGCCGGGTGCGGGTGACCAGCTGGCGGAAGGTCTCCTCCAGTTGTTCGACCCGCCCGTAATAATCGGGATGATCCCAATCGAG
>CAJAKX010000428.1 GCA_903940425.1 uncultured Opitutia bacterium | reverse complement strand
GGCTCCGCTCAAAACTCGTAGAAGGGCGTGCCGGCGCCGGGGGCGACGATCGAGAAGCCGCACTTGATCGCGGTCAGGACGCCGGCGCAGGCGGTTTCGACGGCGGCGGGGCTGTTGCACTCGCGGCTGAGGTGGGCGAGGAAGACATGACGCCAGCGCGGCGAGGCCACCGAGGTGAGGAGTTCACAGGCGCTTTCGTTGGAGAGGTGGCCATGCCGGCCGCTGATGCGCTGTTTGACCGACCACGGGCGCTTCGGGTCGTCCTTCAGCATCTGCGGGCAATAATTGGCTTCGATCACAAGGACATCGGCCTCGCGAATGCGCTCCTTGATGTGTTGCGGGGCGTGGCCGAGATCGGTGAGCCAGGCGAGACGGTGCGCCGGGGTGAAGAGATCGTCCGTCCCGTGGGTGAAGAGAAAGGCCACGGGGTCGTGCGCGTCATGCGGCACGGCAAAGCTCTCGACCTCGAGATCGCGGAACCGGAAGCGCATGCCCGTCTCAAAAAACTGCCAGTCGGGACGGTGTTTCAGTCCGGCCTGCACCGCGCGGGCGGTGGCGTGGTTGGCGAAGACCTTGATCGGCCGGCGGCGTGTCAGCCCGCCGATGCCGGCGGCGTGATCGCCATGCTCGTGCGTGAGGAAGACGGCATCGATGTGGTCGAGCGACTCGCCGGCGGCCGCCAGCAGCTGCGCAATCCGGCGGGCCGAGAAACCGGCGTCGACGAGCACGCGGGCATGGGGGGTCTGGAGCAGGGCGCAGTTGCCCTCACTGCCGCTGCCGAGGATGCAAAAACGCAAGCCCATGGAGAGGCATGATGCAATGCCCCGCAGGCCGGGCGAAGCAAGGGGTTTTTCTCCGGGGCGCGATTGCCCCAGCGGCGCACCCCCGCGGCCGCCCGGCTTCCCGCCACCTGTCCCTTCCCCCGTCCGCTCATCCAAAATCACTGCAACTCGACGCGTCGTTAGAGTGTCTTGGAGACACGCCACGCAGTTCGCCGGTGACAGGCCGGCCGTGAAGTCCCTCCCCGCAATTCAGCGAATTCTCCACATCAAGGATTCCCCTTGCTTGCCTTGGACGCCCGGATCAGCCAAACATTTCCGCCCTCCTGACCAATTTAACCATGAGCTCAGACACCCTTCCACGCTCCGACGCCGCACCTGCGGCGGCGGCTGTTCCTGCACGCAAGAAATCACGCCGCAAATGGTGGATCATTGCCGCCATCGTGTTCGTGATCGGCCTGGTTGTCGTTGCCGTGATCAAGAGCAGAAAGAGCGAGAAACCGACCACGGTCACGACCGAAAAGGCCGTCATCAAGACCATCACGCACCTCGTCACTGCCACCGGCAAGGTGCAGCCGGAGATCGAGGTCGGAATCGCCCCCGAGGTGTCCGGCGAGATCATCGCCCTGCCCCTGAAGGAGGGGGCCGTAGTGAAGAAGGGCGACGTCATCGTGCGAATCAAACCCGACCTCTATGTCGCCCTCGTTGATCAGCAGGAAGCTGCACTGGCCGTGGCCAAGGCCGCCAGCCTCCTCAGCAAGGCCAATCTCGACAAGGCTGATGAGGATTACCACCGGGCCGACGATCTTTACCAGAAGAAGCTGATTTCGGACGCCGATAACACCACCGCCAAAACCAGTCGGGAGGTCGCCCGCGCCAACTATCAATCCTCGCTCGCGACGATTCGCCAGACGGAGGGCGCCCTCAACCAGTATCGCGACCAGCTGAGCAAAACCACCATCTACTCGCCCATGGATGGAATCATCAGCGTGCTTAACAACGAGGTGGGCGAACGGGTCGTCGGCACCGGTCAATTCGCCGGCACCGAGGTCATGCGCATCGCCGACCTGAGCCACATGGAGGTGCGCGTGAAGGTGAACGAAAACGACATCGTCAACGTGAAAATCGGGGATCACACGAATGTCGCCGTCGACGCCTTCCCCGGCCGCAATTTTGACGGCACGGTGAGCGAGATCAGCAGTTCCGCGCTGTCCACGGGCGCCACCAGCGCCAGCAACAACCAGGCGGCCCTCGCCGCCTCGGCCTCCGACGAGGTCACCAATTTCCTCGTGCGCATCCGCGTCACGGATCATGAAGCCCGGCTGCGTCCCGGCATGAGCGGCACAGTCGACATCGAGACGGAGACCGTGAGCAACGTCGTCGCCGTGCCCATCCAGAGCGTCACCGTTCGCGCCGAAAGCGGCAAGACCACGGAGGAACTCCAGCAGCAGCGGGCCAAGGAGGCCAAGGAGCGCACGGGCAATGATCTTGAGCTGGTCAAGGAGCGCCAGGAGGCCAAGCGCACCCAGGAGAAACTCCAGCGGATCGTCTTCGTGCGGCAGGGCGATGGGGTGAAGCTGCGGAAGGTGGAGACCGGCATCTCCGACAACACCTACATTGAAGTCAAAAACGGCGTGAAGGTCGGCGAGGAAGTGGTGTCCGGCAGCTACGCCGCCATCAGCCGCAACCTCAAGGATGGCTCCAAGATCCTCGTGGAAAAACCGAAGAAGGATGACAACAAGAGTTAAGGCGGCCCGCCCCGGCGCCTGACCCGTCCAACCGTCGCCGCGCATCCTTCTGCCATGATCCCACCGCCCGCACCCGCCGCGCATGTCCCCCGCACCGTCCGCCCGCCGGGCCCCCTGGTGATCGACATCGAGGGTGTCACCAAGCTGTATCGCATGGGGGCGGAGATTGTGCATGCCCTCCGTGGCGTCGCCCTCAAGGTTCATCGCAACGAGTACATGGCCATCATGGGTCCGTCCGGCAGCGGCAAGTCGACCCTGATGAACATGCTCGGCTGCCTCGACACGCCCACCAGCGGACACTACCACTTCAACGGCAAGGACGTCTCCAGCATGTCGGACGACGAGCTGGCCAGCATCCGCAACCGCGAGATCGGCTTTGTCTTCCAGACCTTCAACCTCCTGCCGCGCTCAACCTCGCTGCATAACGTCGAGCTGCCGCTCATCTATGCCGGCCTGCCGCCCGCCGCGCGACGGGCGCGAGCCCGGGAGGCGCTCGAGAACGTCGGCCTCGGCGACCGCATGCTGCACAAGCCCAACGAGCTGTCCGGCGGCCAGCGCCAGCGCGTGGCCGTCGCCCGGGCGCTCGTCAACCATCCCTCGATCCTTCTGGCCGACGAACCCACCGGCAACCTCGACTCCAGGACCGGTGAGGAGATCATGCAGCTTTTCGACCAGCTCTATGAGCAGGGGAACACCATCATCGTCGTCACCCACGAGGAGGACATTGCCCGGCATGCCCGCCGCGCCATCCGCCTGCACGACGGATTGATCGAGAGCGACCGGATGACCGGCAACTGATCATCAAGCCCCATCCCGCCATGAAAACCCTGGCCCGTTTCTACTACGAGTTCGCCGAGTCCGTCCGCATTGCCTGGGCGCAGATCCGCGCGAACAAGATGCGTTCCGTGCTCACCGCGCTGGGTGTCATCATCGGCATTGTAGCAGTCACGCTCATGGGCACCGCCATCCGCGGCATCGACACGGGCTTCAACGACAGCCTCGCCATGCTCGGGGACGACGTGCTTTACGTGCAGAAGTGGCCATGGGGGCCCATCGAGGATTGGTGGAATTACGTCAACCGCCCGCCCATTCAGGCCGCTGACGCCGAGAGGCTCAGCCGCGTCATCGAGAACACCCCGAATTCACTGCTGGACGTCGTCGTGCCGGTGGCGGGGCGCGGCGCTTCGGTGAAAGCGGGCGACAACAGCGTGGATGGCATCTACGTCTTCGGCACCACGGCCGATTATGCGCGCATCAGCGGCGTCGATTACAAGGAGGGACGCCTGTTCAACGAAATTGAGGCCAGCGGCGGCCGCTCGGTGTGCGTGCTGGGCTACGATGTCGCCGAGGCGCTGTTCCCCGGGCGTTCGGCACTGGGCGGGACGGTGAGGGTCGGCGGTCATCCCCTCACCATTATCGGCGTCTTCGCCAAGCAGGGCGAGTTTCTCGGGCTCATCAGCTTCGACAATGAGCTGGTCATGCCGCTCACCGCCTACCGGAAGATGTTCAGCATCCGTCGCAGCACCGACCTGCGAGTGAAGGTGAAGGATAAAACCCGGTTACTGCAGGCCAAGGAAGAGCTGGTCGGCGCCATGCGCCGCGTGCGCGGCCAGTTGCCCGGTGAGCGCGACAATTTTTCCATCAACGAGCAGCAGGCCTTCAAGGCAGTGCTGGATCCGGTGAAAACGGCCATTGCGTTTGCCGGCCTGTTCATCACCGGCCTGTCGCTGTTCGTGGGCGCGATCGGCATCATGAACATCACCTTTGTCAGCGTGAAGGAGCGCACGAAGGAGATCGGGACGCGCAAGGCCCTCGGCGCCCGGCGTCGCACCATCCTCCTGCAATTCCTGATCGAGGCGGTGTCCATCTGC
>CAJAKX010000427.1 GCA_903940425.1 uncultured Opitutia bacterium | reverse complement strand
CTCCCCGTCACCGAGGTCAGCCGGCACACCGGCTTTCCCGAAATCATGGAAGGCCGCGTGAAGACGCTGCATCCGAAAATCCACGGCGGGCTGCTCTGCCGGCGCGACAAGCCCGAGCACCTGCGGCAGGCCGAGGCCAACGGCATCGCGCTCATCGATCTCGTGGCGGTGAACCTTTACCCCTTCGAGCAGACGGTGGCGAAGCCCGGCGTGCCGTTCGAGGAGGCCATCGAGAACATTGACATCGGCGGCCCGTCGATGCTGCGCAGCGCCGCCAAGAACCACGAGAGTGTGACGGTCGTGTGCGATCCCGCCGACTATGAAACGGTGCTCAAGGCGATGGAGTCGCCGGCCGCGCTGGCCGAACTCCGGCGCCAGCTGGCGCTCAAGGTTTTCCAGCGCACCGCCGGCTACGACGCCGCCATCGCCCGCTACCTCGAGGGGCAGCTCGCCGAGCCCGACCTCGACGCGGTCTCCGGTTTCCCGGCCACGCTCAGCCTCACCTACCCGAAGGCCTCGGGCCTGCGCTACGGCGAGAATCCGCACCAGAAGGCCGCGCTGTACGGCACGTTTTTCGAGCATTTCGAGCAGCTGCAGGGGAAGGAACTCAGCTATAACAACATTCTCGACATCACGGCGGCCACCTACCTGATCGGGGAGTTCGAGCGGCCCACGGTCGCCATCCTCAAACACACCAACCCCTGCGGGGTCGCCAGCGCGGACACGCTGATCGCCGCGTGGGACAAGGCCTACGCCACCGACCGGCAGGCGCCGTTCGGCGGCATCATCGTGGTCAACCGGACGCCCGGCGGCGACCTGACGAAGGCCATCGCCGAGATCTTCACCGAGGTGATCATCGCCCCGCATTTCAGCGAGGAGTCGCTGGAGATTTTCCGCAAAAAGAAGAACCTGCGCCTCATGATCGCCAAAGGCGGCCTGGGGGCGGTCTCGCTGCAGGAAATACGCTCGGTCATCGGCGGCGTGCTCCTGCAGGATCGCGACGTCACGCTCGGCGACGTGCCCGGCTTCAAGGTGGTGACCCGGCGCCAGCCGGCACCCGCGGAGTGGGCGAGCATGCTTTTCGGCTGGAAGGTCTGCAAACACGTCAAGTCGAACGCCATCGTCTACGTGCGCGGCGAGGAAACGCTGGGCATTGGCGCCGGTCAGATGGCCCGGGTCGACAGTTCGCGCATTGCCGTGCAAAAGGCGCGCGAAGCGGGTCTGGACCTGAAGGGTTCGGTGGTGGCGTCCGAGGCGCTCTTCCCATTTGCCGACGGCCTGCTGGCCGCCGCCGAAGCGGGTGCCACCGCCGCCATCCAGCCCGGCGGTTCGGTGCGCGACGACGAGGTCATCAAGGCGGCCGACGAATGCGGCATGGCCATGGTCTTCACCGGCATCCGCCACTTCAAACACTGAAGCCGTCCGGGGCGGCGCCGTGGGAACATTCCGTTTGGGGGGCAGGCTTCGGAAAAGAATTTGCCCAAGCCTCGGCCTCGCGCAACGTAGGGGATGTTTGATCCGGTCGATAAACTGAAGGAGTTCGTCCGCCACCCGAGCGTTTCGACGGACCCGAAGTACCGGGACGGCATGCGGGGAGCGCAGGAATTCGTCAGCGGCCTGCTGCGCTCCCTCGGATTTGCCGTGGAGGTTGTGAAGACCGGCCTGCACCCGATCATCCTGGCGCAACGCGAGGGCGATCCCAGCTGGCCGCATGTGATCATCTACGGCCACTATGACGTGCAGCCGCCCGATCCACTTGATCTCTGGAAAACACCGCCATTCGAGCCAACGGAGCGCGGCGGCCGCCTCTGGGGCCGTGGCGCGGCGGACAACAAGGGACCGCTCATGACGCACATCGCAGCGGTCGGCCGGCTCCTGGAAAAGGACCCGCGCCTGCCGGTGCGCATCACCTTCCTCATCGAGGGAGAGGAGGAGACCGGCAGCCCGAGTTTCCTGCCGTTCCTTGAAAGATATCGGCACCGGCTGAAGGCGGACTTCGTTTTTCTTTCCGACACGGGCATTCCGCGGGAGGACCAGATCGTGGTCACCTGCGGTTTGCGCGGGCTCGTGCTCTGCGAGGTCGAGGTGACGGGCGCCCGGACTGATCTGCATTCCGGTCTGCACGGCGGTGTGCTGCGCAATCCGATTCAGGCACTGGCCGAGCTGTGCGCGTCATTGCACACGCCCGATGGACGGGTGAACATTGCGGGTTACTACGACGACGTGCTGGAGGTGGCGCCGTGGGAACGGGAGGAATTACGCAAGCTGGGGACAAGCGAGGAGGCCTACCGTGAGTTTCTTGGCATTCCGGGGTTTTATGTTCCCCCAGGGTACACCCCGTTTGAAGCGGTGCGTTTCCTGCCCACGCTGGAATTCAACGGCATTGGCGGCGGCTACCAAGGCGAGGGGAGCAAGACGGTCATCCCCAGCAAGGCGCTGGTGAAAATCAGCTGCCGGCTCGTGCCGGATCAGAAGCCAGGGAAAATCCGCCCGCTGCTTTACAAGGCGATTCGCGAGCGCCTGCCCCGGGACGTCACGTATCGCATCATCGACCAGCACGAGGGCACGCCCTACATCGTCGTCCCGCCGGACCGCTCCAACACGCCGGCCAGCCAGCCGCCGCGGCTGGCCCGGGCGTTTCGGGCTGTCGACCGGGCCGTCATCGATGTCTTCGGCCGTCCGCCGCTCTATCTGCGGGAAGGCGGCAGCGTGCCGATCATCGCCGACATCAAGCGCGTGCTGGGACTCGACTCCGTGTTGCTCGGCTTGTTCCTGCCGGAGGACAACCTTCACGCTCCCAACGAAAGCTTCAACCTGCAGGTCATGCAAAAAGGCATGGCTGTCTCGGAAAAGGTGCTGGCCGCCCTGGCGGGCGGCTGAGCATGACCGGCGCCACTTTGCGCGGCAGGCGGAAAACAAAAAGCCCCGGGTTATCCCGGGGCTTTGAAAGGGTGTCTGAAAGGCCGGTTACTTCTTGAGGATCACAAAGTCGGTCCGGCGATCCTTGGCCATCTGCTCCTCGGTGCCTTTCTCGGCGGCGCCGAGCGAGCCCTTGGAGAGGATCTGGAGCCTGTCCATCGAAATGCCGAGGGTTTGGAGGAACTGCTTCACCGCTTGCCCGCGACGATCGCCCAAGCCCAGATTATACTCGGAGGTGCCGCGCCAATCGCAGTGCCCTTCGAGCAGCATGCGATATTGCGTGTTCTTTTTGAGGTAATCGGCTGCGTCAGTGATCTTCTGCCGCTCACCCTGTTTGATGGCGGACTTGTCGAAATCGAAGTAAACCGACGGCAACAATCCGTGGATCGTGTCCGCGTCCTCGTAGTATCCCTCCGGGCGCGGCTGCAGTCCGGCGGCCGTCTGGTCGGTCAGATTCCCGAGGGACGTCGGGTTGATGGCGCTGCTGACGGGGCCGGTGGCGGTCGTATCGGCCGGAGTGGGGCGCGGTTTCTTGGTGCACCCGGCAAATATTACCGCGGTGCTGATGAGTGTGAAACACAGTTTCCGTGAGATTAAGTTCATCGATGGCACGAGACAGGAGTGAGTTGACGTTATTGTCCCAAGGGTTTGCCCTGCGCAAGGAATTAATCAACTCCGGACCCATGGATGTGCGCGCGTCTGCCCCGTTGTGCGTGCTGTTTGACAACGGTTCCTTAAGACCCGAGGCCACCCTCAACCTGCGGGTGACCGCCCTCCGGCTGCAGGCGGCGATCGGGGTCGCCGTGCGCCCGGTCTCACTGCTGCATTCCAGCGTGATCGCCCTTGGAGAGCTGGGCGGTCTGCCGGCGCAAATCCTTGAGCCGGCGCTGCGGGCATGGCTGGCAGGCCGGCGTCAACGACTTCCAGTTGCTGCCGCTTTTCTTCGGCCCAAGCGCGGCCCTCACCGAATACGTGCCGCAGCGTCTCGAACAGATGCGCCGCGAGTTCCCGGCCCTGCGCGTCAGGCTGGGGCGCTGGCTGGTCGATCCCCGGAACCCCCGCGATACCCGTCTGGCCTCGATCCTTGCCGACAACGTGCGCGCCGTCATCAGGAGCCGCCACCTGACCCGGCCGAGCGCGGTGCTGGTCGATCACGGGAGTCTGCAACGCGATGTCGTCGAAGTGCGGGATTTTCTGGGCCGGCAGGCCGGCCGGTTGCTGGGGAAGGAGATCGGCCGGCTGGCGGTGGCCTCCATGGAGCGCCGCAGCGGACCGGAGTATGACTTCTGCGAACCCCTCCTGGCCGCCGTCCTGCGCAGCGCGGAGTTTGCCCAGGGACACGTGGTGGTGGCGCGACAGTTCCTCTCGCCGGGCCGCCATGCCGGCCCCGCCGGGGACATCGCCGATATCTGCGCGGCGGCCGAGCAGGCGGAACCCGGGTTGAAAACCCACCGGACCGAGCTGATGGGCGGAGATCCGCGGCTGATCGAAGTGCTGGCCGACCGCTATCGGGAGACGCGGGCATCCGCGCCGGCTTGAGGCGCCCGGCGCCGCCGGGATCAGAGGGATCGTTTCTGCTCGATGAGACCGATTTCGAGCGCGTAGCGCGTGAGGCTCGCGACATCGTGCAGATCGAGTTTGCGCATCAGGTTCGTGCGATGGTTGTCCACCGTCTTCACGCTGATGCCAAGCTTGGCCGCGATCTCCTTGGTGCTGTAACTTTCCGCGACCAGCTGGAGAATCTCCCGCTCGCGATCGGTCAGGAAATCGGAACTCGCACTCGCGCCCGGGTTGGCGACGACATTGCGCAGCAACGCGGCGACCGCCGGTCCGAAGTAGGTGCCGCCATTGGCGACCGTCTCGAGCCCCTTCTTGAACTCGAAAAGGCCCGCGGTCTTTTCGACAAAACCATGCGCGCCCGCCTCGAGCATCTCCCGCACCAGGACCGGGTTTTCATGTCCGGAGAAGACCAGCACGCGCAGATTGGTCAGGACCTTGTTCAAGCGCCGGAGCAGATCCACCCCATTGAGACCCGGCAGCTTGGCATCCAGGACAATGACATCGGGTTTGGTATCCATGCAGAGCTGGTAGGCGCTCTGGCCGTCGCCGCTTTCGCCGACGATCTTGATGGAGGTATCCATGCGGAGAATTTCCGCCAGCATCTCACGGATCGCCGTCTGATCCTCGATGATGACAAGTCGTTTCATGTTGTGCGCAATCGCCCAGTCCTATATCTGCAGAAGCGTCCGCTGATTTGAACGCTGCTTCAAGGCTGGAAGTCGCGCAACGGCAGCATGTCATACATTCCCCATATTTTACAAGTGAAGCTTTTCAAACCTATTGCCGCCAACAGGGGCATCCGAATCGCCCGTCGGCCATGGCGCGCCGTGGCGGTCATGACCATGCCGCTCATCCTCTCCGGGTGGGGCGGGTGCGCGTCATCTCCGCTCCCGCCGGAGCCGACGGTCTCGCCCTCGGCCGACGTCAATGTCAATGAGGCCTGGCGCGACGCGAAAATGGTGGCGGCGCGCGAGCCAGGGCGCATGCCGGCCGTGGGGACGGGTTCGTCGATGCAGCCGGTCTACGGCGACAACACGCTGCTCGTCATCAGCCCCATTGATTATGGGCAGCTGCGCGCCGGCATGACGGTGGCGTACGTGAACCACAACGGCGTGCGGGTGGTGCACCGCCTCGTGGAGAAAGGGGAGGGCGGGTGGCGGGTGATGGGACTCAACAACGAGCGCGTGGACAACGATCTCGTGACGCGGAAGAATCTCCTCGGCGTGATTTACGCATCCTTCAATTACGACAGCGAAGCCGCGCCCCAAAAATAGGGCGGCAAGCGAACGTCACGCGTGCAGCCCCTGCGTAAAATCAGGCCGAAACTGGTGGGTCGACCGGGACTCGAACCCGGAACCAACGACTTAAAAGGACGCTGCTCTACCATTGAGCTATCGACCCCCAGACGAAAACGGACGGCCTAGTTCTCCG
>CAJAKX010000426.1 GCA_903940425.1 uncultured Opitutia bacterium | reverse complement strand
CTGGGCCAGCCGCGGCCGTCGCTGCTCAAACGCCTCGTGTTGGGTACACTCTACCGTCAGTTCGCGGCGGTCACCTATGTCGGCGTGGCCAACCGCGCCTATTTCGAGGCCTTCGGCGTGCCGGCCGACCGCCTGCATTTCACGCCGCATGCGGTCAACCACGAACATTTCGATCCGCACCTATCCGTCCATCAGGTTGCCGCCGGCCGTCTGCGGGCCGATCTGGGTCTCGCGCCTGGACGCCGCGTGGTGCTCTTCGCCGGCAAGTTTCTGCCGCGCAAGCAGCCGCGCGCGTTGCTGGAGGCTTTCCTCTCGGCGCCGGGACCCGATGCCACGTTGCTCTTCGTTGGCGAAGGCGAAGAGAAAACCGCCCTGCAGGCACGCGCCGCCCAGACGCCGGACGCGGATGTGCGCTTCCTACCCTTCGCCAATCAGAGCGAAATGCCGGCGCGCTACCTGCTCGCCGATCTCTTTGTGCTGCCCTCGCAGGGCAACTCCGAGACGTGGGGCCTCGCCGTCAACGAAGCCATGCACATGGGCCGACCGTGCCTCGTGAGCGATGTCGTCGGCTGTCAGCGCGACCTGGTGACCGATGGCGACACGGGCTGGGTCTTCCGCGCCGGCGACCCGGCACATTTGAAACTGAAACTCAACGAGGCGCTGGAGGCGCTCAGCCGTGACGCCGCCGGCTGGCGGGCCCGCGTGGCCGCGCGCATCGCCGGTTACACCTATGCGCAGTCGACCGAAGGACTGTTGCGCGCCCTCGCCGCCATCCGCCCCCCGGCGCCGAATCCATGAAGATCAATATTGCTATGGGCTTTTTCCTGCCCGTGCCGCCCCTGGTCGGAGGGGCGACAGAAAAAACCTGGCATGGCCTCTCGCGCGAGTTCGCTGCCCGCGGGCATGAGGTGACCGTGCTTTCCCGCCGCTGGCCCGGGCTGCCGGAGGCTGAGACGCGTGACGGCGTGCGCCATCTGCGGCTGCGCGGCCATGCGCATACCCCCCACCTGCTCCGCAATCTCTGGTTTGATCTGCTGTGGAGCCTGCGCGTGTGGCACGCCCTGCCGCCGGCCGACATCACCATTGTCAATTGTGTGGCTCTGCCCGTCTGGCTCGGCACGTTTCGCCGCGCCGCCGGTCAGGTGGTGATCATGCCGGGTCGGATGCCCAAAGGGCAGTTTCGTTTCTACCGCCGATTGGATCGTGTGCTGGCGGTCAGCTCCGCGATGCAAACCGCCATCGTCGCGGAAAATCCGCGGCTGGCTCCCGTCCTCCGGGTTTGCGGCTACCCGATCGACTGGCACCAGCTTGCCCAGCCACGGCCGACACCTCCAGCCGGCATGCCCGTGACCATCGGATACATCGGCCGTTTGCATCGTGAAAAGGGCCTGGAACTGATGGTGGCGGCCTTGGCAAGACTCGCCGAACACACCGCGCTACCATCCTGGCGTGTCCTTATTTGCGGCCCGGCGGACGTCGCGCGGGGGGGCTCGGGCCGCGAGTTCAGTGCCGAACTCGAGCGCCGGCTCGCCGTGTCGCTCCCGCCCGGACGATTCAGCCTTCTCGAGCCGGAGTTTGCGGAGGAGCGTCTGGCGG
>CAJAKX010000425.1 GCA_903940425.1 uncultured Opitutia bacterium | reverse complement strand
GGTAGGGACGGACCGCCGGGCCGTCCGCGAATATCCTTACGGCGCGCCCAGCGGTCGCGCCCTACCCGTCAACTCACGCCCGACAGTCTAAATCATAAGGGACGTTGGTATAACCCGCCGCTTCGCCACCAGTCCGGTTTCCGATCAGCGGGGTCAATGCGATGACGCCCCGCGGTGCGGTCCGAGATTCAAGCATATGATTCCCCGATCGCCAAGGCTGGCGCCATGACCTTACTCCGGGGCGGCAGACAGCGGGGCGGAAGCATCGGTGGAATATTTCCCCAAGAGCCGTCGTGAAACCTCGATGACGTCTCCGCGCGGCTCGACTGCGTACGTGTCGTGCCGCCGTGTCCACGCCAGATCGCCCTCGCGGATCCGCGCGCGCGTGGCTTCCACGTCGACCGCCTGGCCCGCAGCATGCGCCGATTGCAGCGCGTCGAGCCAGGTCTGCCAGCGGGAGAAATAGAATGTGCCCACGAGGCCGGCCCATTGGCGGTTGGCGTAATCGGTGATGTTGTCCTGGCCGGTCCAAGTCGTCACCAATTCGCGCGCCGTGCGTTCGCAGAGACCCTGCTCGCCTTTTGTCGCGCCGGCCGCGCGCTGCATCAGGAACGCGAACGCCAGCACAAGCAGGAGTACACGGAAGGGCACGGCGCTGGGTGTGGCGCGATGCCGCGTATCGTCAAGCAGCTTGTGCAGTGGAGAAGGGCCACCTTCTCCATCACTGGGCCCTCTGGATTTCAGAAATACGAGTGAACCGGTTCGCCGCCTTTGCGGAAGCGGTGAATTCCTTCCTCATCTCCGGAAACGCGGCGAAGGGGATCCTATGGCAATCTGCTCTGCGGCCAGTGGCGCGAGGTCGAGCGCCTGCAAATCGCACGCCGTCTCCTGTGCGGCCCATGAACGCGACGTGGTGGTGATCGCCGGTATCAACCGCCGGAAATATTTCCCGAAGTCGGGTAAGACCCCATAGTCCCCGGCAGCCTTCCGGCGCACACTCTCACAGTCAGAAACCAACGGATCGCTTCCCCAATGGAGGGTCCGGCAGACAGCACAAAAGGGATGATTTATGTTACAAAATATCAAAGAACTCTACGGCAACAAACTAGCCGCGTCGGATGGCGACATCGGCCATGTGAAGGACTTCTACTTTGACGACAAAACCTGGGTGATTCGCTACCTGGTCGCGGACACGGGATCATGGTTGACGGGACGCCTCGTCCTGCTCTCCCCTCATGCTTTTGGCCGCATCGACCAAGACGGAAAAATCCTGCTCGTAAACCTGACCCGGAAGCAGATTGAAAACAGTCCCTCGATCGAGTCGCACCGGCCAGTCTCACGCCAATACGAGGAAGAATATTACCTTTATTACGGCTGGCCTGCCTACTGGCAGGGCGGCGGGATGTGGGGCATGGGCAGCTATCCGGTCATTATGCCGCCGCTGCCTCCGAAAAACCTGCGCCATCACGGGCACAATCAGCGGGACGACATTCATCTGCGCAGCACCACGGCGGTGACCGGTTATTACATTCAAGCCACCGACGGAGCGATTGGCTCCGTGAGCGGCTTCCTGGTGGACGACCGGAGCTGGGCGATTCGCGAATTGGTCGTCGAAACCGGCCACTGGTATTCGGGAAAGGAAATCCTGATCTCACCCAGCAAGATCGAACGAATCAGTTATGAGGACTCGAAAGTGTTCGTGAACCTCACCAAGGCAGACATCCAACGGACCGCGGAAAATGACATCGCGAAGACCGGCGCCGGAAATCATGGAGCGAAGCATCCCCGCGACTGAGTCATCGCGCGATCTGCGCCAGCGGTATACGCCACCCGAAATCCGTCATCTATCTGCCAAGCAGGAGCCGTCTCATTGCGCCTGCCTGGTCGATATCACCATTACTTCCCTACCCATTATTTGCTGCATGAACAAAAACCCTCTCAGCAAAGGCGTTTTAACCGAGAACGCCGTCGGGATCGGCCCGGTGACCCGCGAGATGGTGCGCGCGCGCACGCGCGAACTGGCCTTGATCGCAGGTCGTGTTCCGCCGCACGTGACGCGGGTTGACTATGATCAGGCAAAACGTGAATTGACGGGCGAGTCGGATATGGATCGGCAAGAGGCGGTGCTTGAATCGATCCCTGAGACAAAACGCTGGGATCCCGTGCCAGGCTCGATCGGGCGCCAACTGCTGGAGTCCCCCAGCGAAGACGAGGATGACGAGGGGCGGAGCGAAAGCGAGCAGCTCGTCGACGAGGGGGCCGAGGAAGCCGAGCGCGATCAAATGCTCCAAGCCGCCCGGGCCGCCGAGAAAAAGGACCGCCGCGAACCGTGAGTTTTCCGACCACACTAGAGGTCACCCGGATTATCTTCGCATTATGAACCCAACCGCAAAAGGAAGAGCATGAACAAGAACAATTCCATCGTGGCAATCTATCCATCGCACACGGCGGCCGAAACGGCCATCAAGGAGCTACAGCAATCCGGCTTCGATATGAAGAGACTGTCGATTGTTGGCCGCGACTATCACACCGATGAGCATGTGATCGGCTACTACAATGTCGGCGACCGGATGAAAGTGTGGGGGAAAACCGGCGCCTTCTGGGGCGGGCTGTGGGGACTTTTGTTCGGTTCCGCGTTCTTTTGGATCCCCGGTTTGGGGCCGCTGCTGGTGGCGGGGCCGTTGGTCAGTTGGATCGTCGGGGCGCTGGAAGGCGCCATCGTGGTGGGCGGTCTGAGCGCGGTTGGGGCCGGCTTGTACAGCCTGGGCATCCCCAAGGACAGCATAGTGCGGTATGAGACAGCGCTCAAGACCGGCAAGTTTGTCCTGATTGCCCACGGCCCCATGGCTGACACAACCCATGCCAAGGAAATCCTCAACCGCACCGAGCCGGAGACCTTGGAGCACCATCAGTAAACGTACCAACTTTGGGAGTCGAATTAATGGGGAGACAATAATGACAGATACGATGAGTCGCGAGATTCGGCTGGCCTCCCGCCCCAACGGGCTTCCAACCGCAGCTAACTTTACCCTCGCGCAGACCGAACTGGCGTCGCTTCAAGATCAGCAGGTGCTCGTTCGCAACCTCTTCATGTCGGTGGATCCTTATATGCGCGGTCGCATGAACGACAGGAAATCGTATATGCCGCCGTTCGCGTTGGGCAAACCGCTCGACGGCGGCGCAGTCGGCGAGGTCATCGAGTCGCGTGCCAAGGCCTTCAAGCCGGGCGATGCCGTCATTTCCAACTTTGGCTGGCGGGAATACTTCATGGCTTCGCCGAAAGAGTTGCATCCGGTCAGCCGCGAGGTTCAGCCGCTCTCGGTCTACCTCGGTGCCCTCGGCATGACGGGCATGACCGCCTGGGTTGGGTTGAATCTGGCGGAGGTGAAAGCTGGCGATGTCGTTTTTATTTCGGGAGCCGCCGGGGCGGTCGGGAGCGTGGCCGGGCAACTGGCGAAATTGCGCGGATGCCGTGTCATCGGGTCAGCCGGCTCGATGGAGAAGGTCATGTTTCTGCGGGCCGAATGCGGGTTTGATGTCGCCTTCGATTACAAGGTCGGCCCGGTCCTCGAACAACTGAACCTGGAAGCGCCGGACGGCATCGATGTCTATTTCGATAATGTGGGCGGTGAGACGCTCGAAGCGGCGCTCTCGGCTTTGCGGGTGCATGGCCGGATCATCGCTTGTGGCGGCATCTCCGGGTACAACGACGAAAAGCCGCGGCCCGGCCCTTCCAATCTATTTAACATGATTACCAAACGGTTGACGATGAAGGGGCTGATCGTTCGCGATTGGCTGGATCGTCAGGACGAATTTGAAAAAGAAGTGGGCGGCTATTTCCGGGCCGGCAAACTAAAGAACAAAGAGACAGTGGTGGAAGGGATCGACCAAGCAGTGGGCGCTTTCATCGGACTTTTCCGGGGGCAAAACGTGGGCAAGATGGTGGTGAAACTGGCCTGAGCCCGGGCCGCATGGATTTTCTCATGAGCGACATCGTTCTGGAAGCCAAAAACCTTACTCGCCGCTTCGGCACATTTACGGCGGTCGATTCTCTAATCCTTTCGGTCAATGCCGGCGAGGTCTTCGGCTTGCTCGGCTCGAACGGGGCTGGCAAGACCACTACGATCAAGATGCTCACCACGCTGTTGCCGCCCTCCTTGGGCGAGGCGCGCGTGGCCGGTTTCTCCATCACCACCCAGGCGGTCGGCGTTCGCCGCTCCATCGGTTATGTGCCGCAGGCGGTCTCCGTGGACGGTTCGCTCACCGGTTACGAGAACCTGCTCATCTTCGCCAAACTCTACGACCTGCCACACCGCGAGCAGCAGGCGCGCATCCGGGAGGCACTGGAGTTCATGGGCCTGGCGGCCGACGGCGGCCGCCTGGTGGGCGAATACTCCGGCGGCATGGTCCGTCGCCTGGAAATCGCCCAGTCCACGCTGCATCGACCGCGGGTGCTCTTCCTTGATGAGCCGACCGTCGGGCTGGACCCGATTGCGCGCGACGCGGTTTGGAAACTTCTCGTTGATCTGCGGACTAACTATGGCACGACCCTGTTCTTCACCACCCATTACCTCGAGGAGGCGGAGAGCCATTGTGATCGCATCGCGATCATGCACCTGGGCAAGGTGGCTGCGCTTGGCACCTGCAAAGAACTCGAGGCCTCGCTTGGCGGCGGCAGCCACACGCTGAATGAGGTCTTCGTGCACTATGCCGGCAGTGCCCTTGATTCCGGCGGCACCTTCCGCGACGTATCCGCTGAACGCACTACGGCCCAGCGCCTTGGCTAGCCCCAACCTTATGACCGCCACTTTCATCCACCCTTTGACCAGCTTCATCGAGAAGACGTTCGTCATCACCGAGTTTGAGTTGCGCAAGCTGCGCCACGATTTCACGGAACTCATCACCCGCGCCCTCCAGCCCGCGCTTTGGCTGCTCATCTTCGGCCAAGTGTTCTCACGCAGCGGGACGATGCACACGGGCAACATTCCCTATCTGGACTTCATTGCACCCGGCATCCTGGCGCAAAGCGTTCTCTTCGTGGCCATTTTTTATGGCATCAACGTCATCTGGGAGCGCGACCTCGGCATTGTGCAAAAATTCCTTGCCAGCCCAACTCCGCGCGCGGCACTGGTGCTCGGCAAGGGCTTCTCCGCTGGTATCCGTAGTCTCTCGCAGACTGCCATCGTTTACAGTCTCTCTCTGCTGCTCGGCGTGAAGCTGGACTGGAGCCCGCTCGCGCTCCTCAATGTGCTGGTCATCGTGGTCCTTGCCGCGACGCTATTCTCGACGTTTTCGCTCATCATCGCGTGCATTGTGAAGACGCGCGAACGCTTCATGGGCGTCGGCCAGGTGCTCACCATGCCGCTGTTCTTTGCGAGCAACGCGATTTACCCTACCGACATCATGCCCGGCTGGCTGAAGACCATTTCTCATCTGAATCCCTTGACCTACGTCGTCGATGCCCTGCGCACTTTCATGCTTGCCGGCAGCACGAGCACCTTCGGGCTGAGTCACGACTATGCTGTCATCCTCCTGACTACGACCATTCTGGTCTTCATTGGCGCCCGATTGTATCCCCGTCTTGCCTCATAAACGTAACCTGGAAACGGTTGCAAACGGCCCAAATTCGCGAGCACCAATCCTTTCACCTGCGGGCTGGTCAGCATGGAACACGGTCGCATCGAGGACGTCGCCTTCCGGCCCCACCCGCCAACGGCCGGTAGCCACCGCGGCTGGTCGTGCCGTTGTGCTCAAGGGCGGCGCATGATCATGCCCATGGCCGGCGGGCCGACGGATTCGGGTCAGGCCTCGCGCGGCGGACGGGAATTCCTGACGGTGCTACTTCACCACCGGCAGCCGGATTTCTCCCGAGTGACCCAGCACGCCGAAGCCGTACAGCAGCCAGAGAACGACCGCGATCACGACGACGGCGTTAAGGATCGTTTTGATCGATCCGGCCATCGGAATGTAGGTGTTGACGAGCCAGAGCAGCACGCCGACGACGATCAAAGTTAACACGACGGTAATAAGAGGCATGGGTGACCTTTGTTTTGTACGGCGTGATGATACCCGGAATTCTGGAGAACTCATATGGGGTCTAACCCCACCGAAAGCTTCGCGAAGGCGGACATTCTCCCGACGCGTTCGTGGTGCGGCCCGCGAGCCGGGCCTGGCCGGCACGCGGCGTTCGGGCTGGCAAACGTCGAGGTCACGAGGCGGCGACGCCGCACCTTGGCCCGCTAATCCTTCTTTTCGTCGTCTTTCCCGGCCTTCTGCTCGGTTGGTTCTCTGGTCGCTGCAGGCCGCTCGGCCTCCGGCTTGGTCTCATGTTTGGCCTCCGGCTGGGTCTGCTGGGTCTCATGTTTAGCCTGCGGCCGGGCCTCCGGTCTGGCTTCCACCGCGGCGGGAATGGGCTTGCTCTTCTCGCTGGCCTTTTCCTGTTGTACACGCTTCGCCTCGTCGGGCTTGGCAGCTCGGCTCTGCCCGTCGGCTTGGCGGACTTCCTTCTTCGTTGCCGGCGGCTGCGGCTCCGCCGCCGTCATGGCTGGTTTCTCAACCTGACGTGGCTCGCGCGCAGGAGGTGCCTTCTCCGCCTGGCTGCGAACCGGCGTCGGGACTGCTCTCTCCCGGGTCGATGTTGGTGCCGGGTGCCTGGCGACGATCTTCGCCTCCTCTTGGCTGCGCAGTTGGCGAACTGGGACCGCCTGCATCTTTCGTCCGCTGGCCTGTTCGATGACCGCAGTACGCGGGCCTTGGTTGATCACGGTCTTGCTGATGACCGTGTTATTCACGATGATCGTCTTGGGGCGAACGGGGTCCAGAAAGCGGCGTTCCTCTACAAAGACGTACCCTCCCGGCGTGGCGCCTCTCCTGCCAACCTCCACAACGCCCCTTCCTGATGGGCCCAATGGCGCCCAGCCGACGTAGCCACCGCCTTGTCGCCAGGAGACCCACGCGGGTGCCCACTGCGTCTGCGGCACCCAATACCAGCCAAACTGCGGGCTCGAATCCCAGCGACCATAATGGTACGTGGCCCAGCCCCACGGCTCATCGCTGGCCCAGTACCAGCCGGCGTCGGTGCTCTGCCAGTAACCGTTTGAATAGGGACTCCAACCAGCGTCCACGCCGCCCGGAATCCAGCAGCGGCCGTAGGATCCAACCACCTCCCATCGCCCGTATGGGCTGAGTGGCTCATAGAAATCGCTTTCGGTCCGAATCTCCGCGTACGAGGCATCAGCCTGCCCTGTCGGCCCATAATATGCGCCACCATCTCGCGGTCGTTCTTCGTCGGTTGTGCATCCCGTCAATGCGACTACCACGACACTGCAGAATACGAATCCGACTTTCCCGGCCAAATGTTTGGTTTCATACATGGAGTTATCCCTCTGTTTGATAAGTAAAAACGGGTCGTTGTTCTCGAAACACAACGACGTGGGCACCAATGGTGAGCCGGATGATTCCTCCCGCTCTGTGATCACCGCCGACCCCGTGGCGGATGAATGTAGATTCCGATGTCGGTTTGGACTGGTGGTCCGCCATACCAGCGGTGGCCATCCACCCACGCATCGTCGCGAAACCACGGATCGCGATGCGGGCCATAATAGACACCGGTGCCCACGTAGCCCTCCGTGACGCAACTGCTCAGCCCGATTTGCAGGCCGACCAGGATGAGGGAGGCGAGGAGAATTTTGCGGGTGGGTTTCATGGGCGGTTGGCGGGATTGGCGTTGTCCACATACTCCACCAGGCCGACGGTGCCGCCGGTGGAATCGGCAATGATGGCGAAACGGCTCTCGAATGCGGCCGCGCGCGGGGACACCAAAACTTCTCCGCCGAGCTTGACCGCCCGCGCGAGCGTCTCGTCGATGCTCTCCACGCGGACGACCCCAAGCCAGCCGGGTTTGGCGTCCTCGCGATCGGGGAGCGGGGCCACGCCGGCGCGGGCGAGGCCGTCACTCGAAAGCAGAAAATCATTTTTCCTTTCGGTGCGGAGGTCAGGCGCCACTTCATAGTTGATGACCTGCCGATAAAAGGCGGAGACGACCTGCGGCTGTTTCACGAAAAGCTCGAACCAGTTCCAGTCGCCGGGCTTCGGCTCGTCATCGGCCGAGTCGCCCGAGGTCGATTGGAGCAGGCCGATGGTCGAACCCTCGTTGTCCGCGATGATCGCCTGGGTGCCGCGTTGCGGAAAATCGCGGGCCTCGGCGCGCACTTGTCCGCCGGCTTTCGTCACGAGCTTCAGGGTCGACGCCATGTCCGTGACCGCGATGTAGCCGATCCAGCGGGAGGGCCGTTTCGTGTTCGATGGCGGGCGCGGCGCCAGTCCGGCCACCGGCCGGCTGCCATTGCTGAACACCGTGTAGGCTTTGCCGTTTTGGGTGATTATGTTGGCCGTCCAGCCGAACAGGCCGCTGTAGAATTTGGTCGTGGCTACGGGATCGGTCGTGAACAGATCGGCCCAGACGAACTTGCCGGGGTGGTGCTCCTTGGTCGCGGGGCTGTTGAGCGGCTGAAACGGCGCGGCGGCGCGGGCGGACGCGGGAAGTCCGATTCCCAGCATCGTCGTGGCGGCGAGGACCGTCGCCAGTCGGTGAATGGAGGTCATGTGCATGGTGTTAAGCAGCGAGGCGGGAGGGCCAAAGACAGTTCGCTGATCCGTCTTCCCAGTTCGCTGGAAAGATAGCCCGTAACTCGAAACGAGAATATGGGGTGTTACCCCACTCGACGGTGTGGCATTGCCGGTAAAGGCGGCGGCTGAAGCGGCTCGGCCAACGGCGACCCGACCGTGGCGGGATGCTGGCCTGGACGGTGCGATTCAGAGGAGTCCAGCCTATGAATTATTGTTTGGCTCACCTCGTGAGCAGCTCGCTGACAAACGTCAGCGAGGGAACGCGATCGCAAACCACTTTGATCGATACCAAGATCGGCACCGACAACAAAGCCCCCGGCACACCCCAGAGCCAGGTCCAGAAGATCAACGAAACAAAAATGACCACGGGATTGAGCGTGAAGCGGCGTCCCAGCAAGACCGGCGTGATGAGGTTCGCTTCCAGAAGATGAAGCAGCAGATACCACCCGGCCGGAAGGAGTCCCTGCCACAGCGTGTCGAAAGTAAGCAGACCCACTGTGGCCAGCAGGATGACGCCGACGATGGGGCCAAAGTAGGGAACAAAATTCAGCACCGCCATGAGCATTCCCCACATCACGGCGTTGGGTACGCCCATGAAGTAGAGTCCCCCACTCACGGCGGCACCCAGGCCAATATTGATCAGCGAAACCGAAGCCAGGTAATGGGAAATGTTTTGCTGAATCTCACGGTTGATTTCGATCGCGCGCTTCTTGTCGCGCAAGGTCGGCATCACGTTGACGAGTTTTTGCAGGAACAGGTCGCCGGAGGCCAGCAACAGGTAAACCAACACCAGCGTCTCGCCTACGCCCACCAAGAGGGTTCCGGTCCAGTCAAGGATTGAACTGGTGCCACGGCTGCCTTTGATCTCCACCGTCGGCGCTTTCTTTTGTGCTTCTTTTTTTTCTTCCTCGCTCGCACCCAGGTCGCTCACCGCCGCCGCCGCCTGGCTGAAGTGTTTTAAACCCGGGAACATTTTCTGAACCCGTCGCCTCAATTCGGTCATATGTTGTGGCGCTTCATTCATCCACGTCAAAGCCGGGCGGCCGAGTTGGAAGAAACCAATCCCGATGGCGGCCGCCAGGAGACCAAGCACGATCGCGGCGGAGAGCGCCGGCGGAATGTGGCAGCAGGACAACCAACGGATGAGTGGTTTCAATGTCATTCCCGCGATACAGGCCAGGACGACAGGTAAGACGACAGGCCGGGCAAAGTAGAGGAAGGCAATCGCGCCGAGCACCACCAGGACGATTTGCACGGCTGTCGTTTTGGTCACCGTAGCCGGGCTGGATTGAGCGGCCCGCGGCGCCGCTTCCACCGTCGAGTCAACGCCGGCAGTACTGGGCTGGGCCATCGGGTTGGTCTCCATGTTTACCTGCCCATTCGTGCGTGACTTCCTGAACACCCACGCGGTGCATTTAAAGTTCTACGGAGCATGAGCAAGGAAGATCGGGGTTGGGCGCGCGCGTTCGGCTGCCTGGGCCAAGCGGCACGGCTTCGGATTTATTTGGGGTCGTTCGCAAAGTGAACATCCTCTCTGGCGCCTGCCCGGTTTACGCCGGTTTGCCTGCGTTGGTCGCGCCCCACTGCCAATGGCGGATTTCCAGCAGGTCAGAAAAAGAAGGTGATGTAGGTGAGTTGGAAAGCGACCCACCTAGAGGGGCAGGTTACGCAAATTGGCCCCTCCCGAGTGGGAGGGGCCAATGCGATCTGGCGACGTAAAATCTTTATTGGGTTCAAAATCGGGCCTGCCACCACTTACTTCCAATAGCCCTCGTAAAACTTATAGGCATTGCCTTCCCGCTCCCAGCGCGGCGTCACCCACACCGAACCCGAGTTCGGGGGCAGTTCCCAATGTCCGGCCATCCATTCATACCGTTCGTTGCGCCACGTCCAGTAGCCGGCGACCCATACATGCTGAGACGACGGCTGGGCAAGCACGACCTCCTGCTGCATCGCCGGCGGGGCTTGGGTCACGATGATGGTGCTCACGGCGGGCGTTGCGGTCGAAGTCGTCACATAAGCAGGGTTCGCCACGACCACCGCAGGAGTCGCCGTTGTCGTCGTCACCATCACCGCGCTGGTCGGCGCGGGCGGAGGCGGGGCAGAAACCACATGCGAGTCCGGCTCAGTAACACAACCGACGAGAAGACCAAGGGCGCCGCAACATGCGAAGACTGGTGAGAGCTGCCTGACCGCACGCGCGGAGGCCGAAGGTGACAGAAGAGTAAGGATAATTTTTTTCATTGCGCTTGAGAATATACAGACAGCGGTTCCAGCGCTATGGGGTGTTCACAGTAGCCCCGGTGTGTAACCCATCCCTCCAGGCAATCTGTCACCGGTCGGCCCGGTTCGTACCGGCCTTGATTTGCGTCCGCCGCGTAAGGTCGGGATGATGAAACCCGGTTCCCCCGTGCCGGCAGAATGCGCGGCAGCGCGGGAAACAGGTTTCAGGTTTCGATTTGCCGATGCCCAGCCTCTGAAATCAACTGGTCGTGCTGGATTTGACCTTGTCGTAGGCTACTTGCGTCCTCACCCAAGCCTGGCCAACCTTATCCTTCTCCTGGTTCCATGTCTCGGGGGTGGCCTGGCTCAACTCTGTGCCGATGGAATGCAGGGCAGACCGGGCGTCTTCCATCTCCTTCATCGCGAAATCCCAGCCTTTGGTGTCGGTGGTGCTCTTCATGGCGCCGCGTTTGACGGTCAACTCACCGACCTGTTCATCCACCCTTGCTTCCAGCCGACTGAGGCCGGCGAAAAACTGAGCGCGCTGGTCGTAGGTATAATCCTTGAGGTCACTCCATTTGGCGGCGGCATCGGGATTGGCAGTGGCCGCGACCTGATCGGTCGTGGTTGGTCCGGGCATGGTTGTCGTTACCGTGGCTGCCGCCACATCCTTTGCGGGCGGCACAGGGGCTTCCGTGCTCTTCTCTTTTGCGGTGCAGCCGGCGGTGGAAAAAGCGGCTAAACCGAAAGCCGCGGTGACAAGGTTGGTGAAGCGATTTGTTTTCATTCAATTGTTAGATTCAGGCGGGCGGATTTCCGAGCGCTCCTTCTCCATTCAGGGAGGGAGATTTTTGTTTCTGGCGCCACTAATATGGCCGGATCGCCGGCGAGAGACCATGGGGTGTTACCCGACGTGGGCATTCGGCGGACATAACCGGTCGATCTTCAGCGCCACCCAGCGGACCAGACCGGAGGAAGAGCCGCCTGACCCATTTGGCCCGGTTCAACGACGGTTCCCGGGCGATCACGCAGAATCTCAAGCTCACGCAGCCAACACCCGCTGGCAGGTCAACACCCCATAGCGCCCTCCCGGCGCCGAGGGTAATATCACGCCGTAAAACACAGACTTCCCACTCACTCCGGGAAGTCCGATCGCGTACGGCGGCGGCCGGCGCTTTCGCTCCTCTCTCCGCCGTTGGGGAAAGAAATATTATGTCTCTTGGACTCATCCTCTTGATCGTGTTCATCGTGCTCATGCTCGGCGCGCTGCCCACCTGGCCGCACAGCCGCAGCTGGGGCTACTATCCCAGCGGCAGTTTCGGCTTGTTGCTCCTCATTCTTGTCGTGCTGGTGCTCACGCATACGATCTGAACGAAACCTCCAACCACCTCGCCCATGGCCCGTCTCTTTCTGGCACTCTTTCTTCTCGTCTTCGGCCTGAACCTCCTGTTCGGGCTTTCCATCCCGATCTGGGTCACCGGCCTGCTCGCGTTAATCGCCGGCGTCCTGCTCGTGATGGAGCACTTTCGCGTCCGCGTGGACCGGAAGTAGCCGCCCGAACCTCCCCGCACACACCGTGAACAACTGTCTCCAGACCTGGAAACTGTCCGTCCTCTTCCTGCTTTGCGCCGGCCTGAAGCTCCAGGCGCAGGAGCTGACCATTCTGGGCGGCCTGTTGCCCAAGACGAACTTCGCGCGATCGAGCTTCACCTGGCAGGTCGACTACCGCCAGGATTTATACCGCAACTTCGCCGCGTCGATTGCCTATATCAATGAAGGCCACGTGCCGGGACACCACCGGGACGGCACCGCGTGGGAGGCCTGGGGTCGTCTGCCGTTTTTCCAGGATCGTCTCTCAATCTCGCTGGGCCTCGGCGCCTACTATTTCTACGACACGCAGCCGCTGCCGGGCGGCGATACGGCGAATATCCACGGCACGGCGCCGATCTACAGTTTTTCCGCCACGGGCTACCTTTCGGACCGGTGGTTCTATCGGCTCATGCTCAATCGCATCAGCCCCGCCCATGAGATCCAGGTGAACACCATGACCGTCGGCGCGGGCTTTTGGTTCGGTCAGGACCAAAAACCCACCCCCGGTAAACTCGGCGACGCGCCGAACGAGCAGGCCTATGTGACCGGAAACGAGCTCACGGTCTTCGGGGGGCAGAGTATCGTGAACACTTTCCTCAGCCCAAGGGCGCGCGCCTACGCCGGGGAGTATCGCCGGGGCGTCTTTCCGCACGTCGATTGGACCGCCTCGGCGATTTATGAAGGCGACCCGGAGATCATCCGGCGCAGCGGAGTCGCCACCCAGTTGTGGGCGGTCAACACGTTCTTCAACGACCGCATCACGGTCGGTGGTGGCCTCGGCCCCTATGTTTACCTCGATCACAAGCACCCGGCCAGCGCGGGCCAGAAGAACCCCGCGGCGATCGCTCCGCTGGCTTCGCTCACGTTTTCCGTGCGGCTCTCCGAACACTGGATCATGCGGATGGTCTTTGACCGCGTGACCAGCAGCTACAACCGCGACGCGGATATCTTCCTGCTTGGGCTCGGCTACCGCTGGCCGCGGTGAGTTGGCCGGCCCCGCCCTCGCGTTCGTCGACGCGGTGGCCCGCAGCGTTGAATCGCCGGCTCGAGCAGTAGAGTCAGCAGCGCCTTTTCCGAGCGGACTAAGAATGGCGCAAGGCGCGCACTTCCTCGCGCAAGCGTTCAACCTCGCGAAACAATTCTGCGATGACGCGCAGGCCCGCGAGGTTCATGTCGTAGTCAGCGCGCAGGCATTGAATCCGCCGCAGCACCCGAATCGCCTCGTCGTCAAACCACCAGCCATCACGCTCGGGCGCCGTGACGGGCGAGATGAGGCCGTGGCGGCAATACACGGCAATCTGGTGCCGCGGCGTCTGCGTGATGTGCACGACGGTTTCGATGGAATAAACATCCTCCTCCATCGGCTCGAATGGTTGCAGGGCGGTCGATACCCTTTGCTTTGCTTTTTTCATGGTGTCTCCTGAATGCGGTCCACGAACGAGTTCGGCGGTTCACGACGGCGCCCGCGGGTTGAACCGCGACGTCCGGCTGAGTTCCTCCCACAACGTCCTTTCTTTTTCGGTGAGTCGTGGGGGCACTTGAATGTTGGTGACGACATAGAGGTCGCCACGTTCTCCGCCCCGGCCCTTGGGCAGCCCATGCCCGCGCACGCGCAATTGGGCTCCCTGATTGGTGGCGGGCGGAATGCGAACCTGGATCGCGCCCTCGAAGGAGGGGGCGACGACGGTCGTCCCCAGCACGGCCTCCCACGGCGCGAGATCGACGTCGTGATACAAATCTGCGCCCCGCACTCGAAAATCAGGATGCGCGGCATAGCGCACTCGCAGGTAAAGATCGCCTGCCGGCGCGCCGCCGAAGTGACCACCACACGGCCCGCGGCCGCCGGCACTTTCGTCGCGTCGCCGGCCGGCAGGTACTCCAGTTGCGGCGCGACCTTCGCGACCACTGCATCGAGCACCTGCGGCACCACCGTGGCGCTCGATTCGCGCAGAAAACTCTTCGAAACGCTGAACACCACCACCAGCATCGGCACCAGCGCCAGCAACGTCGTGTAACACAGCGCAGCCGCGCGCAGCGGACAACGGTTGTCGCGAAATCCGCAGACGAGCACGTACACAAACTGCACCACTCTCCGCAGTTTCTTCAGCAGCGGACTGACAACACGACCTTCCCAAGGGAGTTCATCTAGGAGAAAACCCCGGAGACGGTGGAAGAACGCTACTACCGTGTTGAATTTTGACTGCGGCACGGCACCAGATTACGGCGCCACGCCTAGCAAGTCAACCGCTGCGGTTCACGGGCCGGAGAGTTT
>CAJAKX010000424.1 GCA_903940425.1 uncultured Opitutia bacterium | reverse complement strand
CGGCGTTGTGCAGCGTGGCCTCCACGGTCACATCGGCCGTGGTGGTGTCGGGCAGCGGCAGGACCGTCGAGACGAAAGGATTCTCAATCGTCACGGGTCCGCTGGTGGTCAACGAAATGCTGCTCCAGATGCCGATGTCTCGCCCCCGCATGGTCGGAATCCAATCCCATCCCGCCGTCGCATGATAGGTTGGATCGTCCAGTCCCAGCGCGCCCCCGTTCAGATCCGGCGTTTCAAAAGTTTTCTCCTTAACGCTACCCGGTGTGGCATTCTTGATGATCCGCACGGCCAGGGCATTCGGGGCTTCCGGCCGCAGCAGCCGGGTCACGTCAAAGCGCCCGCGCATAAAGCCCCCCTCGATTCGGCCCAGGATTTCGCCATTCAGGAAAACCTCGGCCTTCCAATTGATGCCGTTGAAATTCAGCCAGACATGGCGCCCTGGAGGCACGCGCGGCGCGACGAATTCATTGCGATACCAGAAATCGGCCCAGAAAAATGAGTCCGAAATCATCAGCTGATTGTCGCTGAAATTGGGATCGGGAATCGCTCCGGCATCCCAGTAGCTGGAAAGCACCGTCCCGGGCACGGTTGCTGGCAGCCAATCCTTGTCGTCAAAGCCCGGCTTCGAAAGGCCCGGTCCATCCGCCGTCACCAGTGAATCCCGCTGAATGCGCCAAGCGCCTCCCGACAGTTGCAGCCGGCCATCGACCTCAACCGCAGCCGGTTTCGGCTCGGGAATCAACCCGCCACGTCCGTAGACTTCAAACTCACTCAAGATATACCCCTCGGGCGAGGCCGCCCGCGTCAGCAGCAGACGCACGTATCTCCCTCGCGCCGGATGAGCCAGCTTCAAATCGTCGTCGGCTCCCGTGGCGGTCGGAAGGGACAGGAGGGTTCGCCAGTTTTGGGCATCCTCAGAAACCTGAAGAGCACCCTCGGCTGCTCGCCGTACCCACGACAACCCTACCCGCTCGAAGGTGCATGCGGCGCCCAAGTCGACATAAATCCATTCGGCCTCACTGCCGGCGCTTTTCCAAGCACTGTAGAAGCGATAGGGTCCGCCGGCCTCGACCCGCTCATTTTTGTCGAACAAGCCCACCTCGCAGACTCTCCATTGAGAGACACTCGGAGCTGCCAACTCCACCCGCAAGAAACGGTCGTGGGAGGGAGCCGCCAGGGGAATCGAGGGCTGGAAGAGCTTCCCCGGCCGGTCCGCCCCCGTGGTCCGCCCCACTTCTTTCCAATTCTGTCCGTCATTGGACCCCAAAACCGTGCACGTCCAACCGGCGGGCAATTCCGCATCGGCGTTGATGCTTGCCGTCACCTCGAGGCGGTCGATTTCCAAAGCCTCCTCGCCTCCGGCCAGTTCCAACTGAACCCACACCGTCGACCCCGTTATATTAACGGTCGAGGTTACGTTATGGTCCAAAACATGTTCGCGCACCTGCTTCGTGAGCACGCCTTCCTGGCTCGTCGAGACGACGACCCAGCGCGGCATTCCCTTCTCCTTGATCCCGTCGGTCACCAACTGCGCTGTCAGGTTATAGTCATAACTGCTGGAATGATAAGCCGGGCGGTGCAGCGCCAGGTTCCGATAGGTTGGGGCCGCGGGCACCTGCACCGGCCCAAAATCCTCTTTCGGATCGCCCGGATAAACTCCCACTCCGCGCGTGTATCGGCCCATGCAGCCGCCCATGAGGAGTAAGCAGATCAAGAACGCGTAACGTAAGGCTTTCATCTTTTCCCCAATAGGGTGGTTATCCCAATTCCAACCCCTGCACGCATGGGTTGGAATTCATTTGAAATTTTGATTGTGGCGAGAACTGGTGTTCCGGCAAGCCCCACCACAAGAAGCAGCCGGCCAGTCGCGTAAACCCGGGATCCCCGGCCGTCACCCGCAGGGTTCCTGTCCTTCTTCACGACCGATCAATCGGAACCTCGCTCGCGCCTTCAGTTGCCCTGTCCGCCTAAGCAACCCGTGTGTAGCAGAGCGAAGCCCGTTTTGCTACCGGATCCTACCGTTCGCTTCCAAATGCCACCGTTTGCAGCCGCTTTCCCCATGCCCTCGAGTGGCGCCGGTTCGATGGCAGGCAACTCGCTGCGCTCATGAACCGGTCTGTGGAGAGTACGGCCGCCAGTTCCGCATCACTAAACGCCTCTCTTCCGGGCATGCTGGGGAAACTTGCCGGGCAAAAGATCGCGCTCAGGGCACGGCGGCGCGCGAGGCCGCGGGCCGGGCAGTGACGGTGCTTTCGGCCGGAGCCAGGCCGTCGGATCTGGCCGTGAGGCGGATCTCGCCGGGCTCCCGCGTGGACTGCACGATGACCTGCGCCAGGCCGTTGAACAGGCTGCGCCGCGCCGGCGGCGCCGGCGTGAAGGCGTGCACGGAACCGAGCCGCGTGATTTCGGGGATGTGGTTCAGCTTGTCGCTGAAGGGCGTCACGATGAGCTGCACGCGATTCACGCCCGCGATCAGCTGCGCCGGGTCGAGCCGGAGCGCGGGACCGACCGTCGCGGTGTCGATATCGCGCGCCAGCTCGCGGCCGTTGAGCCAGAGCGTGGTCTTGGTGCCGAGCGTCGGCAGGAACAATTCCAAGGTGCCGCCGGGCACGGCCGGCAGGGTGAACGTGCCGGCAAGATCGTAGACTTCGCCAGGCTTCGGCAGGGGAGCCTGGTAGTAGCCCAGCACCGGGAAGGGCTGCAGCGACTCCGGCGCCGCGGGCGCGGCCGTGCCGGCGGGCACGATGCGACCGCGCCAGTCCTCCACCGGGAACAGCG
>CAJAKX010000423.1 GCA_903940425.1 uncultured Opitutia bacterium | reverse complement strand
TCCCATCAAGGCGGGCCTGCCGGTGCTCATGCTGCTCGACGCCGACGGGCGGCAGCTGGTGACCCAGGAAACCGGCGCGTTCGAGAAGAGCGGCCCGGTCGAGGCGGACGACCCGGCCAAGGTGCTCGCCTTTCTCGAAAAATGGGCGCCGCCGGCCCGGTCCGCATCGTGATTCTTCAGATCATCAGCGGCGGGGAGACGGGCGCGCCCCCGGATCGACAACGCCACTTGCCCGCCGTCCCGCGCTGACATATGTTTGTCATTCCCATGACCTTCCTCGGACTTGGCGACCGCACCTGGCTGTGGCTGGCTTCCGCCTGCTACCTGGCCGGCTTGGTGCTCGGCACCCTGGCCCTGCTGCGCGACCGGCGGCAATCGCGCCTGGCGATGTATGTCATCGTCGCCGCGGGCTTCGTGCTCCAGACGCTCGGCCTCTACCTGCGCGGCCTGGCGGTCAAGGGATGTCCGATCGGCAACATGTTTGAGATCTTCCAGTTCACGGCATGGTCGGCCATCTCGCTGTATCTCGTGATCGGCGCCACGTTCCGTCTGAGCCTCCTTGGCTATTTCACCTCGTGCCTGTCCGCGGTGCTCACCCTGGTTTCCTTCGCCGCGCCGGGCTGGGATGCGGCGCACCGCATCAATGCCTTTGGCGGCACCCCGTGGGTCGCGCTGCACGCCGCCCTGGCCCTCTTCAGCTACGGCGTGTTCGCGCTGCTCGCCCTCGCCGCGGGCATGTACCTGCTGCAGACGTACAGCCTGAAGCACAAGCAGCTGCACGGCCTCTTTTCGTTTCTGCCCTCCATTTTCGAACTCGATCTCATCAGTGTGCGGCTGCTGGTCGCCGGGGTGGTGCTGATGACCTGGTCGCTGGGCATCGGTGCGTTCCACTGGCTGCAGGACCTCTCCAGCGTGGATACACCCAAACTGCTCACGGCCGGCGTGTGGCTCGCCTACCTGCTGGCCTTGCTGCTGCGCCTGGGGAGGAAACTGGTCTCGCAACGCCTGGCATGGACGTGCCTGGCGCTCTTCGCCGCCGCCCTGCTCTCCCTCGGACCGGTCAACGCCAGCCGCCATCCGGTGACGCCGGCCGGGCCGCCATCCGCCAGCAAGCCATGAGCGTCCCCACCCTCTTTCTCCTCGGCGCCAGCCACCAGACCGCCCCGCTCGAGCTGCGCGAGAAACTGGCGCTGGCCGGCGGCAAGCTCGACGCCCTGCACGGGGAACTGCAGTCGCTCGCCGGCCTGGATGAGTTCGCGGTGCTCAACACCTGCAATCGCGTCGAGATCTACGGCGTCGCCGCGCAAGCCGAGGCGGTGGCCCGCCTGCAGGCCGCCCTGTGCGCGCTGAACCAGATGGACGCGCGCGTGTTCGAACAGATCCGGCTCGAGCTGCACGACCGCCCCGCCATCCAGCACCTTTTCGAGGTCGCCGCCGGCATCGACTCGCAGATGGTCGGCGAGACGGAAATCCTCGGCCAGGTGAAGGACGCCTACGCCGCGGCGCAGACGCGGGGCACCACGGGACCGGTGCTCAACCGGGTCTTCCAAAAAACCTTCCAGGCCGCCAAGCATGTGCGCACCCATACCGCCATCGGCGAGGGCCAGATCAGCGTGGCCAGCGTGGCGGTGGATCTCGCGCTCAAGATTTTCGGCGACCTGCGACGCTGCCGCGTGCTGGTGCTCGGCGCCGGCGACATCGGCGAGAAGACCGCCCGGGCCTTCAAGAGCCGCGAGGCCGGCGTTCTGCTGGACAGCAGAATGGCCGTCGTCAGCCGCCACCTCCAGCATGCGGAGGAACTGGCCGGAGCCTTCGCGGCGCGGGCCATCCCCTTTGACCAGGTGGCCGGGGCCCTGCCGGACTATGACATCGCAGTGTGCTCCATGGCCGCACCCGGGGCGGTCGTGACGCGCGCCATGGCGGCGCTGGCCATGCGGCGGCGCGCCACCCGGCCGCTCTTCTTCATCGACCTGGCCATGCCGCGCAACATTGATCCGGGCGTCGCCGCCCTGCCCAACGTCTTTCTCTACAATCTCGACGACCTGGCGAAGATCGCCGAGGAGAACCTCGCCCTGCGTCAGGCCGAGATGGATCGGGTGCGCGCGCTGCTCGCCGGGAAAGCCGAGGCCTTGTGGCGGCAGATCGAACCGCGGATGGGTGGGAATCACACGGAAGGATGACCGGCTCCGCGCGCGGGAGCGCCGGGTGCCCGCCCGGTTGCCGCGCGGCCGTCGCCGCCTTAGACCGCCCCGATTTCGCCGACGCGTCCCATGGCGGCGGCGAGTTCTTCCTTCTTGATCGGCTTGCTGATGTAATCGTCCATGCCGGCGTCCAGGCAGATGTCGCGGTCGCCTTGAACCGCGTTGGCGGTGAGCGCGATGATCCAAGGCCGCTTCGTACGGTCCGGCTGCCGGTCGACGATGCGGCGCGCGGCCTCCAGGCCGTCCATTTCGGGCATCTGCACATCCATCAGGATGACGTCGTAGGTCTGGCGCTTCAGCGCCTCAATCACTTCGAGGCCGTTGGCGGCGAGGTCGGCCCGGTAGCCAAGGGCGGCGAGCATGTGCAGGGCGACCTTCTGGTTGACGAGGTTGTCCTCGGCGAGCAGCACCCGCATGGTCTTCGCCGTGGCCGACACGACGGGCGGAGGCCGGATCTTGGTGATCGAAGGCGGCTCGAGGTCCTTGAAGATCCCCGCCAGCACATCGAACAACTGCGACGGCTTCACCGGCTTGGTCAGGGAGGCGGCGAACAGCTGCTTTTCCGTCGTCACATCGCGCATGCTGAGCGAAGAAAGCAGCACCAGGGGCAGTTGGTTTTCGCCGGGCAGGCGGCGGATCTCGCGGGCGAGCATCACCCCGTCCATCTCCGGCATCTGCATGTCGAGGACGCCCACGTCAAACAGCTCACCGGCGCGCAGCCAGTCCAGCGCCTCGGACGCCGAGTGGGCGGCGCGGGGCATCATACCCCAGCCCGTCACGACGGTGGCGAGAATGCGCCGGTTGGTGGCGTTGTCGTCCACGATGAGCATGCGACGGTCGCTGAGGTGCAGCTTGGGGCCGCCAAGGAAAGGCCGCGGACGGGACGGGACAAACTCGGTCCGGATGGTGAAGCTGAAGGCCGACCCTTTGCCCTTCTCGCTCTGCACCCACATGGTTCCGCCCATGAGTTCGGCCAGGCGCCAGCTGATGGCCAGTCCCAGACCGGTGCCGCCAAAGCGGCGCGTGGTGGAGGCGTCGACCTGTGAGAAGGAATGGAACAGCCGGTTCATCGCCTCCTGCGGTATGCCGATGCCGGTGTCGGTGACGCTGAACAACAGCTCGACAGGCTCGCGGGGGCCATCCTCCACAAGCGACGAGCGCGAATCCTTCTTTCCGCTCCGGACCGCACCGAGCGGCGAGAAACTGGGCCGGGCGGCCACATGCGGCGATAGGCTGGCCCGGACGGCCGCGAGCGGCGTGTGTGAATCCGGTTTCCGGGGCTGGGCGATGGTGAAGGGGAACGTGGTGCCCGCGGCCAACTGGGCCTCCGTGGGAACGGCGTCGGACGGTTTCACGCGCACGGCGAGCACGACTTCGCCGCGGTCGGTGAACTTGATGGCGTTGCCCAGCAGGTTGACGAGGATCTGGCGCAGGCGCGTGGCGTCACCGCAGATGATCTGCGGCACGCCGTCGGCGATTTCATAGAGCAGGTCGAGGCGCTTCTCGGCGGCCTTGGAGGCCAGCAGGTCGAGCGCGCCCTCGACGCAATCGCGCAGGACGAACGTCTCGCGTTCCAGCTCGAGGCGGCCCGATTCGATCTTGGAGAAGTCGAGAATGTCGTTGATGATGGTGAGCAGGGCGTCGCCGCTCGCGCGGATCGTCTCGGCATATTCGCGTTGTTCGCGCGTGAGGGACGAATCGAGCAGCAGGCTGGTCATGCCGATGACGCCGTTCATGGGCGTGCGGATTTCATGGCTCATCACCGCGAGGAAGGTGCTCTTGGCCTGGCTGGCCCGCTCGGCCGTCTCCTTGGCCAGCTTCAGTTCCTCGGCGGCGCGTTTCTGCTCGGTGATGTCGACAATGGTCGTCACTTCCTGCGCCTCGCCCGTGGAGTGGTCCTTGAAGAGGTGCATGGTGAACGCAACCCAGACCAAGCCGCCATGGGGATGGACGTACCGCTTCTCCATCGAGAAATGGTCGATTTCGCCGCGATACAGCCTGTCGATCAACACCTGCTGTTTCTCGCGGTCGTCCGGATGGGACACGGCGGTGTAATTGCTGGTGTCCTTGGACAGCGCCACCGGCACGCCCGTGATACTTTCGTGCGCCGGGTTGACGATGCGCGTCTCGCCACGCCGGCTCTGCATCCAAGAGATGCCCACCGGCGTGTGCGTGAAGATGAAGCGGTAGAGGGTCTCCTTCCGCGCCATTTCCTCCTGCGTCTTCTTCAGCGCGGTGATGTCGACCATCGTGGTCACCGCCTGCTTCCCGCCCGTCGCCGGGTCGACGAACATCCGGCTCGTGAATGCGGCCCAGACTATTTCGCCATCCGGATGCACGTAGCGCTTTTCGATGAAAAACTTGTCGATCTCGCCGGCGCGGAACTTCTCCATCAGCAGCTGCTGCCGGGCGTAGTCCTCGGGATGCGTGGCGCGCGCAAAGGCCCCCGGCAGCTTCGCCTCCTCCGCCGACACTCCGGTGATGCGCACGTGCTCGGGGTTGACGATGTGGGAGGCGACGTCCTCGGGCAGGTGCCAGGATATGCCAACCGGTGCCTGCTCGAAAATGAAGCGGAAGAACGCCTCCCTCCGCGCCAGCTCCTCCTGCGTCTTCTTCAGCG
>CAJAKX010000422.1 GCA_903940425.1 uncultured Opitutia bacterium | reverse complement strand
TTCGTGGGCGCGATCGGCATCATGAACATCACCTTTGTCAGCGTGAAGGAGCGCACGAAGGAGATCGGGACGCGCAAGGCCCTCGGCGCCCGGCGTCGCACCATCCTCCTGCAATTCCTGATCGAGGCGGTGTCCATCTGCCTGATCGGCGGGACCGTTGGCATGGTGGTCTCCTATGCGGTCTTTCTCGGCATCCATTTCCAGGTGCCCTGGTTCCCTGTCCAGTTCTCGCCCGACCTCGTCTTTATCAGCATGCTAGTCTCGGTCGTCACCGGCATCATTTCCGGCTTCGCCCCAGCCTGGGGCGCCTCGCGCCTCGATCCGGTGGTGGCGCTCCGCTGCGAATGAATCCACCGGTCCGCGCCCAGACTCTTGGCTGTGATCATCGGAGGTAATCATCCGCCATGCCACTCATCGAAATCCTGAGAATCGCCCTCAGCTCAATCGGGGTGAACAAACTCCGCTCGGCCCTCACCATGCTGGGCATCACCATCGGGGTCTTCTCGGTCATCGGGGTCATGACCACGGTCACCGCCCTGCGCAGCTCGATCGAGACCGGACTCAGCTTTCTCGGGACAAACATGTTCCAATTCGGAAAATATCCGGTGATGGGCGGCGGTTCCAACCGCCGCCAGATCGAAATGCGCCGCGACATCACGCTCGAGCAGGCGACGCGCTACAAGCAGCTCATGGAAGGCACTGCGGACGTGGTCTGCTTGAAGGTGTTTGATGGTGGTGGGCAGGCAGTCTACAACGGCCGCAAAACCACCCCGGACGTGACTCTCGCCGGCACGAACGAATATTTCATCAACGCCAACCAGTTCAGCATTGAGCTGGGGCGCAATTTGCAGCCCGAGGACATCGAACTCGGCCGGCCGGTAATCGTCATCGGCCAGGACATCGTCAAGAAGCTCTTTCCTTCCGAGAACTCTTTGGGCAAGACCATCAAAATGAAGGGGCGCACCTATGTGGTCGTCGGCACCTTTGCCGACAAAGGCAGCTCCTTTGGCCAGAGCCAGGACAACATTGCGATGATCCCTATCACGCGCTTTTTCGGCGACTTTGGCGCTGCCCGTCGCACCGTCAACATCGCCACCGAGGCGCCGTCCCACCTGCTCTACAACGAGACGATGGACAAGGGGCTGACGGCGATGCGGATCGTGCGCGGGCTCAAGCCAGAGGACGACAATGATTTTGAAGTGTATTCCAACGAGTCGCTGCTGGGCGCCTTTGCCAAGGTCGCCGACTACATCACCGCCGGCTCGTTCGTCATCAGTGGCATCGCGCTGCTCGCTGCGGGCGTGGGCATCATGAACATCATGCTCGTCAGCGTCACCGAGCGCACGAAGGAGATCGGCATCCGCAAATCCATCGGCGCGCGCAAGCACTCCATTCTGACCCAGTTCCTCATCGAGGCCGTGACCATTTCGCTCGCCGGCGGCGTCCTGGGCATCGTGCTCGGCGTGATCGTCGGCGACGTGGTGGCGATGTTGATGAAAGCCAGCGCGGTCTTTCCGTGGGACTGGGCTTTCCTCGGCCTGCTGGTCTGCTCGGGCATCGGCATCGGGTTCGGCTTCTACCCCGCATGGAAGGCCGCCTCGCTCGATCCCATCGAGGCGTTGCGATACGAATAGCCGGCCGGCCTAGCCGCGGCGGATTTCCGAACCCGGGAAGCGCACCTGGATGCGGAACACTTTTTTCAAACGGCAGGTGATCCGGCCGGTCTGAGGGTCCACTTTTTCCGGCACCTCGATGCGGTGCAGGTCGACGACGGCGTGATAGCCGCGCTCGGAGAAGACATCGATGAGCATGGCCAGGGCGAGCGGATCGTCGAGCAGGGGATCCTCGGTATTGATGAGGGTGAGGCCGGAGATCGCATGGCGCTTGATGATCGACATCATCTTCTTCTCGATGAGCGCCACGACCTTTTGGAAGAGCTCGGGATGCGCGAACTCATAGGTGTCCAGCCGTTTGACCATTTCCTGTCGCGCGTGGACGACGATGTCGCTCGCCAGCGGCAGACGGCGCAGCCGGTCATGCGTGCGCGGATCGAGCTCGAGCGTGCTCTGGTATTGCAGCTCCGTGAGAATGTTGTACTCGACCTCCTTGACCGGCCCCTGGGCGTCGACGAAGTGGTAGTGGAAGATGTCGCGCAGCGACTGGAGGGCGTCCCACGTCTGCTCCTTGAACACGCGATAAC
>CAJAKX010000421.1 GCA_903940425.1 uncultured Opitutia bacterium | reverse complement strand
GGGCGGCCCTCGACGAGGCGGTGGATGTCATAACCGTGGCCAATGCGGTAAGGCATGGGGTGTCAGGCGTCAGGTTTAAGGGCGCCGGCGCGGCTAAGCAAGAACTCCACCAGCGCCAGATCGGCGGCGGTGGTCAGCTTCGGGTTCGGATGCGGATTTTCCAGGAAGGTCACCGGATGGCCGAGCTGTTCGACGGCCTGGGCGTCGTCAGTGATGCGCAGGCCGCGGCGTTGCACGCGGGCGTAGGCGCGGGTGACAAGGTCGCGGGCAAAAACCTGCGGCGTCTCCATGGCCCACAGCCGCGAGCGGTCGAGGGTGGCGGCGCGCCCGCGCACCGGCGCCCCGCGGCGCCTGGCGAGCGCCACCTGTTTCACGGTGTCGATCACGCGATGGGCCAACACGACGGCGCCGTCGCGGCGCACCGCCTTGAGCAGGGCGGCGAGCTGTTCGGGGCGGATGAGCGGCCGGGCGCAGTCGTGGATGAAGACGAAATCAATGTCGTCGGGCAGGCCGGCGAGGGCGTTGGCCACGGAATCCTGCCGCTCGTGTCCGCCCTGGACAAAGAGCGCCGGCGTAGGCGCGTAGCAGGAAAGTTCGAGCGACTGGCGGGCGTCGCGGTAGACGACGACGTAGAAGTCGGCCACGCCGCTGGCGGCGAAGGCCGCGGCCGAGTGGGCGAAGACCGGGCGGCCGGCCAGCGGCGCGAGGATCTTGTCGGCCACGGTCGCCTGCATGCGGCGGCCCTGTCCGGCGGCGAGGAGGATGGCGGCGGTGCGGCTCATTTTGAAAGGTAGGGACGGACCGCTGGGCCGTCCGTAGGTGGCGGCGCGCCCAGCTCTGCCGGCCGGCAGAGCGCCCTACCAGTTGTGCCGTTCTCAGTCATACGGTCTTGAGCTCAGTGAGGATGGCCTGCGCGGCGGCGGCCGGGTCGGCGGCCTTGAAGATCGGCCGGCCGACCACAATGAAGTTGGCGCCCGCGCGGGCGGCCTCGGCGGGCGTCATCACGCGCGTCTGGTCGTCGCCTCCGCCGGCACCGGCGGGACGGATGCCGGGGGTGACCAGCTTGATGGCTGGCGGCAGCTGCGCGCGCAGCGGCGCAATTTCGAGGGGCGAGCAGACGAGTCCGCCCAGGCCGCACCCGACGGCCAGACGGGCCAGGCGCACCACCTGCGCCTCGGGTCCGGCGCCGACGCCGGTCTCGCGGAGGTCATTTTCGCCGAGCGAGGTGAGCACCGTCACGCCGAGCAGCAGGAGCTGGGGGGCGGCCTGCTCCTGGGCTTTCACCGCCCGGCGCATCATTTCGCGTCCGCCGGCGGTGTGGAGCGTGAGCATCCTGACGGGCAGCCGCGCGGCCGATTCGACCGCCCGGGCGACCGTGTTGGGAATGTCATGCAGCTTGAGGTCGAGAAAGATGTCGAAGCCCATGCCGGCCACTTCGCGCACGCAGTCGGGCCCGCAGGCGGTGAACATTTCGAGACCGATCTTGGCCCAACGGACCTTGCCGCCCAAAAGGCGGAGGACGGGCGCGATGTCGCGCGGGGAGGGGGCGTCGAGGACGAGAATAAGGTCGCAAGCCATCGCTGCACCACGAATGGACGCGAATGGACACGAATTGAAGGAGAAAAACTGCGGCCCGTCTTCCCCGGGGCCCCGGCAGGCGGGTCGGTATCCCGGCCCGGATTAGTGTTTATCAGCGGGCATTAGTGGTTAAGTCCTTGGGCGTGGTAAATCCTTTGCCAACCGTCACCGTCTTCTCACCGGCCAAGATCAACCTCTGGCTCGCCGTCACCGGCCGGCGCGCCGACGGTTATCACGATCTGGTGTCAGTGGTGGCGCCGCTCGAGTTCGGCGATCAGTTGATCGCCGGGGTGCAGGGCAACGGGCGAAGGGCGAAGGACCAATTCACGCTGGAGTGCGACGACCCCGAGGTGCCGGTCGATGGCAGCAATCTCGTCTTGAAAGCGGCGGCGGCTTTTGTGGGAGCGACCGGCTGGAAGGCGGCCGTGGCGTTTCGCCTGACCAAACGCATCCCGCTCGGCGCGGGGTTCGGCGGCGGCAGCAGCAACGGGGCCGCAGCCCTGCGCGCGTTGAACCAGTTGAGCGGCGCCGGACTCGATCGCGCCACGCTGACGGCGCTGGCGGCGCAGGTCGGGTCCGATTGCCCGCTATTTCTGCCCGGCGGGCCGGTGGTGATGCGCGGGCGCGGCGAGCAGGTGGAACCGCTGCCGGCGGCGGCCGCCGCACGGTTGCGTGGGCGGCGCGTGCTGCTGTTCAAACCGAACTTCAGCGTTCGCACAGCGTGGGCCTATGAACGGCTGGCCGCCGGCGCGCCCGCGGGCTATCTGCCCGTTGCCGAGGCCGAGCGCCGCCTTGCCGCGTGGATTGCCGGAGAGGCCGGGGCCGGGGAACTGCTCTTCAACAACCTGGAGCCGGTGGTGTTTCGAAAGTTCATCGCACTGCCCGCGCTGCTGGAACGCCTGCGTACCCGGTTCGGCCTCGCGCCGCGCATGAGCGGCAGCGGCAGTGCATGCTTCGCGTTGCTGCCCGACGGCGCGCCGGTGGAGGAGATCACCGGCAGTATCCGCGAAGCGTGGGGCCCGTGGTGCTTCGTGCAGTCCACGGCCATCGCCTGAATGCGGCAGGGGGGTACATCTTAGTTTTGGTGGATGTTCCAAATCCGTGTTGACCCTCTGCAGCCCGGACCGGATAAAGAGCAGCAAGCCTCTTTCAAGTCACCCCCCGGACGCGGCAGACTATTCGACCAACCACGATGGATCCCCGCCAGAAACCCGAGTTCGTGGTGCAGGGCATTTCCGCCTCCAACGGCATCGCCTACGGGGAGGTCTTTCTCTACCTGAAGACCGAACTCGAGGTCCCGGCCTACCAGGTCGATACCGACAAGCAGGTGGAGGAGATCGCGCGGTTCGAGCAAGGGCTCGTCGTCACCCGCCAGCAGATCACCAAGATCAAGAACGAGGTGGAGCAAAACCTCGGCCCCGATGAGGCGCGCATCTTTGATGCGCACCTGATGGTGCTCGAGGACCAGGCGCTCATCACCGAGACGATCCGCGAATTCGAGACCACGGGCCGCAACATCGAGACATGCTTCAACAGCGTCGCGCAGCGCTACATCAAGGCGTTTGACGAAATCAACGACGAGTACCTGCGCGAGCGCGCCGGCGATATCCGCGACGTCGCGCAGCGCGTGCTGCACAATCTGCTCGGCGAGGCGGCCCACCACCTGAGCGAGCTCGCCGAGCGGCGCATTGTCGTCGCCAACGACATTACGCCCTCCGACGCCGCGGGCATCAACCGCAGCGCGGCGATCGGCATCGTCACCGACTCGGGCAGCAAGACGAGCCACGCCGTCATCGTCGCGCGCGCGCTGAAGATCCCCGCCGTGGTGGGCGTGCGCGACCTCACCACCCGGGTCGCCAGCGGCGACCGGGTGCTCGTCGACGGCTACGAAGGCGTGGTCGTAGTCAATCCCACCGAACAGACGCTGTTCCGCTACGGCCGGATCCAGACCGAGAAAAAGACCTACGAATCGCGCCTGATGACGGCCAGCCGGCTGCCGGCCGAGACGCTCGACGGGGTGCACGTGCCGCTGCTGGCCAACATCGAGAAGGTCGACGAGGCCGGCCAGGCGAAGGAATGCCAGGCCGAGGGGGTGGGCCTGTTTCGCACGGAATTTCTCTACCTCAATTCATCGCATCTGCCGGGCGAGGAGGAGCAGTTTGCCATCTACAAGGCCGTGGCCGAGGCGTTCGCGCCGCAGCCCGTGGTCATCCGCACGCTCGACCTCGGCGGCGACAAGCCGATGGAGAACATCCCCGGCCTGATCCATCACGAGACGAACCCCTTCCTCGGTTTCCGCGCAATCCGCCTCTGCCTCGAGCATCCGGAGATGTTCAAGGAGCAGCTCCGCGCCATCCTGCGGTCCAGCGCCTTCGGCAAGGTGCGCATGATGTATCCGATGATCAGCGGCGTGGAGGAGCTGACGCGCGCCAATGCCGTGCTGGCGGAGGCCCGGGAGGAGCTGCGCCGGCGCGGCGAGCGCTTCGACGAAAAGATGGAGGTCGGCAGCATGATCGAGATCCCCAGCGCGGCGGCCACGGCCGACATTCTCGCGCAGCACTGCCAGTTCTTCAGCATCGGCACCAACGACCTCATCCAGTACCTGCTGGCGATCGACCGCGGGAACGATCACATCGCCCACCTCTACGAGCCGACGCACCCGGCGGTGCTGCGCACGATCAAGCGAGTGGTGGACGACGCACACCAGCACCGGCTGCCGGTGGCGGTGTGCGGCGAGATGGCCGGCGACCCGGTGTTCACGCCGCTGCTGCTCGGACTCGGCGTGGACGAGTTGAGCATGTCGCCGCCGTCGCTGCCTGCGGTGAAGTATTTCGTCCGCGCCATGAAGATGAGCGACGCGCGGCAGCTCGCGGCCGAGGCGCTGACGCTGAGCGATCCGAAGGAAATCTACGCCCGGGCCGAGGAGTTCTATAAGGCGCGGGTCAAGGTGGAGTGAGCGGATACCGGATTTCGGATACCGGAGACCGGATAGGAAATAGCGGGGAGAAAGCAATGATGTGGGATTTCAGAAGTCTGATCCGGCGCGGCGGCGGCAACTGGCCACGCGATTGGCGGAGTGAAGTCCGCCGGCCCATCCGGCCGTCCGAGACCGGACTCAGGGCGGCTCCGCCGCCTCCCCCTGAAGCGGAGGAGCGATGGATCATTCCACCCTGGCATCCGCCCGGGGATTCCGCAGACGGGTGGAAGAAGTCGGAGTAGCCGGAGGGCAGCGGCCAGAAATCAGGCGCAGAGGCAGCGGCTTTCGAGGCAACAGAGATTGGCTGCCCGCAATTCTATACACCCGGCGTATTTCCGCGGAGCTGCGCCCAGGCCTGCCGGAACAGCCAAGCGGACGCGAGGAGCAGGAGCAGTGCGGAGTAAACGCCCGGCATCAGGCGGCCGAGATAGAACGAGCCGGCGATGTGCCCGAGTCCGTTGCCGAACATCAGGACCGACAGGGGAAGCGAGGCCCAGACGATCCAGCGCGCGCGGCGGAACGCCAGCGGCGACAGCACCAGCAGCAGAAGAATGCCGAGGATCAGGCCGGCCAGCCACACGCCGAAGGTGAACGTCGGCAGCGGCAGAAACGGCAGCCGCGCGCGGATCGCGCGCACCGCCGGATTGTAGACCGACAGAAAATCCGTCGCCGCCTCGTCGGTCACATGCAGCGCAATGACCACGGCCATCGCCACCCAGGCGCAGCCGAATCGCCGGGCTGGATTGGGAGTCTGGGAATTCACGGATTCAACCCTCGCGGCTCGATGGCTAGAGTCTATTCGAAACTATCGGGACTTGGAGGGCGGCGCGCTGTCGCCGCCTTATGCCCGAGAGGCGCTGACGGAGCAGCGCCCTCCACAAGGCGCCGCAGCAGGGTTTTCGGATAGCCTCGGGTCCCTACTGCAGCAAGTCCTCGAGGATTTCGCCCACGGTCTGCACGCAGGGCTTGCAGGTTTTGTTCAAGAGATCGTTGGCCTTGTAATGCCGCTGTCCTTCCTCGGTCAGGAGTTCGCAGCCGCCGAGCAGGTCCCGGCAGATGCAGCTGCCGTGCTTCGCCGCAAACCGGTCCATCAGCTCCCGCGTCTTCACATAGGTCGTCTCAGTGCGGCTGCGATCTTCCTTCTCGCCACGGCCATATCGCAGGCCCAGGGCGAGAATACCGCCCGAGACCGCCCCACATACCTCCTGCTTTCGGCCCATGCCGGCGCCCAAGCCGCAGGCCAGCCGCAGGGCGGCGTCCTTTTCCAGCGGCAGCCGGTCGCAGCTCGCATACAGCACGGCTTGCGCGCAATTGTAGCCTTCAAGCAACTTGCCGACCGCCTTTTCGCTCAGGGTGTTCATGGTGAATCGTGGGCATCGTTACGGGAACGAAGTATCGTAGTCGAGGAGAGTGAAGCGGAGGAAATTCACGCCGGAGACCGGTTGGACTCCTTCTAATCCACGACAAACAATTTGGCGCCGACGTCCGTGGAGGAGCGATGGGGTTCCGCGCCATCGGCGACTTGATAGCTCATGCCGGGCTTCAGGACGTACGTTCTTCCGTCCTTCAGTTCCGTGGTCAGTTCGCCCGCCAGGCAGAACAGGATATGGCCCTTGCTGCACCAGTGATCAGCCTGGTATCCCGCCGAATACTCCAGCAGGCGGACGCGAATGTCGCCGAACTGGCAGGTTCTCCAATCGGCCCAACCGCTCTCTCCCGGCTTTCTTTCCGGGGCCACGGTGGCCCAGTCCGTCGTTCCGAATGGGATTTTCGAGATCTTCATGTCGTGGTGGTGTGCTTGAAGTTGAGCGGACTCACGTCGCGGCTTTTCATCGCCACGGTTCATCTTTTTCTGTCTGCAAAAGCGTCACTGGCGCGGCGACTTCTTTCGCAGATCCACGACGAAGGACTGGTGGCAGCGCAGGCAGTCGGCCCGCCGGGAGCGGAAGGGCAAAACGAAGCCGATGCCGATGCAGATCGCGGCGAGCGGGCTCAATTCCCGCAACCTGACCTCATCCGATCCGCAGTGCGGGCAGCGCAGTAGCCCGGCGTCCACCTTCGGCAGCATCAGCACTTCGCGCGCCCGATCGAAGTCTTCGTCCTCGACCTCGACCTTCACGCCGCCGATGGCGTTCGAGTAAAGCCAGTAGACCGAGACCGTAAGATCGTCGCGGATGGACGCGTTGATGCCGCTGGCCTCCAGCCGGGTCTTCGCCAGGTAGGCTTCCTCGGGTTTGGAGTATGCTGCGACGATTTTCATCCATCCAGATCCGTGGACATCTTTGAGCCAGCCGGCATCAGCCAGTCAAAGCCGACCCTCATGGCTGATTCTGCAGGTCACACTGGAAGAAAGCCACCTCGGATTCGAACCGGAAGTAGCGGTAGGGGCTGCGCTCGCCGATGGCCGCGTAGCCGTGCC
>CAJAKX010000420.1 GCA_903940425.1 uncultured Opitutia bacterium | reverse complement strand
CCGGGCCGCCTCGGGTGCAGGCAGCGGCGGGTTCTCCGCAACGGGAACAGGTGCCGGGGCGGCCTTTTTCAATCTGGAGGAACGCTTATGCATGCCGAGACGAGGCTGAAGACGGGAAAAACGCTAAGCGTACCACCCCTCCTTGGCAAAACGAGAATGAAGTGAATGGTTGCGAATGTGCAACATCTGCAGACACTTGCCCACTCGCGCTTGCCGACGCACAGCCCCAGCCTGATCAGGTCACCAGGACGGTTTTGATGTTCACAAACTCGCGCAGGCCGAACGGACCCAATTCCCGGCCGTGCCCCGACTGCTTCACTCCACCGAAGGGCAGCGACGGATCGGAGCGCACGAAGTCGTTCACGAACGCCAGGCCTGCCTCGAGTTCCTCGACCGCGAGGCGGCGGCCACGGCGGCGATCGCGCGTGAAGACCGCGGCGCCAAGCCCGTAGGATGAACTGTTGGCTGCCGCCAGTGCCGCGGCTTCGTCGCGCACCGGGATGATGGCCGCGACCGGGCCGAACAATTCCTCGTCATAGGCGGGCATGCCCGGCTTCACGTCGGCAAGCACGGTGGGCGCATAAAACCAGCCCGGCCCGGGCAACGGCTGGCCACCGAGCAGCAGTCGTGCGCCCCGGCGCAGGCTTTTGCGCACCTGCGCGTGCAGCTCTTCGCGCAAATCGGTCCGGGCCAGCGGGCCGATATCAGTGCGAAGATCGGCTGGCGGACCGACCTTGCGCGCCGCCATGCGGTCGACGAGGCGCTGTTCAAAGGCCGTGCGCACCTCCTCCACCACGATGAAGCGCTTGGCCGCGATGCAGCTTTGTCCGCTGTTGATGAGACGCGACCGGGCGCCCACCTCGGCGGCGAGGTCGAGGTCGGCATCGGCAAGAATCACATACGGATCGCTGCCGCCGAGTTCCAGCACGCACTTTTTGAGGGCCGCCCCGGCCAGCGCGGCAACCTGCCGGCCCGCGGCGGTGCTGCCGGTGAGGGTGACCGCCTGCACGTGCGGATGGCCGATGAGTGCGGGCACGCGATCCGGGCGGATGAGCAGGGTCTGGAACACCCCGGCTGGCAGGCCGGCTTCCCGGAAGGCCGATTCGATGGCGAGCGCGCATCCGCAGACGTTGGAGGCATGCTTGAGCAGAACGGTGTTGCCGGCCATGAGTGCGGGCACCACCGCGCGGAAAACCTGCCAGTAGGGGAAATTCCACGGCATGACGGCCAGGATCACGCCCAGCGGTTGGAAGGTGATGAAGCTGTTCTTTGGCGCTCCCGGAGGCCGTTCATCAGCGAGCAAGCCCGGGGCATGCCGGGCGTAATACTCGCACAGGAGCGCACATTTCCCGATCTCGGCGCGTGCCTGGGCCAGCGGCTTGCCCATTTCGCTGGTGATGAGATGCGCGTGAGTGCCGGATTTGCGCCGCAGCACCGCTGCCACCGCGCGCAGCAGCCGCGCGCGGCGGGCGAAAGAAACCCGGCGCCAGGCGAGGAAAGCAGTGTGCGCGCGTTTCACCGCCGCGGCTTGCTGCCGGGGGGAGTGTTCACGGTAACGGCGGATCAGTCTGCCGGTGGCGGGATTGAGGGAGACGAGAGACATGAGGATAAACCATCAATGACTAGCGCATATCCGCAAATCGGCAAAACGCGCATGCCGATTTTTGCCGTGCCGGTGCGGTCTGCGGAGGCCTAGGTCCGCAGGTATTTTCCCAAGGCTGTTCGCAACTGCCGGCGGGCGCGATAGAGACGGGTTTCGATGGCCTTGGGGGTGGTGCGGGCGATGGCGGCGATCTCGGCGTGCGACTTTTCCTCGTATTCGGACAAAACCACGGCTTCGCGCAGATCGGTTGGCAGGGCCGCCACGGCTGTTTTGACGGCCGCGACCATTTCGGCGGCCAGGAGGTCATCCGCCGGGGTTGTTTCCACCGGCAGATCAATTCTGCCGTCCGGAGTTCCTGACCCGCCGTCCAGCGAGTCGGTGGGATGACGCTTCTGCCAGCGGGCGCGGGAACGCGCGAGGTTGAGCGCGATCTGGAACATCCACGTCGAGAATCGCGCGCCGGTGCGGAAGCGCGTCCGGTGCTGGTAGACGCGCACGAAGGTTTCCTGCGCGAGGTCGAGCGCGTCGTGTTCGTTTTGCGTGTAACGGTGGAGAAAGCCGCGCAGCGGCCCCTGCCAGCGGTCCATCAGCCGGTTGAGCGCCCGGTCATCGCCGCCGGCGAGCGCGCCCATGAGGACTTCATCGGTGTCGGCCGTCATGCGCGGATCGCACACTCGCCGGCGTGGCGGCCGATCTGCCCGCGGTCTCCCGGGATCATCTCACCCCCCGCGGTTCGCGGTGATCGTATTGCGTGATGTGCGGCACCATCAAGGCGAGGTAGCGGCGGCCCTGGTCGGGATTCATTTCGGCGGCGACCCGGTGCAGGTGCTGCAAGGTGGCCTCGTTGCACTCGTGCTTCACGGCGTCCCATTCTTTCAGCGCCGCGGCGTAGTCGGGCGATCCCCTGGCTCGGGCCTGTTCCAGCGCGGCCATGCGTTGCTGCACGGCCATGATGCGACTGCAATGGCTGGCGCAGACCGGCTGGTAGGCGGCGTGCAGCGCCTCGATGCGCGCAAACTGGGCGGCGCTGAGGTGGAATTCGCGTCGCAGCCAGGTCCATTGATCCTCGGTCTGGCGGGTGTTGAGATAATAGGTAACACCGTAGGCGGTCGCGGCCACGGCGACAACGAGCAGGAGGAAGGAGGCCAGGCGTTTCATCACTGATGATGACCGGCGGTCATCTGCAGCGGGTCGATGGTCTGCGCATAAGCCGCGGCGATCCGGTCGTTTTTCGTGAGCGAGGTGTGCAGGGCGCCGGCGCTCGCGCCGAGGAGGGCCGCGAAGGCCAGCGCCAGGCTGGCGCCGAGCGGAAGCGCCCAGCGGAAATGCTGGGCCGGGATGCCGAGCCCGCGGGCGATGAAAGCGGCGGCGGCCCAGGGCGCCTCGCGGGCCGCCTCGATGCGCGCCCACACCTCGGCATTGAAGCGCGGTGCGGGTGGCGGCTCGTGCCGCCAGCTCTTGAGCACACGGGAAAGGTTGGGATCGCGGTCCATCATGTCACGTGATACGCCGCGCACAGCGGAATCCCTCGGATTTTCCTGCACGATGCATGAGTCCCGGACCTAATACGTCCTGCCGGATGTTTCAAAGCCCAAATCTCTCCGAAACGCAGATCACTGGTGATCGGCGCGCGCCGGTCAATGGCCGGAGGATGAGGCGCTTTCGGGGAAGACCGACTCTTGCTTTTGGGAAAGACGGCCATCTCAGCATCAACCTGCCCGCAGGCGGCAGCCCTGCATTTGTCGGTGTGAGGCCGGTTCAGAATGCGTCGACCAACGATTGCACCTTCAGCTCCCGGCGCAGCTCTTCCGCACTCGCGGCGCCCTCGACCCTGATCTCCACCGGCTGACCCGGGATCAGGTCGAAGTAATCGTCCGACGGCCTCGCATCGAGCTTGCCGAAGGTGACGTGCACGCTGCGCGCCAGCACCTTCGCGCTGAGGCGCAACCGGCATCCATCCGCGCCCGGCACGACCACGGATTCAATCGCTGCAGCCGGCAGGTGGATTTCATGGGTCGGGGCCAGGTAAACGAGGTTGGACGAGAGCGTCCGTCCCTCCGCGGTCAGGTCCGTCGCGACAAAGGCCTGGGAGAAATTGATGCCCTTGGCCTGCAGGCGGGACAGCGCGGTCCGCAGGTGGACCTGGCTGGACTGGGCCGGGATAGTCACGGCCAGCGTCGTGTCGTCCAACGTGCGGCCGTCGAGGCTGATTATCCGCGCCCGCAGGGACGCGGCCACCGGCTCGAGGCGGTCCGACACGACATACACCGCGAGGGTGCCGTCCTCCACATGCGGAGAGACCAACACCGGTGCGTAGAATCGCCGCGCATAATACTGGAGCGCCTTCCAGCGCCCGAAATAGTCGATGCTCGACCACGACGCCACCGGCCAACAGTCGTTGAGCTGCCAAAATAGCGAGCCCATGGTCCTCGGACGATTGCGTCGCAGGTGTTCGGCACCGACCTTGATCCCTTCCGCCTGCAGGACCTGGCTGACGTAAAGGAACGAGGCAAAATCCTTCGGCTCCGGATAATCCCGCAGGGTGTAGTCATGGATGATGGCGTTGCCCTGCTGGTTCTTCTGGTGGGCCAGCATCACCGGTGTGAGGATGCCAGTCCGGTCTTCCGGTGCGGTGAAGGCCTCGATGGTGTGCATCTCCGGGAAGGATTGGAATCCGTACTCGGACACGAAACGGTAGACGTGCTTTTCGTAGTCGGCGAACGGCACGCGGCCGTGCCACACGCTCCAGTCATGGAAATCGCCCGTGCGGAAGGTGTCCGACTGCTCCTCGAAATCCGCCGTGGGCGAGGCGGACCAGAAGGGCGTCTCGGGCGCCAGCTCGCGGGCCTTCTGGCCGATGACGCCGTAGAAAAGCGTCAGGTAGTCCTTCCACATCTGGACCTGGGCCGTGGGTTCGATCTGGCGCGCGTGGGTGATCCAATCGAAGGCGCCCTCGGTTTCGTTGTTGCCGCACCACAGCACGATGCTCGCGTGGTCGCGCAGGCGCTTCATCTGGTCCTCGATCTCCTGCGCCACGTTGAGCTTGAAGCGGTACACGCCCGGCTGCCAGTCGTTGCCGAACATGAAGTCCTGCCAGACCATGATGCCGAGCTCGTCGCAGAGGTCGTAGAACTCGTCGGTCTCGTAATAGCCGCCGCCCCAGTGACGGATCATGTTCATGTGGGCATCCCGGGCGGATTCGAGGATGCGCCGGTATTCGCGGCCGGTCACGCGATTGGGGAGACTGTCGAACGGAATCACGTCGGCGCCCTTGGCGAAGACCGGGACCCCGTTGATGACGAATTCAAAGGACCGACCCCAGGCGTCCGGCTCGCGATGCAGTGCCACCGACCGCAGGCCCGCCCGGACCTTCCGCTCGTCCACCACCTCCACGCCAACCTTGAGCTGGGCCGAGAACGCGTACAACGGCTGGGCGCCCATGTCGGTCGGCCACCACAGGTCGGGGCGGCCGATTTCAATGGGCAGATCGACATGGTTGAGACCCGCGTGCAGAGCGACGCGGCGCGCCACCTGATCGCGGCGGCCGGCGCGTTCGTATTGGACGGTCACCTCGGCGGCAATCTCGGTCGAGGCCAGAACCTCAACCTCGGCGCTGAGGTGCGCCACCGCGGCGGATACGTCGCGCTGGCGGATGTGCAGGTCGGCGATCCGGGCGTCATCCCAGATTTCCAGCCGCGCCGGTCGCCAGATGCCGCTGGTCACGAACCGCGGTCCCCAGTCCCAGCCGTATTCGTAGGCCGCCTTGCGCACGTAGGTCTTTTCCGCGATGCCGATCGGGGTGCGCCAGCGGTCACCCGCGGCCGCCTTTTCTGCCGCCTTGAGGGGCGAGGGAAAGACGATGCGGAGCAGATTGTCGCCGGGTTTGAGGAGGGGCTTCGCGTCGACCCGCCAGATCCGGAACATGTTGTCCGCCGTAAGCGCCGGCTGGCCGTTGAGCGATACCTCGCAGTAGGCATCCAAGCCGTCGAAGACGAGTTCCACATGGTTGTGCCGCAGCAAATCGGCGGAAATCGGCAGCGTTTTGCGGTATTCCCAATCGGCTCCTTCGATCCACTGGAGTTTGGATTCGTTGTCGCGGAAGAAGGGATCCGGAATGATCTGATGGCGCAGCAAGTCGAGGTGGACGTCGCCCGGCACCTGCGCGGGACGCCATTCCGCCGGCGCGGAACCGTCCGCCGGCACCTGCTGGCGAAATTCCCAGCCGTCGTCGAGGGGGATCATTTGTCTCGCCGCCGCCCCGGCGACAGCGGGAGCCGTGAGACCGGCCAACACAAGGGAAACAGGCAGAAGCGGGATGTGCATGATTTTATCTCCGGTTGGGAGACTAAAACCAAGGAGTGGGCGCCGGGACAAGTGGATTACCGCGACCGCCCCGCGCAGGTCGATCGCATCAATGCCGGGGCAGGGCGCCGGTGGGAAGGGGCGCGGATTTGGCTTCTTCTTTTCCGCTGGATCAGACAGAAAGCGGCGCCCCGTCAGTGTTCCCGCCGTGCGGCAGTTTTTCCCCCCCATCCCTCATGACCCCCCAGCAATCTTCCTCCGCACCCTCCCGCGACGCGCCCGTCGCCGCGAATCCCACCTATCGCGGCCCTTTCGCGATCATGACCGTGCTTTTCTTCATGTGGGGGTTCATGACGGTGTGGAACGACATCCTGATTCCCCGGTTCAAGGACGCCTTCACGCTGAATTACTTTCAGGCGATGCTGGTGCAGTTCGCCTTTTTCGGCGCCTACGCCGTCGGCGCGCTCGTCTATTACGGGGTGGCCCTCGTCTCCGGCGACCCGATCAACCGGATCGGGTACAAGAACGGCGTGACTATCGGGCTCTTGGTGGCGGCCGCCGGCAGCGCCTTGTTCTATCCCGCCGCGGTCATGAGCTCGTATCCGTTCTTCCTGCTCGCGCTGTTCATCGTGGGCCTGGGTTTTGCCATGCTGCAGAT